>DATIAY010000001.1:0-42194 GCA_035457825.1 Candidatus Methylomirabilota bacterium
GTCCTCGGTCAAGAGTCGCGCGATCTCTACGGCAAGGTCGTCGCCGGCGCCGCCGGCGACGGCTTGACGTCCATCCGCTTCACGTCGGTCGACCCCGCCGACGAGCGGATCATCGATCGCCTCATCGCCGGCGAACCGCTCCGCCACCACCCTTCAGGAAGCGCGAGCACGTCGTGAGCGGACGGAGTTGATCAGCCGCCGACGATCAAGAGCACGGCGATCAACGCGCAGGCGATCCCGACGCCCTGCAGAGCGCTGAGACGCTCGCCGAGCACCGCGAGCGCCAGGATCACCGTGCTGGCGGGATAGAGCGACGACAACGTCACCACCACGCTGAGAGGTCCGTGGTGGGTCGCCAGGAGATACAGCGTGTTGGCGAGCATATCCATCAGGCCACCAGCAATGACCATCGCGACGACCGGCACCGCCATCCGGAGCGATTGGCCGCCAGCGAGCGCCGCTGTTCCTGACAACACCACCGACACGAAGCGCGCGACGAGCAGAGGCCAGAGGCCAGCAGCCGGTGCCGTGCGGGCCAGCGCGAGGAAGAACAGTCCGATGGCGACACCCGCCAGGAGCGCCACCCCCAGGCCGGCGGGTAGACCGGAAGCGCCAGCGGTGGGACGGTCTCCCCGCGCCGCGCCGGCGCGCTGTTGACTCACGAGAACGATCGAGACGATCGCCAGCGCAATGCCAACGAGCGTTCTTGGACCGGGCCGCTCGCCGAGCAGGAGCGCTCCTATCACCGGAATCACGACGGCACACACCGCGGTCGTCGGTGCGACCACGACCATTCTGCCCATGGCGAGCGCCCGATACAGGAGGGCGAGACCGGCCCCAATGGCGATGCCCGCCAGGGCGCCCCAGACCAGATCCCGCGTGGCCGGGGCGGCATCCGGCAGCCACGGAAGCACGATCACCAGAGCCACCATCCCGGAAAACTGCGACACGACGACAACGGCCACGAGGTTGGTTCGGCGAGTCGCCAGCCCGCCGAAGAAATCGGCGGCACCGTACATGGTGGCCGAACCAAGCGCGAGGAGTGACGCTAGCAACAATGGCTGAGACCTGTATATACCTGGGGACGTCGATTCTTCTTACCACGCTGCACCAACTTGAGCGCGGTCGACTTGCTGACTTGCTTTCAGCGACGGTCGAACGGGGACTGGGACTCGTAGTCGTAGCGGATCAACCACCATTGACCGTTCCGGCGTGCGAACATCCAGAAGTCACGGTAGTAGTGGTCCCGCCCCCAGCCGTGGAACTTCTGGTTGATCTCGACCAGTGCCGAGCCATTCACGACATAAATCCGGTGAATCCAGTCCTGGAAGCGCACGCGGCCCAGGGCGGGATCAGCGAACGCCCCCAGCGCCTCACCTCGGATGCCCGCAACCCCGATCATCGTGGCCGGGTCGTTCCACGCCCGCTGTACCGCATCCGGGGCGTACGCCGACAGGATCAGATCCACGTTCTTGCGCTCCCAGCCCGCAGCGACCGTTCCGATCAGCCGCACGATCTCGGCCTCGTCGTGGGTCCGGGGTACATAGTCCTTGAGCGGGTCGCCGGCCCCATGATCGGCCGATGCAGTTCCCCATCCCAACAGGGGGCTGAGCACGAGCGTCGCGAGGATCGCTGCAGCCGCAACGCGGTTACGCATGGAGGTCTCCTTGCCAGGAGGTTCGTGCTGCTCATCTCCGAGCCGGCGTCAAGCGGTCTGGTTCGGCGCACGCCTCCGCGCGGCGAGAAGCATCGCGATGATGGTCATGCTGTCGACGATCTCTCCGTCCAGGACCATGCCGAGCACCTCGGCGAACGGGAACGGTCGGACGTCAATGAACTCAGTCTCGTCGGGCGGCGTGAGGGCCGGGGTGAGCCCATCGGCCAGATAGAGGTGGGCCGTCTCGTCGATCACGCTCTTGCTGGTGTGATACGTGCACAGGGGACTGAGACGATCGGCCCGGTGCCCGATCTCCTCGGCTAGCTCGCGCTGGGCGGCCGCCTCCAGCGACTCGCCGGCGTGTACGCCGCCCGTAGGAATCTCCCAGGTGACACGGCGGGCCACGTAGCGGTACTGACGGATCAGCAGCACCGTGTCAGCGTCAACGAAGGGCAGCACGCCGACGCAATCCCCGGTGGTGACGACGCCGTAGGTGGTCGTGCGCCCGTCCGGCATCTCCACGAGGTCCTCCCGCAGCGACAGCCACTTGTTGGCGTATATCGGCCTGGAGTTCAGGGTGCGCCACGGCGTCTCACTGCGGCGGGTCATCGTTGGTGTTGTGCTAGGAAGGCCGCGGTGTGCGGGGGAACGTGGCCCCGCTGGCGGACCACGGCGTCACGCAGCCGGGCCAGGTCGTCCGGCGTGTCGACATCAAACCAGGGGGGCAGACAGACGAGTCTCAGTCCGGCCGCCGCCGCCCGCCGGAGCGTCTCCCCCAGCACGCGCGGGGTGCTCCACTCCATCGCTTTGAACAGGTCCGGATGCGCCACCCGCATGCCGATCAGGTAATAGCCCCCGTCGTCCGTGGGCCCGAGGACCACGTCGACCGTCGGATCCGCAATTCGGTCCACCGCCTGCTGGAGAAACGCCGTCGGAAGCGTCGGCGTATCGCTGTCAATGGCGATTGCCCCCGTGTCATCGTCGCCGAGCAGGGCGCCGAGGCTCGCCAGCAGCCGCGCGCCCAGGTCGGCGCCATGCTGGCGCACCAGGGCGAAGCCCGGCGCCAGCGCCGCGAACTCGGCTCGCGCCTCGTCCGGGGTGTACGCCACGAACGGCCTCGCATCCTTGAGGGCGCGCACCTGCTCGATCTTGTCCTGAAGGAAGCAGCGATAGAGGGCGGCCGCCGCGCCGGGAGAGAGCGGAGGGCAGAGGCGCGTCTTCACTTCGCCTGCACGCGGCGCCTTGGCCATGATCACGACGGCGACCGACGTCGCTGGCTTCACCGGATCACCCGCGGCGCCTCGGGCTCGTGGGGGGCGCCCAGGATGTCCGTCGTGTTGCACTGGTGGTCGGCGACGACAAAGTGCCAGTCACGCGGATTGATGGGGGTGGCAGACGTGTCAACCTCGAGCTGGTAGACCCCCTGGGGGAAGTTGGCTTTCAGGTCGCGCACCCGCTGTGGCGGCTGCATGGCGAACGCGCGGCCGGTGGCCGCGTTGAACGCCATCACCTGGGGACCGAGGTCGTCGTTCGGGTCCGAGACGTCGAGCTTGACGAACGTGAGTTTGCCCTGTCGCTGCTCCCACGGGAAGAACCCCACGCGCTTGATGACCGGATCGTTCGACCGGGTCGGCTCGGGGATGAGGACGACGTCGACCGTGAGTGTCCGGCCCGTCTCCACCCGAATCGCCTCCGGTTTGTAGATGTAGCCGCTCGAGTAGACGTGAAGCCCGTACTGACCGCCGGCGGGAAGCTCGATGCGGAACCGGCCGGCGGCGTCCACCAGAGCGCCGCGGTCCCACACGTTGTTGTGGATCTCGCCCTTCTCCAAGAGCGCCAGCCCCGGCAGCGGCAGGCCGGCCTTGCTCTTCACGGTGCCGGTGATCACGGTCGCCGCCTCGGTGCCTGGCGCGAGCCCGAAGCTCAGCAGGCAGGACACGAAGACAGTGACGAACGTTGCTCGCGTCATGGTTACTCCTTCGCGGCGTGGGATGATGACGGGCGCCTCGCCAACTCAGCGGCTAGATAGGCGATGACGTCGGCCATGGCCGGGCTGTCCCACGCCGGCGCTCGTTCCCTCCCCGCATGTTCTTCGAGAAAGCCTTCGAGCGATTCGGAGCGGCCGCCCCGGGCGCGCGGAAATGCCGCGAGGGCCGGCGCGACCGCCGCCGACGCGTGGCAGGCGGCGCAACGGCGCGCATACAGGCGGCTCCCGCGCGCGACACTCTCGCCCAGCGCACGCAGCCGGGCCTCGAAGGCTGGCTGCCCCTCAGTGCGGCCGGGCGTCGGAGGGAGGCCGGCGGCCTGGGCGGCGAGGTACGCCGTGATGGCCGTCGCCACCGACCGCGGATCAGTGTGACCGTAGTGCCGTTTGACGGCCTCCGCGTTCGCCTGCAGCAACGTCATGACCCGCCCGTGGGGTGGCGGAAGGGGCTTGAACTTGGGAAAGCTGGGGGCCCACCCCCGCGTCTCGAAGGGGTCGTGATGGCACGTGGCGCAGGCAACGGGGGTTCGGGGATCGCCAGACGACGTCCACCAGCGCTCGCCCTCGGCGACCAGGGCGTCACGTTCGGCCGCGGCCGCCGTCGCCACGAGCGCCAGCCCGGCCACCGCCAGCCCGCGAGCGGCATGCCATCGGCTCATGCGCTGTCGTTTCGCGTACGCCGGGCTGCCGGCGCCGTATGGAGCATCGTCAGGATCCCCACGGTCATGAAGCCGCACGTATAAAGGAACAGGAATGGCACCACGCCGTATTCCCCGTGGTACCAGACGAGGACGGTTCCGAGCGCGCAATAGAGGCCGATCGCGATCTCGGCCAGGCCGAGCCGCGCCTGGCGTTCGACGTAGGCCTTGCCCCGCCACTCGCCGCCGCCCGGCCCGATGCCGAACTTGGGAGTGCGCAGGAAGGTGAGGTCGCCTCCCCGAAACGCCCCGAGCACGGCGAGGCTCGTGCTCCACGCCACGCCCACGCCGATCACCATAATGGCAGGTAGACGCCAGAGCTGCCGGCGCCAGCGGGGATCTACCGCGCGCTGAGCGTAGGCCAGCATACAGGCTGGTCCCAGGGTGGCCAGGGCGAACGCTACGCTCACCGCAGGTACGAGCGGCTTTGGCGGAGCCAGCTCCCGCACGGCGAGGAGAGGGATCGTGAGCAGGAGGACCGCGAGCATGAGCGGGTGGATCATGTAGTAGGTCAGGTGGACCGCCGCCTGGTATTTCACCCAGAGGCTCACCGGGGCGCGGAAAACCTGGGGCAGCAGCTTCAGCGCAGTCTGGATCGAGCCCTTGGCCCAGCGTCGCTGCTGCGACTTGAAGCCGGTGACGAGCACGGGCAGCTCGGCCGGGCACACCAGCTCCGGCCGGTAGGCGATGCGCCAGCCCCGGAGCTGGGCGCGGTAGGACAGGTCCAGGTCCTCGGTGAGCGTGTCGTGGGTCCAGCCGCCCGCGTCCTCGATCGCGGCCCGGCGCCACACCCCCGCGGTGCCGTTGAAGTTGAGGAAGAGATTGCTGGCGCAGCGGGCGGCTTGCTCGACGCCGAAATGGCCGTCGATGCCCAGGGCCTGGGCGATCGTCAGCAGGGAGAAATCGCGGTTGAGGTGGCCCCATCGTGTCTGGACGACGGCCACGCGGCCGTCGACGAAGTGAGGGACGGTCATTCTCAGAAATTCCGAGGGCGGGACGAAGTCGGCGTCGAAGATGGCGATGAACTCTCCCCGGGCTTCCTTGAGGCCCGCGGCGAGGGCACCTGCCTTGAACCCCGTCCGCTCACGGCGATGGATGTGCACGATGGTCAGGCCGCGAGCGGTGAGCGCACGGGCGGTGTCGGCCACGATAGCGGCCGTGTCGTCCGTGGAGTCGTCCAGGATCTGGATCTCCAGGCGGTCGGGCGGGTAGTCGAGCGCGCCCACGGCGCTCAGCAGGCGATGGGCCACGTAGCGCTCGTTGTAGATGGGAAGCTGAACGGTCACCGAGGGCCACTCCGTGGGCGGCGGGGGTGCCGGCCGCGGGCAGCGATGGTGCCACCAGTGGAGCCCGACCATCACGTACGCGTTGACGCCGTAAAGAAACAACCCGACGACGACTACTGCCCCGATCGCGCCCGCCAGTGCCTCGAGGGCGAGCATCATCTCGGCCCTCGCGAGGGCGCCGCCGCCGCGGGCAGATGAGAGTCGGCTCGGTGACTGGCCCTCTCATCCATCGGGACCGCGGCCGCTCCGGTGGGCGCCCGGCGCCTCCACTCCCAGATCAAGAGCACGTAGAGGGGGACGAACTCGACGACCCGCGCCCAGAGCGGCAAATCCGATCCCGCGTACTTGAGATAGGAGAGGGCGACGGCGCCGGTCAGCCACATCCAGGCTGCCGAGGGGCCCACTGCGAGGAACGGCAGCATCCATATCACGTACCAGGCGTGGAGCGCCGTCGGCGCCAGCAGCAGCCAGGCGGCCACCGCCGCGAAGCCGGCGGCGAAGATCCCGTCGGCGCCCTCGCGCAGGCGGCGCCGGATCCGCAGCAGGACATGCCCGAGGAGGCCGAAGAGCAGGAGCATCACGATGCCGCGCGCGACTTCGCCGGCCACGCTGTCGCCGCCCAGGCCGACGCCTTCGGTGAGAAACCACCGCAGGCCGACGTTGAAGTCCTCGGCGCTCGAAAAATACTCGGGCAGGAAACCGAGCACCTGGAAACCGACGGGTGCGGCATAGGGCAGGTAGCCGGCGGCCAGCACGCCGAGGCAGGCGACCGGAAAGCGCCAGTCCCCCCGACGCCACCACGCGAGAGCGAGCGCCGCCGGGTAGAGCTTCAACAGCACGGCGGCTCCCACCGTGGCTCCGGCCATCGCCATCCGTCCCTCCTGGCGCCAGAGGAGGGCTAGAAGCACCAGGGGAAGCAGCGCCGGTTCCACGTGACCGGCCTGCACGCCCTCGAACACGGCCAGTGGCGCCCAGGCATACACGATCACTGTGCCTAACGGCTGACCCATGCGACGGAGGAGACGAAGCAGCAGGACGCCGGTGGCGATCTCGCAGCCGAATAGGAAGAGGCGCCAGCCGAGCAGGCTGTCGGGAACGACCGTCGTCACCGCCGCGAACAGTAGCTGCGTGCCCGGCGGGTAGACCGTGGGCTTGGTCGGGCGGTTGATATTCGGGTAGATGATGTCGTCGCGCAGATGGGCCAGCTCCGACGCCGCCGGCGGATGCCGGTAAGGGCTGATGCCGGCGCGCTGCACTCGCCCATCCCAGAGAAAACGATAGACGTCCGACGAGAGCACGACCGGCGTAGGCAGGACGGCTCCCCGGAAGAGCAGCCCGAAGCCCAGCACCAGCCCGAGGACGACGCGGTCGTGGCCACCGCGGAGCAGGGTCAGCCAGGTCGCGGTCAGATAGAGGACGAACAGCGCGGTGAACACGATGACGTGGTGCGTGAACGCGTTCGTTTCCTCGTCCAGCAGATCTCGGGTGTCGAGCGCGTAGCCTGCGAGGCTGAGGATGCCGATGGTCCCGAGGGCGAGCCGGACGAGGGTCCGCGTTTTCAGGTCGTTCACACCGCGTGTCTCAGCAGGCGCGCCCAACCCGCGCCCGCCACCGCCCGCCGGGCCAGGACGGGTGCAAGGAAGGCATCTGCTCCGAGGATCCGGCCGGCGCCCGTCGCCGCGAAGCAGAAGAGCGGCAGCGTGAGCAGCGGCCAGATCCAGTACCATTCGCCGGGCACGTTGAACGCCCCCAGCGCGATCTGCGCCTGCCAGAGGAAGCCGACAGCGCCAGCGAGGCGGGTGAGAGCGCCGAAGAGGAGCAGCAAGCCCAGGCCCAGCTCGACGACGAAGGTCTGGAGGCCGAAGAGGCCGAAGTGAGGAAGCACCACGTCGCTCAGGAACGCCGCGTACCAGGCGAACGTCGGATGAGCGATCTCCTTCTCGATGAACCCGCGCAGCCAGCCGTAACCGATCCAGGGCGCCTTCTGCAGCGCCATGTCGAGGTACAGCAGGCCGTAGGCGATGCGAAAGATGGCCAGCGGCCAGCCGGGCACGCGCGCTCCCACTCCGAGGCTGTCCGCCGCCATCGCGTCAGATGCTCCAGAGCAGGCCGCAGCCGCGGCAGGGGTCGGGCGGGGCGTCGCTCTCGAAGTCGGTACGGAACCTCCGGTAGCGCTCGCCGTTCCAGATTTCGGCGAAGCGCTCGCTGAAGGCGTTGCCGAGCACGAGCCCCCGGTACTCACGGGCCACCCAGGGGGAAATGCAGCAGGGGAGGACATTGCCGTTGGCGGTCACGTAGGCGAGCATCCAAGGTCGCTGGCACCCGGCCCAATGCCGCGGGCGTGGCGCTTCGCCCTTAAGGCTGTCAAGCGGCGTGGTAAGGCCGGAGGCGCGCAGAGCGATGCCGAGATTCTCGGCCATGTGCGTAGCCTCATCGAACAGGGCCTGCTCCCGCGCTCGCAGCCGGCCGTGCAGCGCATTCTCCTCGATGGCCAGCCCGAGGCCGTTGAAGACCAGCCGCTGCACGTACACCTCGCCCACGCCCAGGCCGGCCGCCAGCCCCACGAAGGCCGGCAGCTCCTCCAGGTTCAGTCGAGTGGCCGTGAACCACAGCGACACCTTCGGAGTCGGCCGCCCGAGTTCGCGCTCGAGTTCCACAAGGCGCCGAACGTTGCCGACGACTCGGTCGAACTGGTCGACGCCCCGGAGCTGGCGGTAGGTCGCGGCCGTCGCCGCGTCCATAGACACGCGGTATTCGTCGAGCCCCGACTCGATCAGACGCCTGGCGCGCTTGGGGGTGAGGCTGATCGCATCGGAGTTGAAGAGCACGGTCGTCCCCCGAATCTTGATCCAGCCGACGATGTCGAAAATCTCGCGGTTGAGCAAGGGCTCGCCGATGCCGTGCAGCACCACCCGGTCGAGCACGGGGAACTGCTCCACGATCGCCTGGACCTGGGCTAAGGTGAGATCGGCGGGCGGTTCGAGGCTGGCGAACGTGCGGATGCAGGTCTGGCACGCCGAGTCGCAGCGGTTGGTGGTCTCCAGATATAGCGACCGGGGGAGATCGGGGACCACGGGGGGACGGAGTGCAATGGCCATGGTTGGGTCCGTCAGTACGCGGAGACGACCGTCGTGCAGGCGCTGCCCAGCTTCGGAAGATCCTGGGTGCTCGCTCGCTCCCAGTCGAGCCGGATATGCTCCCCCCGCGCGAACGGGCAGTAAGGATCGGGCTCGTCCAAACTCCCGCTGAGCGCCCGGCGGCCGGCGCAGCCGCCTTGGCAGGGACAGCCTTCGCAGGCTGGTGGCCGGCGGCGGGCCTCGGCGAACTCCGGGGTGTCGATGATCGCCTCGCCGAGGCGGACGAGATCGGCAACGCGGACGCGGCTCGCCGGCCAGTAGGTGCACGGCAACACACGCCCATCGGGGGCCACGCGCACCGTCGAGCGCCCACAGCCCGGCCCTGCGAAGTTCTCGAGCCCGAGGACGCCGGCCAGCACCGGCTCGGTGGTTGCCACCAACCGGGTCGAGTCGGCCAGACCGCGGATCGCCGTCCAGAACTGGGCGTAGGTCAGCGTGAACCGATCGGTCTTCGAGGGTTGGTAGACGTTGACGCGCAGATTGGCCCGAAATTCTCCGGCCAGGCGAGCCAGGGCTGGTAGGCCGTCGTAGTTGATGCTCATCATCACGGTGGTCACGGTGACCGGGACCCCCAGATCGACGCAGCGCTCGAGCCCGCGCAGCACGGTGCGCCAGTTGCCAGCCCCGCGAAAGCCGTCGTGCGCGCGCTCGGTGGGGAAGTCGAGGGAAAACTCGATACTGTGGAAGCGCTTGACCGTGGCATCCCCCAGCGCCTGGATGCTGAGGCCGTTGGAGGTGATGCTCGTCTTGACGCCCCGGCGCCACACGTAGTCCAGGATCGCTTCGTACTCAGCGTGCAGCCCATTCTCGCCGACGCCTAGGTTCATCGACCGGACCGAGATCGCCTCGCAGACTCTCTGCACGTCGTGGAGCGTGAGCCGCTCGACCACCATGTCCGGCCGATAGCAGTGCGGGCACTTGAGGTTGCACTCGTTGGTGAGCCCGATGCCGACCGAAAAGGCCATCAGCGCCTCCAGGCGTAGCGCACGGTGGTGAGGACCAGGTGGTAACCGGCCAACACACTGCCTCGCAGCGTGCCGGCGACCTTCGAACGGCCGATCCGGGGCCGGCAGCTCACGGGGACCTCGACGATGCGGTAGCCACGCCGCGCGGCTTTGACAATCATCTCGACGGGCCAGCCGTAGGTCTGGTGCTCCATGCCGAGGTCGTGGAGCGCGCGTGCCGAGATGGCGCGGAAGGGGCCGATGTCGGTGAGCCGCAGACCGTAGAGCAAGCGCAGCAGCGTCGTGATCACGCGGTTGCCGACGCGCTGCTGGGGCGTGAGGGCGGCGGGGGCGCCGCCCCGCACGCGCGAGCCGATCACGAGGTGAGCCTCGCCGGTCAGCACCGGAGCGAGCACGCGGTCCATTTCGCGGGGATCCTCGTTGCGATCGCCGTCCAGGAACACGAGGACGTCGGCGTCGATGGCCGCTCGCGTACCGGCCAGACAGGCCGCCCCGTAGCCGCGCCGGGCCTCGCGCACCACGCGAGCGCCAGCGGCGGCGGCGATCTCGGCCGTGCGATCCGTGCTGCCGTTGTCCACGACTATGATCTCGTCCGCCAGGTGGCGGGGCACTTCGTCAACCACCGAACCGATGGCCGCCTCCTCGTTCAAGGCGGGGATGACAACGCTGACCCGCGGGATCTTCGCTCGCCGAGTTCCAGTCTCCGCCATGCCGGTGCCATCTCCCGCGGCGGTGATCTTGCGCCGTTGCCCGCGGCGCAATTGTCACAGCCGTGCAAAATCCATGCGGTCTGCCGATGCCGGCGACCGGGCTCCAGAGATATGCCCGATCTTTTCGGGCGTCAAGGGACACTGGCATCCCTGGGACGCCGGCCCGCGCGTCGGCGGTGCGCTGGCCGGCGCCGAAGGGGCTTTCCACCTGGGCACGGTGCTCGAACAGGCATCAGGAGTCGGCTCCCCAGCATCCCGGCGGGCCGATCGCGTGTCTAAGGAGGCGATGGGATCGTCATCCGTGGTTCACGTGGCGGATTCGATCATCTACCTGTCGTCATTGCTGCGGGCCGAGTCGCGCCCCATCGATCGGTATATCAATTACTTCGGTGGTGCCCGGCCGGCTTCGGTCGGCCGCACCGGGCATGGCCTGCCGGGCAGCCGACTCGCTTACCAACCGTCGCCCAGCCGCCACCCCGGGGCTGGGCGAACCACCGACATGGCCGCACGCGTGTAACCACGCGGAGGTGAAACAGCCGTGATCAACATACTCGGACTGAAGACGCTCGTGCCCGGCTGGCCCCTGGCGCTCTTTCGGATCGCCTTCGGGCTTCTCTACCTGGACTTCGCGCTGCAGAAAGCGCCGTGGATCGGTTTCGGGTGGCTGCGGGGGTGGATCGAAAAGGAGATCGCCACCCCGGCATTCCCTTGGTATGCGACCCTCCTTCGCGAGGTGGTACTGCCGAACTTCACCGCCTTCGCCATGGTCTCGTTCCTCGTCGAGATGGCGCTCGGCGTGGCGCTCCTAGTCGGCGTGATGACGCGCCTGGCCGGGCTGGCAGGCTTTTTCTGGCAGATCAACATCGCGCTTGGCAGCTACGCCGTGCCCGGGGAGTGGTATTGGATCTGGCCGCTCCTCACGCTCCCCCAGTTCTGCTTCGCGTTTGGCGACGCCGGGCGCGTCCTGGGGGTGGACGCGTGGCTCGAGCCCCGGCTGCGGGCGCGCGCGGTCGGCGGGGCGACCTGGGCCGGCCTGCTTCACCACGCCACGTAAGCAGGCCCGGTCTGGTGAAGGCCGCAGCGGGCATGCGTCTTCTTGTTGCGGTCGCCTGCTCGGCGGCGCTCGTCGTACCGGGCGCGAGCGCGGCGGCGGGTCAGCCTGATGGACTCCCGGTCGACGTCGACACCGTAGAGGTCTACCTCTTGACCTACGAACCCGGGGACGAGCTCCAGACCATGTGGGGACACGTCGCGCTCCGCGTGCGTGACGCTCGGACGGGCACGGACCTCGTGTTCGACTGGGGCCTCGTCGATGCTGGCAACCCGTTCGCGCTCATCGCCCGCTTCCTGGTCGGCACGCCGACCTATCACTTGAGCGTCCAGGCCTACAGCGACATGGTTCGTGCCTACGCCGCGGAATCACGGACCTTTCGGCAGGAGCGACTGACGCTCGACCGTCTGGAGAGCACACGCCTGGTACATCGGCTCGCCTGGAACGCGCGGCCCGAGCATCGTCCCTACCCGTACGATATGTGGCGCCGCAACTGTGTCACGCAGATCCGCGATCTCCTGGACGAGGCGGTTGCGGGCAGGATCGCCGATCGGCTCTGGGCGACGAGGGGTAACGGAACCCGGCGGGAGCTCCTGCGGTCCGCCCTGCGCCCCTGGCCGCTGGTCGCCCGGGGGCTCGACGTCGTCTTGAATGCCGAGGTCGATCGCCCTTTGTCCGCGTGGGAGGAGGTCTTTCTGCCGGAGAAGCTGCGCGAGCAGCTGCGAGCGGTGCCCGCATCAGCCGATGCGGCCGCGCCCGCCGCCTCGTTGCTGGGCGAATCCGAGCCCCTCATCGCGGCTCCCGGGCGCCCGCGTCTCCGTCGCTCCGGCGGTTACCTGGTCGCGTCGGGACTGGGAGCCCTGGCCATCGCCGGCCTGGCTCACGCGACGCGCTTGACGCCCCGGCGGTTGAACGTGCGGATCGTGGGCGCGGGAGTGTTTGGGTTCGGGTTCCTGTCCGCCCTGCTCGGGACGCTGATGGTGTTCGCGTGGATCACCAGTCCGCACACCCTGCTTCACCACAACGCCAACCTCTGGCTCTTCTGGCCGCTGGACTGGGTGGTCGCCGCCTTCGGCGTGTCGCTCCTGGTGAAGGGCGAGCCGTGGCCGAGCACCTCCCGGCGCGGCCGCGTGCTCCATGGGTTGATCCGGGCCCATCTGCTCGCGGCTGGCGCCTTCGTCACTCTGTGGGCCCTGGGGACGATTCACCAGGCTGTCACCCCGGTGATCGTGGGGTTCGTGTCGCTGGCCGGGCTCGTGTACGGCTCGGCCTGGCGCGCCCTGAGTGGCGTTCCTGGCGGACCGACTGATCTCTCACGCGGTCCAGCGAGCTGACCGCGCCCTCACTGCCGACAGGGTCGAATCGAGTCGGGTGAGGGGAGGACGTCCGGGGGAACGAAGATCGCGAGATACCCGTCCGCTGGCGCGAGCAAGGTGAGCGCCGTCAGACGATATCCGACCGCACCGAGCTCGCACCGCAGCAGTGCCGCCGGCGTTCCGTGATCCCGCGTCGGCTTGTCCACCTCGACGATCCCGATCCGTGCCTGCGGGGCCAGCGCCGCGCGCAGACGATACATGAACTCGTACGGGCGCGCGATCTCGTGGTACATGTGAGCGAGGATGGCAACGTCGATGGAGCCGGGCGGCAATCTCGGGTCACCGGGCCCGCCGAGGACGAGGGTGACCCCGAGGATCGCCTCTCGATGCAGCCGCTCCTCCAGCCGCTTCAGGTACTTGGCCTCGACGTCGGTGGCGTAGATCCTCCCCGAGAAGCCGAGGCGGCGAACGAGCCGGACCGTGTAGTAGCCGTCGCCAGCGCCGATGTCGGCTACCCGCGTTCCGGAAGCGATGCCTACCCGGTCCATGACCCGCTCGGCTTCGCCGTGCGTGTCGCGGGTGGCCTCGTCGGAGTAAGCAGATGAGACGATACTCGCGACCGGCCGGTCGGGAACGGGGAAGCGCAGGCTGTCCTGAGGTCCCGAGGCCGTCCGCTGGCAGGCCGAGGCCAGCGCCACCGTAAGGAACAGGCCGAGGACCATGCTCCCACGATAGCGCACCTTCCCGGGCCCCTGGGGCCCCTCGGCCAGGGTCATCGCTGTCCACACTACCTCGAACTCCAGCTCGGGGCGCTGATGCAGCTGGGGCCGCAGAGCGCTGATCCCCGGCGTCAGCTCGCTCAGGTCAGCGCTGAGGTCCGCCAGGGCCGTCACAGGCGCGGCAGGAGCGCCTCCACCAGCCCGGTCGGGAGGTGGAACTCGAACGTCTGGGAGGCGAGCACGCTGCCGCCGAGCAAAGTGGCGATCATGGCGGCGGTGATCAGCCACCCACGACCCCGGTCATCGGCGCCCGCGGCAGACGTCGCCGGAGTGTTCAGCCGAGCCAGTATCACATTGCGGGCCCGCTGCTGGGCCAGATAGACCCTTCGACGCTCCTGAGGAGTCAAGCGGTTCATCCGAGCACCTCCCATCCTCGAGGATCCCGCCCTCCAGGCTCGCTTCCAGAGACACCTGGAGCCGCCGGACCGGTGCACCGTCGGCGTCGAACCGTGCCCCTCGCCTGCGGTGTCCAATCGGCGATCGTGCTCCTCGGGCGCCCGGGACGGTGGCGTGGGGCTGCCGGACCTCGGGCTCGGGGCCCGACATCACAGAGGCAAGGAGGACGTCGTATGGCTCAGTTCCGCACGCTCTCGGTTGCGCTTCTGGCCGCGCTCGCTATCTCCGGGCTAAGTGTCGCCCCCGGCTTCGCGGCCGACATCACCACGCAGTTCGTGGGCAAGGCCGTCAACGGCGGCACCGTCACTCACGAGCACCAGGGCGGCAAGCACGTCCTGACCGTGTCCAGCGACTTCAAGGTGCCGGGCTCGCCCGACCCGCACTGGCAGGTCATCGACAGCAAGGGGAACACCTATCTGTTGAACCGGCTCACGATCAAGGACGATAAGGTGAACCGGTCGATTACGCTGCCGGCCTACATCCAGGACATCGCGAAGGTCCAGATGTGGTGCGCGTGGGCAGAGGTCGTCCTCGGTGAGGCGTCGTTCGCCAACCCGGTGGCGATGAAATAGCGCGACTCGCATGGCCGGGCGGCCGGCCGGCCGCCCCGCGAGCTGTCCGCTCGTGGCGCGGCCGGTCGGCGAAACGCAGGTCTCAACCCATCCGCTCTCAGGAGGAACGACGTCATGAAAGGGCTCACGTGCGTGGCAGCAGCAGCCGTCGCGACCATGGCCGTCGTCGCGCCGGGTCAGGCCCAGGTCGTGGACAAGAAGGCCCTGACCCTGGAGGGTGCCCGGCATATCATCGCCACGGCGATCGGCGAGGCCCGGCGGCTGAACGCGCCGGGTGGGGTGATCGCCGTCGTCGATGACGGTGGCAATCTGATCGCGCTCGAGCGGCTGGACGGGACGTTCGCCGCCGGCGCCAGCATCTCGATCGGCAAGGCCCGGACGGCGGCGATGTTCAAGCGCCCGACCCGGGCGTTTGAGGACATCATCAAGAACGGCCGGACAGCGATGGTGGCCCTGGCCGATTTCACGCCGCTGCAGGGCGGTGTTCCGCTCATGGTCGGTGAAGACGTCGTCGGGGGAATCGGGGTGAGCGGGGCGGCGAGCGCGCAACAGGACGAGGACATCGCCCTCGCCGGGGCCGCGGTCGCGAGGACGTTGAAAACGGGGATGGCGGGCCCGGCGCTCCCGCGCAAGGCCACCTTCATCGACAGCCGGATGGTGGCCGCGGGCTTCGAGAAGGGCGCGGTGCTGGTGAACATGGACAATTACATGGTCCACGCCAGCCACCGCGAGATGGACGGCATCGCCGAGGTCCACACGCTGGACACTGACCTCATCTACATCCTGGACGGCGCCGCGACCTTCGTGACCGGCGGCCGTGTCCCCGACGCCAATGTGAGCGAGCCCAACGAGCTTCGCGGGTCCGCCATCGTCGGCGGCGAGGGGCGACGAGTCGTCAAAGGTGACGTGATCGTCGTTCCTGCCGGTGTTCCCCACATGTTCACCGAGGTGCAGGGACCGCTGAACTACTACGTGGTGAAGGTCCGATGAGGGCCCGGCTGAGCGGCGCCGTTGCTCTGCTGCTCGTGATGACCGGTTTGGCCGCGGCGCAGACCACCCCGGATGCCCCCGGCGGCCGGCCGGTCGCGATCGTCGACCTGTCCACCGACGAGGGTGTCCGACTCGTCAAGGGGCAGTGGCGGTACCACGACGTCACGATCGTCGACGTGGAGCACCGGGCCCCCGGCCCCGATCTGAGGCCGTCCGGCCCGCCGAACCGGACCTATGACATCAGCCCCCACGCCGGAGCCGCCGACTTCGACGACACGGCGTGGGCGGCGCTGCCGGCCGCCGAGTTGCAAGCGCGCCGAGGCAATGGCCGCCTGAGCTTCAACTGGTATCGCCTGCGCGTGACGATTCCCGAGCAGATCGGCGCGTTCGATCCGACGGGCGCCACGGCCGTCTTCGAGATCGTCGTCGACGATTACGCCGAGGTGTGGGTGGACGGCCGGCTACCGATCGTTCTGGGCCAGACCGGCGGATCCCTGGTCAAGGGTTTCAACGCTCCCAACCGGGTGGTGCTCGGGCGTGATGTCCGCCCGGGCCAGCAGTTCCAGCTGGCGGTATTCGGCATGAACGGCCCGCTGTCCAATCCGCCGGGGAACTTCATCTGGGTGCGCTCGGCCACCCTGGACTTCTACAAGCCCGGTGACTCGGGGCGGGTGCAGCCGGTCGCCACGGAGATCATCCGGCGGGATCCGGCGCTGGACGATATCGTTCCCCCCTCGGCCCGTCTGGAAAAGCTGGCCGACGGATTTCTTTTCACCGAGGGCCCGGTGTGGGTGCCGGGGTCCGCAACGACAGGCGGGTATCTCCTGTTCAGCGACCCCAACGCCAACACGATCTATCGGTGGTCACCGGACGGCCAGGTGTCGGTCTTTCGGACCAAGAGCGGCTACGCCGGGATCGACGTCGGTGAGTACGGCCAGCCGGGCTCGAACGGCCTGGCCCTGGACCGCGAGGGACGGCTCACCGTCAACGAGCACGGCAACCGCCGCGTCAGCCGCCTGGAGCGGACGGGCGCCCTGACGGTCCTGGCCGACCGCTATCAGGGCCGGCGGCTCAACAGCCCGAACGACCTGATCTACCGGTCCGATGGCGCGCTCTACTTCACCGATCCGCCGTTCGGACTCCCTAAGGCGTTCGCTGATCCCGGCAAGGAGCTGCCGTTCAGCGGGGTCTTCTGCCTGATCAACGGCAAGCTGAGGCTCGTCGCCAGCGATCTGTCCGGTCCCAACGGCCTCGCGCTGTCCCCCGACGAGCGCTACCTCTACGTCGGTAACTGGGATCCCCGGCGCAAGGTCGTGATGCGGTACGAGGTCCGGCCCGATGGGGCTCTGAGCAGCGGCCAGGTCTTCTTCGATATGACCGACGCGCCCGGCGAAGACGCCCTGGACGGGGTCAAGGTCGACCAGCGCGGCAACGTGTATGTCTCCGGGCCGGGCGGGCTCTGGATCCTCTCCCCGGATGGCACGCATCTCGGCACGCTCAAGGGACCCGAGCACCCGCACAACATGGCCTGGGGCGACGACGATGGGCAAACGCTCTACCTGACCGCGCAGACGGGTCTCTATCGGATCCGCCTGAGCGTGCCCGGCGTGCGTCCCTGATCGGAGAACAAGCATATGAAAGCGATCGCCGTGATTCCCGGCAAACCTGACAGCGTACATATTGCCGATCTGCCCAGGCCCACGGTGGACGAAATCCCCGGGGGGCGGGGCGTCCTGGTCAAGGTCTTGCGCGTCGGTGTTGACGGGACGGACAAAGAGATCAACGCGGCGGAGTACGGGGCGCCACCGCCGGGGTACGAGTTCCTGGTCATCGGTCACGAGGGCTTCGGTCGGGTCGAGGCGGTCGGGTCGCACGTGACGGAGGTGCAAGCCGGTGACTACGTCGTGGCCACGGTCCGCCGGCCCGGCGGGAGCCTCTACGATCTGATCGGCACCAACGACATGACCACGGACGACACCTATTTCGAGCGTGGCATCAACCTGCGCCATGGGTTCCTCACCGAGTATTACGTGGACGACGCCGAATTCATCGTCAAGGTTCCGCGCGGGCTCCGGGAGGTCGGGGTGTTGCTCGAGCCTTTGACGGTCGTGGAGAAGGGGATCGCGCAGGCCTACGAGATCCAGCGGCGCCTGCGAGTCTGGCGTCCCCGGCGTGCCGCGGTCATGGGGGCGGGGACGATCGGGCTGCTGGCGACGCTCGTGCTCCGCCTGCGCGGGCTCGCGGTGACCACCTTCGGGCTGACCCGGAGGCCGTATCTCAACTCGGATCTGATCGAGGCCATCGGCGCCCGCTACGAATCCACGGCCGACGTGCCGGTGCTCGATGGCGCCGCGAAGTTCGGGCCCTTCGATCTGATCTTCGAAGCCACCGGCTACTCGCCCATCGTCTTCGACGGCATGCAGGGGCTCGGCAAGAATGGAGTCCTCGTGCTATCCAGCGTCACTGGCGGCGACCGGAAGGTGGAAGTGCCGGCCGACAAGATCAACCTCGACTTCGTCCTGGGTAACAAGGTGATGGTCGGCACGGTGAACGCAAACCGCGAGTATTTCGAGCTGGGCGTGCGCGACATGGCTCAGGCCGAGGCGGAGTACGCCGGGTGGCTCGGGCGGCTGCTCACCCATCCGGTCAAGGGGCTGGAGAGCTACCGCGAGCTTCTCGATACGCTCACGACGGCCAGGGGGGCGATCAAGGTCTATTGCGAGGTCGCCGACTTGGCGTAGGCCGGTGATGAAGCGACCGGGGCTCGGACCATCCGAATTCGGGCGGCGGGCGATCGCGCTCGTCGCCTGGCTGGGGCTCGTGCTGGCCACCGCGCTCGGCGGCGCCGGGGGCTTCGGGCTCGCCCAGATGATCACATCAGCGCCGTCCGCGCCAGGCATCGTTCGGCTCGACCCGCGCCTCGACCGGCTGGTGCCGTCGGGCGCGACGCTGGAGCGGATCGTCGAGGGCTTGAGCTGGACGGAGGGCCCGGTGTGGGACCGCCGGCGCGGGGACTTGTTGTTCTCCGATGTCCCCGGGAACGCGGTCCACCGCTGGCGTCCGGACCAGGGCCTGAGCTTGTTTCTCAGGCCGAGCGGCTATACGGGGGCGGCGCCATTCCCAGGCAAGGAGCCCGGCGCCAACGGCCTTGCCTTCGACGCCGCTGGTCGCCTGGTGCTCTGCGAGCATGGGGATCGCCGCATCGCCCGGCTGGAGCCGGACGGGCGCAAGACCCCCCTTGCCGACCGCTACCAGGGCCGCCGGCTCAACAGCCCCAACGACCTGGTGTTCCACTCGAACGGCGACCTCTACTTCACCGACCCGCCCTTCGGGCTGCCGGACACCTTCGACGATCCCGCAAAGGAGTTGCCGTTCAGCGGCGTCTTTCGTATGTCGGCCTCGGGGGAGTTGACGCTACTCACGCGCGAACTCCGAGCTCCGAATGGGATCGCGTTGTCGCCGTCCGAATCGACACTCTACGTCAGCAATGCCGAGCGGGCTCGGGCTGTCTGGATGGCGTACCCGATGCGGCAGGACGGCACGCTGGGCCCAGGCCGCGTCTTCTTCGATGCCACAGGCCTGGCGGCAACCAGGCCAGGGGGACCCGACGGGATGAAAGTGGACCGGGAGGGCAACCTGTTTGCTGCAGGCCCCGGCGGCGTGTACGTGCTCGGGCCCGACGGCACGCATCTGGGCAGTATCGAGATCGGGTCGGCGACTGGCAACGTGGCCTGGGGAGAGGATGGCCGCGTCCTCTACATTACCGCCGGCAGCGCTGTGTACCGGGTGCGGCTCACCACACGGGGCGTGGGGTTCTGACCCTGCACCTCCGAATCGCCGACGCGGCCCGGCGTGTCTCACCAAGCGGAAGGTGATGATGGAATGCATGGGCTTCCGGCGCGGCTTGGGGAGGCCTCGCTCTCGGCCGAACCGTGCGCCGGGTGTCCCGTGTCCAACAACAAGGGGGGTGGGGACTCCATGACCGGTGAGGCGCAGCGCCTGCAGCAAGCCCGCGACCAGGTGGCCCACTGGAAGCGGTGGGGCCCGTACCTCTCGGAGCGGCAGTGGGGCACGGTCCGCGAGGACTACAGCCCGGGGGGAACCGCCTGGGAGCACCTGCCCCACGACCACGCCCGGTCCCGGGCCTACCGGTGGGGCGAGGACGGGCTCCTCGGCATCTCCGACAACCACCAGCGGCTCTGCTTCGCCCTGGCCCTCTGGAACGGGCGCGACCCCATCCTCAAGGAGCGCCCCTTCGGCCTGACCGGCAACGAGGGCAACCACGGCGAGGACGTCAAGGACTACTACTTCTACCTCGATTCCACCCCCACCCACTCCTACATGCGGGCCCTTTACAAGTACCCCCAGGCGGCCTTCCCCTACGCCCGGCTCGTTGAGGAGAACCGCCGGCGGGATCGGCGGGCCCCCGAGTACGAGCTGATCGACGCGGGCGTCTTCGATGACGATCGCTACTTCGACGTCGAGATCGAGTACGCCAAGGCGGGGGCAGACGACATCCTGATCCGGATCACGGCCAGCAACCGGGGACCGGAGCCGGCGGTTCTCGATCTGCTGCCTACCCTGTGGTTCCGGAACACCTGGTCGTGGGACGGGGGCGCCAAGCGGCCGGCGCTGCGCGCAACCCCCGCCGCTCCAGGTGTCGCGGTCATCGAGGCCGATCACGAGTCGCTGGGACGGCGCTGGCTCCACTGCGAGGGCGGCCCGGATCTGCTCTTCACCGAGAACGAGACGAACGCCGCGCGCCTGTTCGGCGCCGCCAACTCGAGCCCGTGGGTCAAGGACGGCATCCACGACTATGTGGTCGGCGGACGCCGGGACGCCGTCAGCCCCGTGCGCGCCGGCACCAAGGCCGCCTGCCACTACCGCTTGGCCATCCCGTCCGGCCGGTCGGCGACGGTGCGGCTGCGGCTGACTGATACGCCCCTCGGCGCAGCCGCCTTCGGCCCGGCCTTCGAGGCGATCGTGGCCGACCGCGTCCGGGAGGCCGACGAGTTCTACGCGACGGTGATCCCGGCGCGCCTGTCGGCGGATGCCCGGCGGGTGATGCGGCAGGCCCTCGGAGGCCTGCTCTGGAGCAAACAGTTCTACCACTACTACGTCCGGCGCTGGCTGGAGGGCGACCCCGGCACGCCGCCCCCACCCTCGGAGCGGCGTGGGGGTCGGAACCGAGACTGGCTGCATCTCTACAACGAGGACATCATCTCCATGCCGGACAAGTGGGAGTATCCCTGGTACGCCGCCTGGGACCTCGCCTTCCACTGCATCGGGCTGGCCCTCGTCGATCCCGACTTCGCCAAGGCCCAGCTCGTTCTGTTCCTGCGCGAGTGGTACATGCACCCGAACGGCCAGATCCCGGCGTACGAGTGGGCGCTGGGCGACGTGAACCCTCCGGTGCACGCCTGGGCCGCGCTCAGGGTCTACAAGATCGAACGGCGCATCCGCGGCAAGGGCGATCGCGAATTTCTGGAAAAAGTGTTCCAGAAGCTCCTGCTCAACTTCACGTGGTGGGTGAACCGCAAGGACGCCGAGGGCAAGAACGTCTTCCAGGGCGGCTTCCTGGGCCTCGACAACATCGGGGTGTTCGACCGCTCGGCTCCGCTGCCCGGGGGCGGGCATTTGGAGCAGTCCGACGGCACTAGCTGGATGGCCATGTACTGCCTCAACATGCTGGCCATCGCCCTGGAGCTGGCCCGGGACAACCCGGCCTACGAGGACATCGCCTCCAAGTTCTTCGAGCACTTCGTCTACATCGCCCACGCCATGCACGACCTGGGCGGCGAAGGCATCCAGCTCTGGGACGACCAGGACGGCTTCTTCTACGACGTGCTGCATACCGAGGACGGCCGCCACGCCCGGCTCAAGGTGCGCTCGATGGTCGGGCTCATCCCGCTCTTCGCGGTGGAGACGCTGGAGCCCGACGTCGTGGACAGGCTGCCGGGGTTCCGCCGGCGGATGCAGTGGTTCATCGACCACCGGCCGGAGTTCCGGGAGCATGTCGTCGAGCAGGAGACCCCGACCGGCGGCACGCGCCGGCTGCTCTCGCTGGTCACCGACGACCAGCTGCCCCGCGTGCTCCGCATGTTGCTGGACGACAGCGAGTTCCTTTCCGCCTACGGCATTCGGGCCCTCTCCCGCTACCACCGCGAGCGCCCCTACATGGTGCGGATCGACGGCATGGAGCATCGGGTCGACTATGAGCCGGCCGAGTCGTCCACCGGGCTGTTCGGCGGGAACTCCAACTGGCGAGGTCCGATCTGGTTTCCCGTCAACTACCTCCTCGTCGAGGCCTTGCAGAAGTTCCATCATTTCTTCGGCGACCGGCTCCAGGTGGCCTTTCCGACAGGTGCCGATCGCCGGCTCAACCTGTGGGATGTCGCGGCCGAGCTCTCCCGGCGGCTCACCCGCATCTTCCTGCGCGGGCCCGACGGGCGCCGTCCCGTCTTCGGAGGCGCCGAGAAGCTGCAGCGCGATCCCCACTGGCGGGATCTCATTCTCTTCTACGAGTATTTCCACGGCGACAACGGCGCCGGCATCGGGGCTAGCCACCAGACTGGGTGGACGGCGCTGGTGGCCAAGCTCCTGCAGCAGAGCGGCGAGTGACGGCCATGTCGTATTCGGCGATCGTGCTGGCCGGTGGCGACGGCACGCGCCTGCAGGCGCTGACGCGGGCCCTCGCCGGCGACGACCGCCCCAAGCAGTTCTGTCGGATCCTGGGATACGAGACACTCCTCGAGCAGACGCGCCGGCGCGCGCTGATGCTGGTCGATTCGGAACGCCTGCTCACCGTCGTCACCCACCGGCATGAGCGGTTCTACGCCCCGTTGCTGGCCGATGCCCCGCCGCAGTCGGTGATTGTCCAGCCGGAGAACCGGGGGACGGCCACCGCCATCGTGCTGGCCCTCCGGTGCCTCCACCCGGAGCATCCGGTCATCGTCCTCCCGAGCGATCACTATGTCTCGGACGATGCCGCCTTCATGGCCCGCGTCGAGGGGGCCTGCGAGGCCGTCCTGGCCCGGCCGGATCTGGTCGTGCTGCTGGGAATCGCGGCCGACCGACCGGAGGTCGAGTTCGGCTGGATCGAACCGGGCGCGCTCATCCTCGGCGCTGGACCATGGCCGCTCTACCGGGTCGCGAGGTTCCGGGAAAAGCCTGGGCTCGCCGTGGCGGCTCGCCTCGTGCGGCAGGGAGGACTGTGGAACAGCTTCGTCCTGGTGGCGCGGGCGTCGACGCTGACCGGACTGATCCGCAGGGCGGTGCCGGGTCTGGTGGAGGGGCTGGCCGCCGTGCCGGCGCGACTCGGCCGACCGGGGGAGGACGACGTGCTGGGCCGGATATACGCCGGGCTTCCCTCCACGGATTTCTCCCGGCACGTGCTGCAGCGGTACCCGGAAGATCTCGCCGTGCTCCCGGTCACCGGGCTGGGGTGGAACGACCTCGGCGATCCCGGCCGCGTGCTCGCCACGCGGGCCCGAGCCCGGTCGGCGCTGGTGTCGGCGTGAACGACCCCGTCTCCTCGGGCCAGAGGATGACGTGCCGCGAGGTGATCGCGCTCCTGGCCGACTACCTGGAGCCGAGCCTCACGACGGCCATGATCGAGCGCCTGGAGGCCCATTTGCGCGATTGCGCGCCCTGCGTCGCCTACCTCAACACCTACCGTCGGACCCGCGACCTGGCCGCCGACGTCAACCGGGTGGACATGCCCGAGGAGATGAAGACCCGCCTGCGCGCGTTTCTCCTCGCGCGGCTCTCCGAAATTTGACGCCCTTGTGACAACCCGGCTGGCCTGGGAGACTACGCTCAGGCGGTCAGGGGTGGCAGATGGCGAGGATCCTCATCGTCGATGACGAGCCGGAGATCGTGCGGGGGCTGGAGGACAATCTGCGCTTCGAGGGCTACCAGACCTGCGTGGCGACGGATGGCGAGACGGCCCTGACCCTGGCCGCGCGCGAGGCGCCCGACCTGGTCATCCTCGATCTCATGATGCCCCGGATCAGCGGCTGGGAAGTGTGCCAGAGCCTGCGCGCCCGGGGGATCGACGTCCCCATCATCATGCTCACCGCGCGGGGCGCGGAGGCCGACCGCGTGCGGGGCCTGGAGCTGGGCGCCGACGATTACCTCAGCAAACCCTTCTCGCTCCGTGAGCTCCTGGCCCGGGTCCGCGCCGTGCTGCGGCGGCCCGGCCCTCGCCACAAGGCCGACGAGTACGCCTTTGGCGAGTTCCGTGTCCGGATGCGAAGCCGCCAGGTCTTCCAGGCGGGCCGAGAGGTGAGTCTCACGCGCAAGGAGTTCGACTTGCTCACCTACCTGCTGGCCCATCAGGGCGAGGTGGTGACCCGCGAGCGCCTGCTCGACGAGGTGTGGGGCTACGAACGGTTCCCGACCACGCGCACCGTGGACACGCATGTGCTGCGTCTGCGGAGACGCTTCGAGGCTGATCCCGAGCACCCGCGGTGGATTCTCACCGTCCACGGCCAGGGTTACAAGTTTTCCCCCTCGTGAGATAGTGTGGGAGGTCCCATGCTGATCCGACGCGCCGAGCGCTTCCGCAGCTCCGAGATCACCGACGAGCGGCTCTACCTCGACCGGCGAGCGTTCATGGCCGGCGCGGCCGCCGTGCTGGTGACAGGCTGTCAGGCCGAGGCCGTGGCTCCGGCCGCTCAGGGCGCGCCGCTGTCGGCGACCCGCAACGAGGCGTTGAGCCTGAAGGAACCGCCGACCAAGTGGGAGTCGGCGACGACCTACAACAACTTCTACGAGTTCGGCCTCGACAAGGACGACCCGGCCCGCGAGGCGCACCGGCTGCGGGTCCGGCCCTGGACGCTTCGCGTCGAGGGCCTGGTGCACAAGCCCCGGACCTTCGACATCGACGAGCTGCTCAAGGCTTTTCCGCTCGAGGAGCGGGTCTACTCCCTGCGTTGCGTGGAAGCCTGGTCGATGATCATTCCCTGGGTCGGCTTCCCGCTGTCCGCCCTGCTCAAGCGCGTGGAACCGACCGGGGAGGCCCGGTACGTGGAATTCACCACGCTCCTCGACCCCGAGCAATTTCCGGCTCAGCGCCGGGGACTGTTCGGGTCCGGTGGGCTCGACTGGCCGTACGTGGAGGGTCTGCGCCTGGACGAGGCCCTGCATCCGCTCACGCTGATGACGGTCGGCATGTACGGCCGGGTGCTGCCCAACCAGAACGGCGCGCCCATCCGGCTGGTCGTGCCGTGGAAGTACGGCTTCAAGAGCGCCAAGTCCCTGGTGCGCATCCGCCTCGTCAAGGACGAGCCGGCGACGGCCTGGAACAAGGCGGCCCCGCAGGAGTATGGCTTCTACTCGAATGTCAATCCCGAGGTGAGCCATCCGCGTTGGAGCCAGGCGACGGAGCGGCGCATCGGCGAGTTCCGTCGCCGCCCGACGCTGATGTTCAACGGCTACGCCGACCGGGTCGCCCAACTCTACGCCGGGATGGACCTGCGCAAGCTCTACTAGCACGACCACGTGCCGGAGACTGCACCGGTGGTCGCACCGCGCGTGAACGGGGAGGTCTGAAGGGGCAGCCGCTGCCCCCTCCAGTGGAATGACCCGCAAGGGGCGCGTCATCCTGAAGGCGGTAGTCTGGGCCGCCGCCCTCGCCCCGCTGGCGGCGCTCGTGTTCTGGATCGTCACCGACGACCTGACGGCCAACCCGGTCAGCTTCATCACCAACCACCTGGGGCAGTGGACGCTTCGCCTGCTACTGGCTGCGCTCTCCACCACGCCGCTGCGCCTGCTCACCGGCTGGGGCTGGCCGGCCTTGCTCCGGCGCCTGCTCGGGCTCTTCGCCTTTTTCTATGCGACGCTGCACTTCAGCGTGTGGATCTTCGTCGATCACTTCTTGAACTGGGGCCAGATGGCGAGCGACATCGTGGAGCGCCCCTACATCACGCTCGGAATGGGCGCGCTCACGCTGCTCATCCCCCTGGCGGCCACCTCCACCGCCGGCATGGTCAAGCGGTTGGGCGCCGTGGCCTGGCGGCGCCTGCATCGGCTCGTATACCTGGCTGCCATCACGGCCGTCCTGCACTTCGTCTGGCTCGCCAAGGTAGGTCGGACCGAGCCGTACTACTACGCCGCCGGGCTGGCCGTGCTGCTGGGCGTGCGGGTCGTCGACGCCGCGCGCCGGCGGGCCCGGCAGCGGCGGGCCCGGCGGGAGGCAGCGGTAGCGGCCTCGTCGGCCACGCGATGAAAATTCCCCGACGTGCCCGCCGGGCCTGCCGTAATATCCAGGCGCCGTGAGCGACGGTTCTTCCCTCTCCGTCAATGGTCGCACGTACCGTTACCCGCAACGCCCGACCGTCGTTGTGTGTATCGACGGCGGCGAGCCCGAGTATTTCGATCGCGCCGTCGCCGCCAGGATGGCTCCGGCCATCGCTCGCTTCCGCGCCCAGGGGGTGTCCCGGCTCGCCCGCTGCGTGGTGCCAAGCTTCACGAACCCCAACAACCTGTCGATCGTCACCGGGGTGCCGCCCGCCGTGCATGGGATCTGCGGCAACTACTTCTACGATCCCGCCACGGGGCGCGAGGTCATGATGAACGATCCGGCCTTCCTGCGCTGCGGCACCCTGCTGGCGGCGCTGGCGCAGGCGGGAGCGCGTGCGATCGTGATCACCGCCAAGGACAAGCTGCGCCGGCTCCTCGGCCACGGGATGACGGGCATCTGCTTTTCCTCGGAGAAGGCGGATCAGGTGACCAAGGACGAGCACGGCATCGAGGGGGTGACCGACCTCGTCCCGCTGCCCGTGCCCAACGTCTACAGCGCCGAGCTGAGCGAGTACGTGCTGGCCGCCGGGCTGGCCCTTCTGAAGCGCGAGCGGCCCGACATCGTGTACCTCTCGCTCACCGACTACGTCCAGCACAAGCATCCGCCCGGCGATCCGGTGGCCACGCGCTTCTACGCGATGCTGGACCGCTACTTCGACGCCTTCGATCGGGCCGGCGCCGTGCTGGGGATCACCGCCGACCACGGCATGAACGGCAAATCGCGCGCCGACGGCACCCCCAACGTCATCTATCTGCGGCCGCTCCTCGACGCGCTCCTCGGCCCCGGCCACGCCCGGGTGATCCTGCCCATCACGGATCCTTACGTCGTGCATCATGGCGCGCTCGGCTCCTTCGCCACTATCTACCTCGATCGCGCCGCCGACCGACCGGCGGTGCTGACCCGGCTGCGGGTCACCGAGGGCATCGCCGAGGCCTGGGACAACGCGGAGGGGTGCCGGCGGTTCGAGCTGGCCCCGGATCGGGTCGGTGACGTCCTCGTGGTCGCCGAGCGGCACGTGGTGCTGGGCAAGGCCCCCGAGGAACACGACCTGTCGCTGCTCGAGGAGCCGCTGCGGTCTCACGGGGGCGTGACCGAGCAGACGGTCCCCTTCGTCCTCAACCGCCCGCTCGGGGCCGCCTACGCCCGGCGTGAGGGCGAGCTGCGGAACTTCGACATTTTCGACTACGCGCTGAATGGAGTCGCCTGAGATGCGCCGGATCCTCTTCCTGGTGGCCTCGATCCTGTACCTCGGCGGGTGCGCCGCCGGGGCGTCGGCCCCCACCGCGGTGGCCAGCCGACCGACCCGCGAGGTGCTCCCCAACGGGGTCGTCCTCATCGTGCACGAGCATCGGGCCAGCGAGGTGGCGGCGCTGCAGCTCTGGGTGCGGATCGGTGGACGTGACGAGGTGGCCGATGAGCTCGGGCTGACCCACTACATCGAACATATGCTCTTCAAGGGCACCCCGACGCGGCCGGTCGGCTCGATCGACCGCCTCATCGAGCGGCTGGGCGGTCAGAGCAACGCCTTCACCTCGTACGATGCCGTCCACTATGACGTCGTCTTGCCCGCCGAGCATCTGCGGGCCGGTCTGGAGCTGCTGGCCGACATCGCGGTCAACGCCACCTTCGAGCAGGGCGAGCTCGATGCCGAGCGCAAGGTCGTCTTCGAAGAGATGCGGCTCACCCAGGACAACCCCGACCGCTACATGCTGCGGCGGATCTATGAGCTGATCTACGACCCGCACCCCTACGGCCGGCCGATCCTGGGCACCCCGGAGTTGATCGGCGCGCTGACCCGCGAGCGGTTGCTGGCCTACTACCACAAGTACTACGTGCCGAGGCAGATGGTGGTGGTCGCGGTGGGCGCCGTGAAGCCGGCCGACGTGCGCCAGCTGGTCCTGGCCACCTTCGGCCGCCTGGACGCCACCGGCGCGGCGCGGCCGGTCGCTCCCGGGGTCCCTCCCCTCGAGGGGATGCGGCAGGTCGACGTGCCCCGGACCGAGCAGCAGGCTTACCTCGGGTTGGCTTGGCGGACGGCGGCCACGAACGAGAAGGACGTGTATGCGGTGGACGTGCTGACCTACATTCTCGGCGACGGCCCCAGCTCGCGGCTCAACCAGGCCGTGCGGGAGCGCGATCGGCTGGTCTTTGCCATCGAGGCCGGCTACGGTGCCTGGGAGAAGGCCGGGGTCGTCACCGTAACGTCTCGGCTGGATCCGCAGAACCTCGACCGCGCCGAGGCGGCTATCCTCGAGGTGATTCGCCGGGTGCGGACGGACGGCGTGACCGAGGCCGAGCGTCAGCGCGCGCTCATCACGGCCGAGGCCAGCTACGCCTTCGACATCGAGACGGCCGAGGGCCTGGCCAAGACCTATGGCCAGGCCGAGACCGCCTGGACGCTGGAGGATGAGCTGCAGTACCTGACCCGGCTGCGCCAGGTGACGGCAGGCGAGATCCAGGCGGTGGCGCGCCGGTATTTCGGGGACAACAACTACGCGCGCGTCCGCTTCGTTCCGCAGGCCCGATGAGCCGCCACCGCGTCGCCGTCCTCGGCCTGCTCGTGCTCACGCTGGCGCTGCCGGTCGCCGCCGATGCCGCTGCCGCGCGCCGCGAGCAATTCGCCAACGGGTTCACCGTGCTCGTGCGCGAGAACCCCCTGGCGCCAGTGGTCGCCATGTCCCTGATGGTGAGGATGGGGACCCGCTGGGAGTCCGAGGAGCGCGCCGGGATCTCGAACTTCGTCCACGCCGTCATGGTGAAGGGGACGACCCGCCGCGGCGGGGCCGAGCTGGCCGAGAGCATCGCCGCGCTGGGCGGCAAGATCAGCGCGGCCGGCGACGTCGATTACTCGGGGATCAGCGGCACCGCCCTGGCCCGCTTCTGGCGCGAGCTCCTCGCGCTCACTGCGGAGCTGGCCCTGGAGCCGCGGCTGCCGGCGGAGGAGGTGGGGCCGGAGCGCGACTGGTTGCTCTCGCGAGTCCAGCGCCAGCGTGACAGCCCGTCGTCACGGGCCTTCGATGTCTTCTACGCGACGGTGTACGGGCGCCACCCCTACGGACTTCCCGTGCTCGGCACGCCGGAGTCGCTGGCCCGTCTCGACCACGCCGCGATCGTCGCCCACTACCGGGCCTTCTACCGACCCGAGCGGATGGTGCTCACGGTGAGCGGACAGGTCAAGGCCGATGAGGTGCTGGCCGAAGCCCGACGTCTCTTCGCCGCGCTGTCGCGCGGCGGCGCCGTCACCGAGCCGAGCCACGCCAGGCCGGTGTCGGCGGCGCGCCGGATCGTCGTCGAGCAGCCCGCCCAGCAGGCCCAGATCCTCGCCGGTGGGCTGGCCCCCTCGCTCGACCATCCCGATCACGCCGCCGTGAAAGTTCTGGCCACTCTGCTGGGCGGCGGTATGGCCGGACGCCTGTTCGCCGAGCTGCGCGACCGTCAGGCCCTGGCCTACACGGCCAACGCGTACTACGAGGCCGTGCGCGAGCCCGGCGTCCTCGTGCTCTACCTCGGCACCGCGCCCGAGAACGCCGAGCGCGCCGAGGCGGCGCTGCTGCGTGAGGTCGAGCGGGTGCAGAAGGAGGCGGTGACCGCCGACGAGCTGGCCCGGGCCAAAGGCTACCTCCTCGGCAACTACGCCATGGATCGCCGGACCAACGCCCGGCAAGCCTGGTACATGTCCTTCTACGAAGCGCAGGGCGTGGGCCAGCAGTTTCCCGAGCGCTACCGGCGTGCGGTGAAGACGGTGACTGCCGCCGACGTCCTGCGCGTGGCCCGCGCGTGTCTCGACCCGCTCACGCTCATCGTCCTGCGTCCGCCGGCGACTCGCTGAATCCCCGCCCCCCTTGTCGATCGACACGTTCAATCCTTGGCTGGTTCCTCTGGCCTTGGCGATATCCTCAGGTCGATCGAAGCACGAGCCGTGCTGGGGGAGGGCCGCGCGTGCATTCTGCGCTGGGCGACAGGGGTCGCCGATGGATGGGTGTGGTCGTCTTCGCCGCCGTCGGGCTCCTTTCCGTCGGCTGCGCGAGCACAGTTGCGATTATGGACATTGGAGGGGGCGAGGCGCCCCCCCCAATTCCCCCCCGATTTGCGCGCGCCGTTACTACTGTTGATGTCTCCGCGGGCGGGGACGCGCCGGCGGCGGCGGGCGTCGTGGCCCAGGCTCCGGACGCCCCGGCTGCGGACAAGGAAGAGAAGGACGAATCGGAAGCCGACGAGCCCGAGCCCTACGATCCGTGGGAGCCCTTCAACGACACGATGTTCACGTTCAACCTGCGCTTGGACCGCTGGGTGCTCAAGCCGGTCGCCAACGTCTACCGCCACGTCATGCCGGAGCCGTTCCAGATCCTCATCGCCAACGGCTTTGACAACATCCGCTTCGTCCCGCGCTTCCTCAACAACCTGTTGCAGGGCAAGCCCGGCGGCGCCGGCCGCGAGCTCGCGCGGTTCCTGATCAACAGCACGGCCGGGATCGGCGGGCTCTTCGACCCGGCCAAGGACTACTGGGGGATCCGGCCCAGCCGAGAGGACTTCGGCCAGACGCTGGGAGTCTGGGGCGCCGGCCCCGGGCCCTATCTGGTCCTGCCCGTGCTGGAGCCGATGACCATCCGCGATGGTATCGGCCGCGGCGTCGACTACTTGCTGGACCCGCTCGGCTATTTCATCCCGCTATTCTGGGCGGGGGTGGGCATGAGGGCTGGCGACCTCCTCAACGAGCGAGCGCTGAACTACGAGCTGTTTCAGGGTGTGGAGGAGACGACCCTGGACCTCTACAGCTCGGTCCGGCACTTCTACCTGCTGCGGCGAGAGCGCCTGATCAAGGAGTGAGCGCCCCCGCCGACCTCAGGTCGCCTTGAAGTATTTCGCCTGGGGATGGTGGAAGACGAGCGCGGAGACCGAGGCTTCCGGGTCCATCATGAAGCCTTCCGTCAGGGTCACCCCGATCTGCTCGGGCCCCAGCAAGCGCCACAGCTCCGCTTGATCGGCCAGATTGGGGCAGGCCGGATAACCGAACGACACGCGCACCCCGCGGTAGTGGCCCTTGAGCTTGTCGGCGATCGCCAGGTCGGCCGGATCGGGAAAGCCCCACAGGGTGCGCAGCCGGGCGTGGAGCATCTCGGCGAACGCCTCCGCGCACTCGATGGCCAGGGCCTGCAGGGCGTGCGACTTGAGATATTCGCCGCGCGTCTTGAGGGCCTCGGCCCGCTCGCGGACGCCGGTCCCGCAGGTGACGACGAAGGCGGCCAGGTAGTCGTCGCGGTCCTCACGCAGATAGTCGGCGAGGCAGAGGCGTTCGCCGCCGGGCTGCCGAGGGAAGGTGAAGCGCGCCAGCTCGCGCCCGGCCGGGTCCAGGATGAGGATATCGTTGCCCACCGCGCGCGCCCGGAACCACTGGTAGAACCCGCGGGCCACGACGAGCCGACCGCGGACGACCTCCTGCTTGAGCGCCTCCACCACGCCGTGAATCTCGCGCGCCTTGGGATCCCCGGCCTCCAGCAGCCGCGACACCAGGCCCCGCAGCCCGAGATGCTTGCCGTAGAGCATCTGGAGGTTCAGGTACGGGTACAGGTGGGCCAGCGGCACATCGCGGAGGATGTGGGGTTCGAGATCGGGCGGCCGCGGCGGCTCCACCCGGTCCACCGTCGAGCGCGCCGGCACCCGTGCCGGCGTCGCCGCTGAAGCCTCGGCGGGCCCGTCGCTCCCCAGCGCCGCCTGCTCGCGCCGGATCCGCGCGATCAGGGCCTCCCGCGTGGGCGCCGCGAAGAGCTGGTTGGCCAGGTCCAGGCCCTCCATCGCGTCCTTGGCATAGAGGGTCAGGCCCGCGTGCTCGGGCGCGATGCGAGTGGCCGTGAACTTGCGGGTCAGTGCCGCACCGCCGACGAAGAGCGGCACGTCGATGCCGGCCACGCGAAAGTCCTGGGCCGTCACGACCATTTGCTGCGCCGATTTCACGAGCAGCCCACTCAGCCCGATGGCGTCGGGCTTGTGCTCGTGGCAGGCCGCGATCAGCGTCTCCGGCGGCACCTTGATGCCGAGGTTGATCACCCGGTAACCGTTGTTGGCCAGGATGATCTCCACCAGGTTCTTGCCGATGTCGTGCACGTCGCCCTTCACGGTGGCCAGCAGGAACATGCCCCGGGTGGCCGTCTCGGTCTTGTCCATGAAACGCTCGAGGTGGGCCACCGCCGCCTTCATGGCCTCGGCGGACTGTAATACCTCGGCCACGATGAGCTGGTTGTCGTTGAAGAGGCGGCCCACCTCGTCCATGCCGCGCATCAGGGGGCCGTTGATGATGTCCAGCGGGGCGGCCTCCGCGCGCTTGGCCTCGAGGTCCTCGATGAGGCCGTCGCGGCTGCCCTCGACGATGTAGCGGGCCAGGCGCTCGTCCAGACTCAGCGTGGACTTCACCGGCGCCGCCTTCTGGCGGCCCCGGAAGTGCGCGGCGAAGGCGGCCACGGGATCGGCGCCCCGGCCGAAGAGGAGGTCCTCGGCCAGGCGGCGCTCCTCTTCGGGGATCGAGGGATAGCGCTCCAGCCGCTCGGTGTTGACGATGGCGTAGTCGAGCCCGGCCTTGGTGCAGTGGTAGAGGAAGACGGCGTTGAGGACCTCGCGGCCGGCCGGGGGCAGCCCGAAGGAGACGTTGGAGATACCGAGAATGGTGGCGCACTCGGGGAAGCGCGCCCGGATGAGCCGCACGCCCTCGATGGTCTCCTGGGCCGAGCCCACGTAGTTCTGGTCGCCCGTGCCCACCGGAAACACGAGCGGATCGAAGATCAGATCACGCGCGGCGATGCCGTACCTACCGGTGAGCAGCGCATGGGCGCGCTCGGCGATGGCCAGCTTGCGCGCGGCGGTGACGGCCATGCCCTGTTGCTTGTCCTCGTCGATGCAGCCGACCACGACCGCGGCGCCGTAGGTGCGGAGCAGGGGGCAGACCCGCTCGAAGCGCTCCTCGGCGTCCTCCAGGTTGATAGAGTTGACGATGGCCTTGCCCTGGCAGTGCTTGAGGGCCAGTTCCAGAACGACCGCATCGGTGGAGTCGATCATGAGCGGGACCTTCACCATGCGGGTGAGGGTGGCCATGAAGCGATCCATGTCGGCCGCCTCGTCCCGGTCGGGATTGGCCAGACAGACGTCGAGCACCTGGGCGCTGCCGCGTACCTGGGCCCGGCCGATCTCGGCCGCTTCCTCGAACTGGCCGGCCACGATCAGCTCCTTGAAGCGTCGGGAGCCGATGACGTTCGTCCGCTCGCCGACGAAGATCGGCCGGTTGTCCTCGGTGGGATAGAGCACCTCGATCCCGCTGACCGCGCGCGGCTCGCGGGCGGCGGGGACGCGGGGCGTGCGGCCGTGGGCGAGCTCGGCCAGCGCCCGGATGTGGGCCGGGGTAGTGCCGCAGCATCCCCCCACCAGGTTGACCCAGCCCTCGTCGATGAACCGCCGCAGCTTGAAGGCCAGGCTTTCCGGCGTCTCGCCGTACTGGCCGCGCTCGTCCGGGAGCCCGGCGTTGGGGTACACGCTCACGAAACAGGTGGCGATCTGGGAGAGCGTACGCAGGTGGTCGGTCATGAATTCGGGCCCGGTCGCGCAGTTGAGCCCGATCGCGAAGAGGCCCAGGTGCTGCAGGGCCACGTAGAGGGCCTCCACGCCCTGGCCCGCCAGCATCGTGCCCGTAGGCTCGATGGTCGCGCTCACCAGCAGGGGTAGCTCGACGCCGGCCTCCTGCATGGCCTGACGCAGGCCGAGGCCGGCGGCCTTCACGTTGAGCGTGTCCTGCTGGGTCTCCAGGAGCAGCGCGTCCACGCCACCGTCGATGAGGGCCCGCGCCTGCAGGGCGTAGGCCGCCCGCACCTCGTCGAAGGTGACGTTGCGGGTGACGGAGATCGCGCGCGTGCCCGGTCCCAGGGCGCCGAGCACGAAACGGTCACCGGCAGCCGCCCGGGCCAGGCCCGCGGCCGCCCGCGCGATGGGGTAGGCCTGCTCGGCCAGGCCGTACTCGCCCAGCACCCAGGGGGCGCAGCCGAAGGTGTTGGTGGAGATGACATCGGCGCCGGCTTCCAGGTAGGCGGCGTGGATCGCGCGGATGACGTCGGGGCGCGTGAGGTTCAGGTGTTCGTTGCAGCCCTCCAAGGCGCTGCCGCCGAAGTCGGCCGCGCTCAGCCCGTGGGCCTGGAGCATCGTGCCCATGGCTCCGTCGAGGACGAGAATGCGCTGGCCCAGCGCCGCGCGCAGACGCGACATGGATGTATAGTAGCGCACATGCACACGACCTCCCCGCCCCTGTCTCTCACCGGTATTCGGGTGCTCGATCTCTCGCGCGTGCTGGCCGGTCCGTTCTGCGCCATGCTGCTGGCCGACCTCGGCGCCGAAGTCATCAAGGTGGAGGACACCGCGGGTGGCGACGAGTCGCGCACGTGGCCGCCCCACAAGGACGGTGAGTCGGCGGCCTACCTGGTGATCAACCGCAACAAGCGCGACATGACGCTCGACTTGAAGAGGCCCGAAGGCGTCGAGGTGCTCAAGCGCCTGGTCGGTCGGGCCGACGTGCTCATCGAGAACTTCCGCACCGGCGCCATGGAGTCGTTCGGCGTCGGCTACGACACGCTGGCCGGACTCAACCCGCGCCTGGTGTATTGCTCGATCTCCGCCTTCGGCCGCACGGGGCCGCGGGCTGAGGGGGCCGGCTACGAGGCCCTGATGCAGGCCTTCAGCGGCATCATGTCCATCACCGGAGAGCCGGACGGGTCCCCGGTGCGCTGCGGTGTGTCCTTCCTGGATCTCACCACGGGCATCATCTGCGCCTACGGCATCGTGAACGCCCTCCTGCATCGCGAGCGCACGGGGCTCGGGCAGCGCGTGGACGGCTCGCTCCTGGCCACGGCGGTTAATCTTTTGAACTATCACGCCGAGGGCTATCTGCTGACGGGCGCCGTGCCCCGGGCCCTGGGCTCCTCGCACCCCTCGCTCTCGCCCTACCGCAACTTCCGGTGCCGGGACGGGCAGTGGATCTTCATCGCCGGCGCCAACGATCGCTTCTGGCAGCGCCTGGCCCCGGCTCTGGGGCTCGCGCCGATGGCCACGGATCCCCGCTTCGCCACCAACATCGAGCGGGTCAAGCACCGCCGTGAGCTGGAGGCGGCGCTAGAGGAGGCCATCGCCCGCCAGGACCGGGAGCCGCTGCTCAAGCTCCTGGAAGAGGCGGGCGTGCCGGCCACGCCGGTCAATACGGTGGACCAGGTCATGAACGATCCGCAGACGGCGGCGCGGGGCCTTATCGAGCGCGTCGTCCACCCCAGGCTCGGCGACATTCCGGTGGTCGGCACGCCGCTCACGTTCTCGCGCATGCGCGCGGGGGTGCGGAGCCCGGCCCCCCAGCAGGGCGAGCACACCGACCAGGTGCTGGCCGAGCACGGCTACTCGGCGGACGAGATTCGCGCGCTCCGGACCCGGCAGGTCATCCTCTGAGGAGGTCTCCATGGCACGACTCGAGATCCTGAGTCCGCTGGCCAAGACGGTCGAGTTCTCGGTGAAGCCGGCGCCGCGGCTGCGCGATTTCGCCGGCGCCACCGTCGGCCTGTACTGGAACATCAAGGCCGGCGGGGATTTCGCGCTCGACCGCACCGAGCAGCTCTTGCGCGAGAAGTTCCCCGGCGTGAAATTCAAGCGCTACACGGGCTCGGTGGGCTGGCTCATGCGCCACTGCACGGCCGAGGACGCCGACCGCATCGCCGCGGAGGTCCACGCCGTCGTGGGGACCACCAACGATTGAGGGTCCTGCACGTCGTGGGGTGTCCACGACATGGTCGAGCTGGAGCGGCGGGGCATCCCCACCGTCATCTTCACGGCGCAGCACTTCGTCCACGACGCCGAAGGCACGGCAGCCGCGCTCGGGCTGCCCGGGCTGCCGCTGGCCGTGGTGCCGCTGCCCTTCACCAACCAGACGCCGGAGGCCGTGCACCGGATGGTGGACGCGGCCTTCGAGCAGGTGCTAGGCGGCCTCACCACGCCGGTGGCGGCGCCCACGACGGCCGCGCGGAAACCCGTCGAGGAGCGCCTGACCTACGAGGGCGAGGATACCCTGGCCGCGTGGGACGCCATGAACCGGGACTTGCTGGCCCGGGGCTGGTCCGACGGCTTTCCCCTGGTCGCCCCCACCGAGCGTGCCGTGGCGGCCATGCTCACCGGTACGCGGCGCGCCCCCGGTGATCAGGTCGCCATCCTCGAGCCGGGCTTCGGCATCGCCACCGTCGAGAAGCTGGCCGTCAACGCGGTGATGGCGGGCTGCTCGCCCGAGCACCTGCCGCTGTTGATCGCCGCCGTGCGGTGCCTGGCCGAACCCAAGATGTACATCCGCAACAAGGCCATGTCGACGGGGCCGCACGCTCCGCTGGTGCTCGTCAACGGGCCGCAGGGGCGGCGGGCCGGGCTCAACGCCGGCATGTGCGCGCTGGGCCCCGGCGCCCCCTCGGCGGCCAATACCGTGCTGGGCCGCGCCGTGCGCCTGACGATGATGAACGTGGGCCACACCTACGTCGGTGTCAGCGACATGGACACCATCGGCTCGCCGCTCAAGTACAGCCTCTGTTGCGCGGAAAACGAGCGGGAGAGCCCGTGGGAGCCGTACCACGTGGCGCGGGGCTTCTCCGCCGAGGCCAGCACGGTGACCGTGCACTTCGTCTACGGGATGTGCGAGCTCCACGATTTTCAGTCCACGACCCCCGACGCGCTCATCGAGGTCTTCGCCACCGCCGCCATGAACGTGGCCCAGGTCGGCACCGGCCTCTGGCTCATCGGCCGGCGCGCCGATCCCCGGTACAAGACCGAGGAGAAGGAGCACAACACGCTCTTCATCTGTCCCGAACACGCGCAGGTCTTTTCCCGGGCCGGCTGGGGGCGCCAGCAGATCCAGGAGGCGCTCTACCGCGCGGCCCGGCTGCCGTTCCGTACGCTCATGCTGCCCAGGGAGCGCAAGGCCATGGCCATGGCCCATCCCGAGCTCGCCTGGCTCCACGAGCACCCCGCCCTGCCGTTGCCGGTGGTCGAGGAGCCCGCCTGCTACGACATCGCCGTGGTCGGGGGCGCTGCCGGGCGCGGCGCCTACTTCTACGGCGCCGGCGAGCCGGTGACGATGCCGGTGGACGAGTAAGGCCGAGGTGATGCGCCTCACGCGACTGCTGCTCGGCGCCCTCCTGGTCCTGGCCGTGACGGTGCCGGCCGTCGCCCAGCTCTATCGCTGGACCGATACGGAGGGCGTGGTCCGCTACACGAACGACCGGGCGGCCATCCCGCCGGCCCATCGCAACGGCGCCACCGACATCGGCAGTCCGGCCCCCCGTCCGGCGCCGTCACCGGGGCCCGCCCTCGAGCGGGGTGTGATGGCGCCGTTCACCGCCGGCGGCCCGATCAACGTCGCGGCCTCTCTCAATGGAGCTCCGCTCGTGCTGATGGTCGATACTGGCGCCGACCGGACGGTGGTCTCGCCCGACGCCCTGGCCCGGGCGGGACTGGCCCCGGCGCCCGGGCGGGCCGTGCGCGTGCTCGGCGTCGCCGGCAGCGCCACCGCGGGGGAGGCGCTGGTCGAGCGCCTGGAGCTGGCCGGGGCGCGCGTGGGGCCGCTGCCCGTGATCGTGCTGGACGTCGGCGTCGCCGGCGTGGACGGCCTCCTGGGCCGCGATGTCCTCGACCACTTCACGCTGACCGTTGACGCGGCCCGAGGCCAGGCGACACTGGCGCCCCGTTGACGCGGGCCCGAGGACGAGCACTGACGCCGCGGGCCTTGACGAGGCTCGCGCCGTGGTGTTAGTGAGGCCATCCGCAGACCGACATGTGTGAGGAGACCGTTATGACGACCAGGATCTCCAGGCGCCAGTTCCTCGGGCGCGGCGCCGGCGCCGCCGCCCTCGTCCTTTCCGTGCGGCAGCCGGTCCACGCCCAGGCCGGCCGCAAGCAGCTCGTCTACGCCAAGAACGAGGACATCGGTCAGCTCAACCCGTACTTCGTGAACCACGCCGTCTTCGAGACGCTCGACAACCAGATCCAGGAGCCGCTCGTCCGCTTCGACTACGCCAAACGAGTGTTCGAGCCGGTCCTGGCCGAATCGTGGAGCAGCGAGGAGAAGGGGCGTCGCTGGGTGTTCAAGCTCCGCGACGGCGTGCGCTTCCACGACGGCTCGCCGCTGACCGCCGAGGACGTGAAGTATTCCTTCGAGGCCGTGGCCAAGGAAAAGACCGCCTTCCGGCAGAAGGCCAACGTGGTGATGATCGACAAGATCATCGCCCGCGACAAGCTGACGGTGGTCTGTGATTGCGGCGATCCCGTGCCCGGGCTCCTCTCCTACATCCAGTCGCGGCCGCCGATCATGAGCCGGGCCCTCGGCGAGAAGGTCGGCTTCGACGAGGCCCATAAGAAGATGCTGGGCACCGGCCCGTACCGGTTCGCCGAGTACGCGCGCGACGAGCGCCTGGTGATGGAGAAGAACGCGGACTACTGGGGCCCCAAGGCCAAGATCGACCGCATCGTCTACCGGCCGATCCCCGATCCTACGGCGCGGATCACGGCCCTGCGGGCGGGCCAGGTGGATGCCGTGGCCCAGGTGCCGGCCTTCGACGTCGGTAAGCTGGAGGGCAGCCCCGATGTCCGGCTCTACGGCGTGCGGGCCGCCCGCATCCACATGCTGTTCATGAACCCCATCGTGCCCCCGCTGCAGAAGAAGCAGGTGCGCCAGGCCATCCACGCCGGGATCGACATGGACACGATCCTCAAGACGGTGCTGGAGGGGCGGGGGTACCGGTTGAGCCAGATGGTCGGACCGACCCAGGTCATGACGTACGATCCCGACCTCAAGCCCGTGCCTCACGATCCGGAGCGGGCCAAGAAGCTGCTGGCCGATGCCGGCTATCCCAACGGCGTGGACATCGACTTCTACGACTACGCCTCCTACAACGAATACAAGCCCATGGCCCAGGCCATGGCCGAGCAGCTCGGGAAGGTCGGCGTGCGCCTCAACGTCAAGTCCGTGGAGTCGGGCGTGTTCCGGCGCATGTGGTTCGCCAGCGAGATGCCGATGTACTTCATCTCCTACGGCAACGTGGCCGAGGACGCCTCGGCATTCGTCCAGACCTACTTCCGCACCGGTCGCGACCGGCGCTCCAAGCACTCGATCCCGGCGGCCGACGCGCTGTTCGACCAGCAGGAGGTCGAAAACGACCCCAAGAAGCGCCAGGACCTGAACCGCCAGCTCATGCGGCTGCTCCAGGAGGAAAGCCCGGCGGTGCCCCTTTACAACCCGCAGTACACGGTGGGGGCGCGCAAGCATGTGGTGATCCCTCCCGGGATCCCGACCGCCGGCGAGTACGTCTGGTTCGGGAAGATGGATCTGGCGTAGCCGTCCGATTGGACGCCATGCCGGGTGGCGCCTCGCGTGGATCAGGGGGGAATTGGGGGGGCGTCTCGCCCCACCCAAGGTCAATAATCTGGCTCCGCGCAACCCTGGATAAGTGATGTCTACTTTCCTGACGACACGGCTCGGGGCCAGCGTGCTCAACGTGGTCCTGATCGTCTTGCTGATCTTCGTGTTGTTGCACCTGGCCCCGGGTGACCCCGCCGATCAGCTGGTGCCCCCGGACGCGACCGATATGCAGCGCGAGGAGGCCCGCCAGCAGTGGGGCCTCGACCGTCCGCTGGTCGTGCAGTTCTTCGCCTACGTCGGCAACCTGGTCCGCGGCGACCTCGGGCGCTCGCTCTACTTCGACGAGCCGGTGGCCAGCCTGATCCTGGCCCGGGCTCCGGCCACGCTGGAGCTGGGCGGTCTGGCCCTGCTCTTCGTGGTCGCGACGTCGTTGCTGCTCGGCGTGGTGGCGGGCTCCCGCGCGCACAGCCTGCTCGATCAGGCCCTGATGGTGGTGGCCGTGTGCGGCGTGGCCATGCCGGCTTTCTGGTTCGCCCTGCTGCTGATCCTCATCGTGGGCGGCGCCTTCCAGCTCCTGCCCGTGGCCGGCCGCCTTTCGGAAAGCGTGGCTCTCACGCCGATCACGGGCCTGCACCTGCTCGACAGCGTGCTCACGGCGAACGCGGCCGCCTTCTGGGACGCCATCCAGCACCTGATCCTGCCGGCCCTGGCCCTGTCCGGTCCCGGCATCGCGTTCCAGAGCCGCCTCATGCGCTCGAACCTCCTGGAAGTCATGCAGGAGGACTACGTGCGCACGGCCCGGGCCAAGGGACTGCGGGAAGTGGCGGTGATCACCCGGCACGCGGTGTGGAATGCGCTCCTGCCCATGCTGGCCGCCTGGAGCCTGCTCTTCGTGTTCCTGCTCTCCGGCTCCGTGATCATCGAGACGATCTTCGCCTGGCCCGGCATCGGCCGGCTGGCCGTCCAGGCGGTAGGCAACCGCGACTACCCGCTGGTCCAGGGCATCGTCCTGGTCTTCATCGTCCTCGTCGTCCTCGTCAACGCCGCCGTGGACATCCTGGCCGCCTGGATCGACCCGCGGGTGCGCTATGACTGATGCCGACGCCGCCGTCACCACCACCGCGACCGTCGTCGCCTGGCCGGCCGGCGAGGTCGTCACCCTGCATCGCCCCGCCTGGTATCTGCGCCCGGGGCGGTTGCGCTGCGCGGTGGGGGGCGGGCTGGTAGCCCTGGTCCTGGCCGCGGCCGTGCTGGCTCCGCTGGTAGCGCCCGCCCCGCCCGGGGCCCAGGATCTCATGCGGCGGCTGACGCCCCCGGCCTGGTTGGCCGGCGGCAGCGCGGCGAATCTGTTCGGCACCGATCATCTGGGGCGTGACATCCTGAGCCGGGTGCTGCACGGCGCGCGCGTCTCGGTGCTGGTGGGCCTGACGACCCTCGTGATCTCCGGCCTGATCGGAACGGCGCTCGGACTGGTGGCCGGGTTCTACGGGGCCCGGGTGGACCTGGTCATCATGAAGCTGGTGGAGGTCTTCCTTACCATCCCCTTCGTGCTGCTGGCCCTCGTCGTCATGGCCCTGTTCGGCCAGAGCCTGGTCATCCTCATCGGGGTGATCTGCCTCAACCGGTGGATCCACTACTGTCGGGTGATCCGCAGCGAGGTGCTGTCGCTGCGCGAGCGGGACTTCGTGGCCGGCGCGCGGGCCCTGGGCGGGTCCCACCTGCGCATCGTGGTGCGCCACATCCTGCCCAACACCGTGGCCTCGTTGAGCGTGATCAGCACCTTCTCCCTGGCCACCATCATCCTGATCGAGGCGTCGCTGTCGTTCCTCGGCCTCGGGGTGCCGCCCACCATCCCCACCTGGGGCTCGATGCTCAACGAAGCCCGGCCGTACATGAATCCCTCGTGGTGGACGTCCGTCTTTCCCGGGCTGGCCATCTTCGTCACCGTGCTGGGAGTGAACCTGCTCGGCGACGGCGTGCGCGACGCCTACGATCCACGCCTGCGCCGGAGCCAGTGACGCTCGACCGAATCGAACCCTGACCGAAGGAGCCAAACCCATGGCGGACGCCGTCCTCAACCAGGTGATCACGAGCTGGAAGCCGCGGATCGTCAACAATGGCGTCGACATGAACGACTACCAGTGGACGGTCGACGGGCTCGAGCGGTGGGCGCAGTGGTACGACGCCTGGATGGCGCTGGGCGGCAAGCATGAGAGCCTGGCCCTGGAGGCGGCGGCCCAGGGACGGTCGGTGACGGCAGGCGAGGCCTACTACCGGGCGGCCATCGCCTATCATTTCGCCGTCTTCTGCTGGGTGGACGACCTGGAGCAGTACACGGCCGGCCACCGCAAGCGCGTGGAGTGCTACGGGCGCGCCCTGGGCAGTCTCGATCCGCCGGGTGAGCGGGTGGAGTTTCCGCTCGAGGGCGTCATGCTCCCGGGCTACCTGCGCCGGCCGCGCAACGTGGCCCGACCACCGGTGGTGCTGTTCCTCTCCGGCCTGGACTCGGCCAAGGAAGAGCACGCCACGTTCGAGCGCTTCTTCCTGAGCCGGGGGTTGGCCACCCTCACGTTCGACGGGCCGGGCCAGGGCGAGACGTGGTTCAACATGAAGATGCGCGTGGACTTCGAGGTGGCGGCGACCGCGGCCATCGATTGGCTGCTCACCCGGCGCGATGTCGATGGCGCTCGCGTCGGCATCTGCGGCGTGAGCCTGGGCGGTTACCTGGCCCCGCGCTGCGCGGCCTTCGAGCATCGCCTGAAGGCGGTCGCCTCGTGCGGCGGTCTGCACAGCCTGGAAGACCGCCGGCTGGCCAGCGAGTTCCACCTCAAGCGCTGGTGCCACGTCTGGGGGGCCAAGGACGAGGCCGACGTACGACTCAAGTCCAAGGGAGCCACGCTGCGCGACGCCGGCAAGAACATCACGGCCCCGCTGCTGGT
>DATIAY010000002.1:0-20950 GCA_035457825.1 Candidatus Methylomirabilota bacterium
AGAAGACGAAGTCGCAGGCCGAGCAGACGGCCTGCTCGCGCTGGTCGGGCGGTACGGCCTCACGGCCCAGGGGCCCGCCGCAGAGCGGGCAGAAGCGGATGGTGTGCGGCGCCAGAAATCGTGGACCGGGATCGTCGCTCACGTCGACGAGTCTAGCACGCGGTCCCTTGACACCTTCGGTGACGCGGTGCTAGAACGCGGGCGACACCTGCAGCTGCTCTCGCCACCAGGGAGGTCACTCATGCGCCATCGTGCCATCGGCTTCGTTGCCAGCGTCCTTCTCGTCGCCGTGGCCGCGCTGTCGAGCGGCATCCAGGCCCAGCCCCTCTCAGGGGAATACAAGATCGGCGTCCTGGAGCCGCTGACCGGGCCTCTGGCCTCCGAGGGCAAGCGCCACCTCGAAGGCTACGAGATCGTGCGGGACATGATCAACGAGCGGGGCGGCGTGATGGGCAGGCGGCTCGTCTTCACCGTCGCCGACGCCCCCGATCCCACCGCCGCCGCCACCGAAGCCAACCGGCTGATCACGCGCGAGGGCGTGAAGATCATCACCGGCACCTTCTCGTCGCGGCTGTGCGGGGCGGCCAGCGAGGCGGCGGCCCGCCACAACGTGATCTACTGGGAGACCTCCTGCGTCGATCCCCGCTTCAACAAGCGGGGCCTCAAGACTGTCTTCCGCACCGAGATCGATGCCACCGGCTTCGGCTGGTACAACATCGAGTTCATCGCCAAGCATCTGGCCCCTCGCTTCAACCTGCGCCCCAATCAGCTCAAGATCGCCTTCCTGTCGGAAGACTCCTCCTATGGGCAGGGCGTCACCGAGTCGGCGCGGGCCCGGGCCAAAGGGGAATTCGGCATGCAGGAGGTGGGCAACGAGTATTACTCCTTCACGGCCATCAACGACTTCACGCCCGTCATCGTGAAGTACAAGCAAGCCAACCCTGACGTCGTCCACCACATCGGCTACACCAACGACGCCCCGCTGTTCTGGCGGCAGGCCCGCGAGCAGAACTTCCTCTTCAAGGCCCTGGTCCACGCTGGGGCCACCGGCTACGGCTCGCCCGATTTCGGCAAGGCGCTCGGCGCCGACGCCAACGGGGTCTTCGCCCTGCTGGAGCCGGGGCCGGGCTTCCGGATGGAGGCCCTCCGGCCCGAGGGCCAGAAGATCGAGCGCGAGTTCCGCGAGGCGGTGCAGAAGCGCACGGGCTCCTACCCGCTGGGCGGCCACCAGCTGGCCGGCGGGGGCCTGTGGGTCCTCAAGCTCGTGCTCGACCGGGCCGGCAGCGACGACCTCGAGAAGTTTCGCAGCGCGGTCATGTCCCTGGACCTGCCGGCGGGGTCGGGGATCAACGGCTGGGGGATGAAGTTCGCCGAGAACGGCCAGAACGCCAACGAGCGCGTCCAGCACTACATGCTGCAGTGGCAGAACGGCCAGCTCGTCACCGTGTGGCCCGAGGAGTTCACGACCCTTCGGGCCAAGTGGATCCCGCTCGGGCCCTGGGGCCAGCGCAAATAGACGTCCTCGCCCAGCTCGGCGTCGCCACGGTCCTGTTAGGGGGCATCTATGCCCTGATCGCCGTGGGCCTCACCCTCATTTTTGGAATTATGCGCGTGGTGAACTTCGCCCACGGTGAGTTCCTCATGCTCGGCATGTACCTGGCCTTCTGGGCGTACACCTTCTCGTCCCTCGACCCCTACGTCACCCTCTTTCTGTCCCTCCCCGTCTTCTTCGTGGTGGGGCTGGCCAGCTACGGCCTCATCATGCGGGGGGTCATCCACGCCTCGCACAACGTCCAGATCTTCACGACGGTCGGGCTGAGCATCGCGCTGCAGAACGCCGCCCTGGTGCTGTGGACCGGGGACTACCGCGTGGTGCGGCCCTGGCATTCCTTCGTCGTGCTCCGGGTCGGCGACGTCGCCTTCAACCTCTCTCAGGTTGTGGCCTTCCTGATCGCCCTGGCCTTGACCATTGGCCTGTTCGCCTTCATGCGGTGGACGCACACCGGGCGGGTGATGCGGGCCACGGCGCAGGACCGGGAGGCGGCCACGCTCATGGGCATCGACGCCGACCGCGTCTACCGCCTCACCTGGACGATCGGCATCGCCGCCGTGGGCGTGGCCGGGGTGCTGGTGGCCCCGCTGTACGCGGTGTACCCCACCGCCGGCCTGCAGTTCGTCCTGCTCGCCTACGTGGTGGTGGTCCTCGGCGGGCTCGGCGATATGGTGGGCGCGCTCTTCGGCAGCCTGATCGTGGCCTTCGTCGAAGTCGTCGGCTCGTACTTCATCGGCACCGCGTGGAAGGAAGTGCTGTACTTCGTCCTCTTCATCGCGGTCCTCCTGCTCCGGCCGGCCGGGATCTTCGGCCAGCGGGGCGCCGAAACCCTGGGCGCCTGATGCGGGCCCTGCTCGGATGGCGGTGGGGCGCGGGGCTCCTCTTCACCACCGCCGCGCTCATTCCGCTGGTCGTCCGCGACGCCTTCTTCCTCGACGCGGTCATCCTGATCCTCTTGTGGGGGGCCATCTCCGCCGCCTGGAACGTGGCCAGCGGCTATGCCGGTCAGGTCTCGCTCGGCCACTCGGCCTTCTTCGGCCTCGGCGCCTATTCGGCGGCACTCCTGTCCACGCGTTGGCAGCAGAGCCCCTGGCTGGGGATGCTGGTTGGGATCGCCGTCTCGCTCGCTGCCGGCGCCGTCATCGGCTATCTCTCCAACCGACTCCGCGGCCCGTACTTCGCCCTGTCGACGATCGCCTTCTCCCAGGTGCTCTTGATCGTGGCCAGCCGCTGGCGAGGGTTCACGGCCGGCTCGGAGGGCATTCCCGTGCCCTTCCGCCCGGGGCTCTGGACCCTCGGGCTCAGCCACGTGGCCTGGGTCTATCTGGCCCTGGCCCTGGCCATCCTCTATTACTTCGTGCAGCTCTACTTCGAGCGCTCTCGGCTCGGGTACCGGCTCGCCGGCGTGCGCGAGGACGAGGACGCCGCCGAGGCCCTGGGCATCCCCAGCCGCCGCTTGAAGGTCCTCGCGGTCACGCTGAGCGCCGCCCTCACCTCGGTGGGCGGGACGCTGTGGGCTCAATACGTCGGCTTCGTCGATCCCTTCTACGTCTTCTCGGTGGACCTGTCGGTCCGCTTCGCGCTCCACACGATCATCGGCGGCATGGGGACGGCCCTGGGCCCCTACCTCGGCTCGATCCTCATCACCTCCGTGGAGACGTATTTGCGCGCCACCTTCTCCGGTGTCCAGGCGGGCCTGGCGGGAATCTATCTGGTCGTCTACGGTTGCATCCTCATTCTCGTCGTCCGCTTCGTCCCCGAAGGGCTGGCGGGAATGGCCACCCGCCTGCGCGCCCGAACCACCCGCGCTCTCGCCTGATCCACCATGCTGCGCCTGCAGGGAGTCACCAAGCGTTTCGGGGGCCTGACCGCCGTGCGGGAGGTGACCCTGGAGGTGGGCGCTGGTGATCTCCTGGGCATCATCGGGCCCAACGGGGCCGGCAAGACGACGCTGTTCAACGTCATCGCCGGCTACTACCGGCCCGAGGCCGGGCACGTCCTCTTCGAGGCGCGTGACATCACGGGCTTGCCCCCTCACGCCATCTGCCGGAGCGGACTGACCCGCACGTTCCAGATCGTCAAGCCGTTCGGCAACCTGTCCGTCCTGGACAACGTGATGGTCGGCTCGCTCACCAAGGTGACCAGTGTGCGGGCGGCTCGGGCCGACGCCGAGCGGGTCGTCGAGACCTGCGGCCTCGCCGCCTACGCGATGGCCCGGGCCAAGGCGCTGCCCGTCGGACTGCGCAAGCGGCTGGAGGTGGCCCGGGCCCTGGCCACCCGGCCCCGCATGCTGCTACTCGACGAGGTGATGGCCGGCCTCAACCCGGTGGAGCTGGCGGCTATGGTCGATCTCATCCGGAGCCTCCACGCCGACGGGCTCACGCTGGTCGTCATCGAGCACATCATGGCGGCCATGATGCGCCTGGCCCAGCGCATCGCCGTGCTGCACCACGGCGAGCTGATCGCCGAGGGGCCGCCGGCGCAGGTGGCCAGCGACCGCCGGGTGATCGATGCCTACCTCGGCGAGGAGTTCGTGCTTGCTCAAGCTTGACGCCGTCGACGCGTTTTACGGCGACCTGCAGGCCCTCTTCGGCGTGTCGCTGGAAGTGCGCGACCGGGAAATCGTCGCGCTGGTGGGCGCCAACGCCGCCGGCAAGACGACCACGATCCGGGTGATCTCGGGGCTGCTGTCGCCCCAGCGAGGTCGGGTGCTCTTCGCGGGGGACGATCTGGCCCGGGTGGCTGCCCATCGCCGGGTGGACCTCGGCATCGTGCAGGTCCCGGAAGGCCGCCGGCTGTTCCCCTTCATGACGGTGATGGAAAATCTCTTGCTCGGGGCTCATCCCGAGCGGGCCCGGGCCGAGCGCGGACGCGCGCTGGAGTATGTCTTCGGCCTGTTCCCCATTCTGGCCGAGCGACGCGATCAGCTGGCCGGCTCGCTCTCCGGTGGCGAGCAGCAGATGTGCGCCATCGGCCGGGCCCTGATGGCCCGGCCCCGCCTCCTCATGCTCGACGAGCCGACGCTCGGCCTGGCCCCCTTGTTGGTCCGGCAGATTTTCGAGACGGTCCGCACGATCAACGCCGACGGGGTGACCGTGCTCCTGGTGGAGCAGAACGTGCGCCAGGCCCTCACCGTCGCCCACCGCGCCTGCGTGCTGGAGAGCGGGCGCCTGGTGCTCGATGGCCCGGCCCGGGATCTGCTCGGTGACGAACGCCTCAAGCGCGCCTACCTCGGGCTATGACCACGGGCCCGCGACGGTGGGCCGGCGTGGACGTGGGGGCAGCCGCCAAGGGCTTTCACGTGGCGATGATCGACGCGCGCGGCCTGGTCGGCGGGCCGGAGCGCTGTCTCAGCGCGGCCGAGGCGGTGCGTCTGCTGGCGTCGTGGCAGCCACGCCTCGTGGCCGTGGATAGTCCGCTGCGCCCGGCACCCGATGGCGAGCGGTCGCGTCCCTGCGAGCGCCAGTTCGCCCGCGCCAGGATCTGCGGACTGCGCTTCACGCCGGACCGGCTAGCCTTGAGGTCGAGCCGCTACTACGAGTGGATCCTGAACGGCTTCGCCCTGTATCGCGGCCTGGGGGCGGCCGGTCTGACGGCGATCGAGTGCTTCCCCACCGCCTCGTGGACGCGCTGGTACGGCCCCCGGGGCCGGGCCCCACGATCGCAATGGTCTCGGGCCGCGCTGCATCGCCTGCCCCTGACCGGCGTGCCCCGACGGCTCGACCAGGACGAGCGCGATGCCATCGCCGCGGCCCTGACCGCCCGCGAGCACGACCAGCAGCGGACGGAGCGCTTCGGTGACCTCGTGGTGCCACGGCGTAGGCCCAAGGGCCATTCTGGACGCCGGGGCTCGCTTGCGTTATAGGACTGTCTGATGAAGATCGACCGGAGCCGCCTGGAGCAGGCCATTCAGGCCCTGGGCCGGATCGGCGAGACGCCCCGCGGGGGTCTCAACCGTCTGGCCCTCAGCGACGATGACAAGCGGGCGCGCGACCAGATGGTGACGTGGATGCGGGAGGCCCGGCTGCGCGTCCGCGTCGATCAGATGGGCAACATCTTCGGCGAGCGTCCGGGCACCGAGGCCCTGCCGGCCGTCATGGTCGGCTCGCACGTGGACTCCGTGCCCACCGGCGGCAAGTACGACGGCCAGCTGGGCGTGCTCTGCGGGCTGGAGGTGATCCGCGCCCTCGACGACCACGGCGTGCGGACGCGCCATCCGCTCACGCTGAGCATCTTCACCAACGAGGAGGGCGCGCGCTTCCAGCCGGCCATGATCGCCAGCGGAGTGATGGCGGGCAAGATCCCACTGGAGGACGCCTACAACGCGCGAGACAAGGACGGCCTCCGCCTCGTAGACGAGCTGGAGCGGATCGGCTACCTGGGATCGGAGCCCTGCGTGGCCCGGCCCCTGCGAGCCTATCTGGAGCTCCACATCGAACAGGGCCCGTTTCTCGAGGAGGAGGGCCTCTCGGTGGGAGTGGTGGAAGGCATCGTGGCCATCTCATGGTCGCGCCTGACGATCCACGGTGTCCAGGACCACGCCGGACCCACGCCGATGCGGATTCGGCACGATGCCCTGGTGGCCGCCGCGGAGGTGATCAGTGGCGTCCGCCGCATCGCCCGAGAGCTGGGGGGCGACACCGTGACGACCGTGGGCAACCTCGTCGTGCAACCCAACATCGTCAACGCCATCCCCGGGCGCGTGGTGCTCTCGATCGACATTCGCGATCCCCGTGACGCCACGCTGGACCGCGCGCGGTCCATGCTCGAGCGCCTGGTGAAGGATGCCTGCGACCGCGAAGGCGTGCGCGGGGAGCTCGAGCACTACTGGCGGGTGCCCTACACGCCTTTCGACGCCGGCGTGGTCGATGCGGTGGAGCGTGCGGCCAGGGCGGCCGGCGCCCGCTACCGGAGGATCCGTTCCGGCGCCGGTCACGACGCCCAGTACATGGCGACCATCGGGCCGGCCGGAATGATCTTCGTGCCCTCCCGCGCCGGCCGCAGTCACTGCGAGGAGGAGTTCACCCCGATGGACGACATCGAGCGCGGCGCTAACACGCTGTTGGGCGCCGTCCTCGACCTGGCCGGGGCGGTCAGGAAGGACTGAGCGCGCCCGGCCATGAAGCCCCACCCCATTCTGCCTGGCTACTACGAAGACGAGGCCCAGCGCCGTCGGTTCCTCACCGCGATGTTCGACGGCACCGCGAAGCACTACGACCGCATCAACGGAATCATGGCCTTCGGCTGGGGTGTCTGGTACCGGCGCTGGATCCTGCACCGCACGGGGCTCGGCGCCGGAGCCCGCCTGCTCGATGTGGCCGTGGGGACCGGGGCCGTGGCCGGCGCCGCGGCGGGCATCGTGGGGCCGTCGGGCCACGTGATCGGCCTCGATCCCAGCCCCGGGATGCTGGCCGAGGCCAGGCGGAAGCTCCGCATTCCCCTGGTCCAGGGCATCGCCGAACAGCTCCCGTTCCGGGAGGGCGAGTTCGACTTCGTCAGCATGGGCTATGCGCTGCGCCACGTCTCCGATCTCAAGCACACCTTCGGTGAATACTTCCGGGTCCTGCGTCCCGGCGGGACCCTGCTGATTCTGGACTTCGCCCGTCCCCGTTCCCGGCTCGGCCGCGGATTGGGGCGGCTTCACGTGAACCACCTGGGGCCCCTGGTCGCCCGCCTCCTGTCCAACCGCCGCGAAGCGCAGACCCTCATGCGGTACTGCTGGGACACCGTCGAGCATCTGGTGCCCGCCGACTCGATCGTCACGGCGATGGCGGATACCGGATTCCAGGTCGTGAACGCCACCGTGCGCTTCGGACTGCTCAGCGAGTACGTCGGCCGCAAACGGCTGCCTGCGGGGGGTGTCGGCGTACCGTGATCGCCCCTCCCGGTGAGCGGGCGGCTGCGACCGCTGCGGCACCCCGCTGGTACTCGCATCCGTACAATCGCGCCGAGCTGTACCGCCTGGCGGCGGGGCTGGGCCGCCTGCCACGCCCCCTGCGCCTGCGCCTGGCCAGAGGGCTGGGCTCGCTCGCCTCGCGACTGCTCGCCGTCGAGCGGGGCGTGGTGCGCGCCACGCTGGGCAGAGTGACGGGGGCGACCGGGCCCCGGCTGGACGCGCTCACGCGCGGGGTCTTCCGCGAGTTCGCCATGTGCTTCAGCGACCTCGTCTCCACGAATCGCCAGCCCCCGGATCAGCTGGCGGCGCTGGTGGGCTCGGTGAGCGGGGCCGACCGCGTCGTCGCCCTCAGCGGCGGGGTGATCTCGCTGACCGCGCACGTGGGCAACTGGGAGCTCGCCGGTCGGCTCCTGGCTCGCCGCGCCGCGCGAGCCACGCACGTGGTGGTGGCCCCGGAAGAAGGCCGGGAGCTGGAGCGCTGGCTGCGGCGCAACGGCGACGGCGTTCACTTCGTCACCCGCTCCCGCCCGACGGTCTCGCTGACGCTGGTGGCCGCGCTCCGCCGCGGTGAGGTCGTGGCCCTGCAGGGCGACCGGGCGCTCGGCACTCGGGGCGATGCGCTCGTCCCGTTCTTCGGGCAGCCCGCCCCCTTTCCCCTGGGCCCCTTCCTGCTCGCCGCCGCCGTCGGGGTGCCGATCGTGCCGGCCTTTTGCATCCTGGCCGACGACTATCGATACCGGGTCATCGTGCCGGAGCCCCTTCGCGTCAGCCCGGGTGGCGAGCGCGACGCCCTGGCCGCCTGGGTGGCTCACCTTGAGGGCGTCGTCCGAGAGCGCCCGACCCACTGGTTCAACTTCTTCGATATTTGGAACCCGTTCGGTGAGTAAACCCATGAGCACAGTGGATCCGACCGTACATAGTACGGCGGAAGCCGCCCGCGTGGCTACGGCGCTCGGCCGGGTCCTGCCCGCCGCGCTGGTGCCACTGTTCGACGCCTCCTTCTGTCGCTCGGCGGTCCTCTACGAGGAATACGTCCACCGGCTCATGATTCAGGTCGCTCGCAGCGCCCGCCTGGAGCAGGCCGCAGGAGAGCCCGGCAGCGCGCCCGAGATCGCAGCCCGGGCCGGCTGCAAGGCCGGACCGTCCCTGACGGCCGTGCACTGGATGCTCCGCCACCTCGCCGCCCGAGGGCTCGTCGAGTCGAAGGTTGCGGGCGGCCAGGAACGGTTTCAGCTCCGACAACCCCTGCCCGACCTCGATCCCGCCGGGGTGAGCCGGGAGCAACAGGGGCACGACGCTTCGTGGCTCCCCTCGTACGTGTTGGCTGAGGCGGTCGCTCGCGACTACCCGGCCTTCCTGCGCGGCGAGCGTAGCGGCGAGGAGATCCTGTTCTCACCGGCCCGCGTTCCACTCTGGCTGGGGTACTTCTCGAACGACAATGGCCTCTACGCCATCAACAACCGCGTCGGCGCCGTGGCGGTGGAGGCGTGGTTGCCGCCGGGCGGCGGAGAGATCCTCGAGCTCGGCGGGGGCCTCGCCAGCGGCACCATCGCTCTCCTCGAGCGGCTGCAAGGCGCCGGCCGCTTGAACGAGATCCGTGAGTACCGGTTCACCGAGGCGGTCCCGCACTTCCTCCGGCGTGGCCAGCGCGCCCTGCAGTCCCGATTCCCGGACGCAGCGTTTCTAACTTTTGGTCAGCTCGATATGAACCAGCCCTTGGCCGGGCAGGGTGTGACGGCCGGCAGCCTCACCGCCGTGTACGCCGTCAATACCCTGCACGTTGCCCACGACCTCGAGGCGACCCTGTCCGAGGTCCGGGACGCGCTGGCGCCCGGCGGACGCCTCATCGTCTCGGAGTGCGTGCGGCCGCGCGCCGGGCAGCCGATCTATCCCGAGTTCGTCTTCAATCTCATGGAGACGTTCCGGGCTCCGCTGCTCCGCCCGCCCCACCGCCCGAACGGCGGGTTCCTCACGCCCGAGCAGTGGACGGGAGCCATGGAGGCGAGCGGCTTCGTGGACGTGCGGTTCCTGCCCGACCTCATCCGCATACGCGACGAGTTCCCCGGCTTCTACGTCGCGGCGATCGGCGCCACCAGGGGGTGAGACAGCGACGATAACCTGGAGGGGGGCACGAGGCGCGCCCCCCTCCAGACCTCCCCCATTCACGCGGGGTGCGACGACGGTCGCTGTCTCACTCGGGCGGCGGGAGCTCCTCGGGACTCACGTACCCGTACTGCGTGTGGGGCTTGGGCCGAACCCGCAGCCGCGCCACCACCGGCAGATGGTCGGAGGCCACACGGGCCCGGCGGCTGCGATGCACCTGGAACGTTTCCCCCTCGAGCTCCACGTCCCAGTAGATCCGGTCGAGCCTGAAGAGCGGAAAGAACGCCGGATGGGTTCGCCGCATCCGCCGCATGGGCGAAGAGAACTCGCGACGCAGGCCCCGGGTCACCGGCCCCCGGTGCCACTCGTTGAAGTCCCCCAGCAGGATGCGCGGGCCTTCCAGCCGCGAAGAGGCCCGGATGAAGTCGGCCAGGAGGGTGAGTTGATCTCGGCGCTCGCGCAGGCTCAGGCCGAAGTGGCAGTTGAAGACATGCAGCGTGCGCCCGTTGGCGCCCAGGTCCACGCGCAGGCAGGCCCGGGGCTCCCGCGCGTTGCACGACAAATCGCAGCCGGCCCACCCGAGCACCGGCAGCCGGGTGAGCACCGCGTTGCCGAAGGTACCGTCCGCGTGCGGTCGCGTCACCCCCATCACCAGCGTCAGCCCCAGGCGCTCGGCCAGATGGGCGGCCTGGTCGGCCCAGCCCGTCCCGGGCTGCCGGATGACCTCCTGCAGGCCGATCAGGTCCGGCGAGATCTCGTCGATGACGTCGGCGATGCGATCGATGTCCAGGCGGCGATCAAGCCCGACGCCGCGGTGAATGTTATAGCTGGCCACGACGAGTTGCACGCGTCAGCCCTGGCGGTACGTCACGAAGTGGGAGTAGAGCTCAATGGGGTGCGCGATGGGCGACGACGGCGTCCGGTCGGGCGGGCTGATGATGAAGGTGTGGAGCTCGTCGGCCGATGGCCCGGCATGGGCACCCACCTCCGGCACGTAGGAGATGGTCCCTTCGGGCGAGTCGTTGCCATAGATCACGAGGTCACCGGCGCTTGGCATGGCCATCAGGTCCCGGATCCCCTGGGCCGCGAGAGGTCCCTCCTCCCGTCCGACCAGTGGACCTGTGGCCTCGTCGGCCACGACATAGTGTTTGCCCCGCCACAGGCAGACCGGGCCGGCCGGCGACCGGGCCAACACGAAGCCGATGCCGCGGCTGCGGGACAGCTCGTCGGCCAGCCCCGGGAACCGCTGCTCGATCTGCTCCAGGGTGAGCGGCTGATCGTCGTCGAGAAAGTAGACGAAGGCGTTGGGGCCGGCGGCGATGACGCGCACGCAATCCTGCTGGCGCGCCTCCGGCGTCTGCCCCAGCATCCAGGGAAAATCCTTCTCGAGGTAGTTCATAAACCGCTGGAACATCCCGGGCGCCCGTTGCCGCCGGAAGGCCTTGATGCCACTGGCCAGACGCCGGCGGCTAGGGTGAGCCGGGCTGATCTCCACGACGCCGGCAGGAAGGAGATCCTCGAAGAAGACCCGTTCGAAGGAGCGACCCCCGGAGACCTTCTGGTATGGCACCGAGGCAGTCTGCCCGTGGTCGGAGAGCACATACAGGTCGTAGCGATGCCCGGGGACGCGGCGAGCCACCCGCCACAACTGATGGATCGAGCGGTCCAGGCGCCGCAGCGCGTGCAGCGATCGCCAGTGTCGCGGCCCGAAGGCGTGGCCGAACACGTCGTAATCCAGGTAGTTGACGTAGATGGCGGGAACACCGGCGTAGAGGTCCCGCGAGGTCACCAGCGTGAAGAGCTCCCGTAACCAGACGGAGAGCATGATCTTCAGACCGAGCCACTTCCAGCCCCGCGCGCTCTCCCCCACGGGGTCGGCCACCAGGCGCAACAGGGCCCGCACGATCTCCACGCTGGTCAGGGCCAGACACTTGACCACCACCCAGCTGAGGACAACGAAGGCCGAGACCGCCCGCAAGAGGCCCGCGCCGCTGGGTCGCTTCATCATGGCAAAGCTGAACAGGTTGTTGACGGCGCCGCCCGTGAAGACACAGCCATAGGCGCTGCCGTCGGCCAGGACGCCGACCCGGCCGTGCGCGTGGGCGGCTTCGACCATCGCCGCGTCGCCGGCCCGGGGGAAGTAGATGTCTTTCCGCTGGCGCTTGTCGTGGTAGTGGAAGCCGGGGATATCGGGCCTCACCCCGTACATCAGGGCCATCTGAAACGCCGGCGTGGAGCTGGGCAGGCCCACGCACATCGGAAGGAGCTCATGACGGTGGCGCTCGAGCAGCCTTCTCAGGAAGGGCATGCGGCCCTCGGCCAGGGCTTGCTCGAGAACGGATCGGGACAACCCATCGATCTGCACGATGAGAAAGCGCCGGCGAGGACCGGTCTCGGGCGCTGAACCGAGCCGCAGGCGCCGAACCAGACGATCGACCAGCTGCTGCAACTTTAGTACTGGCCCGTCCAGCGACATCGCATCCATTGTAAACTCCCCAGGAAGCAATGACCTCCTCCCGTGCATCCCTGGTCGCCGGTGCGCCGGGCGGTGCGATAATGCCGGGCAGGTCGTTGGCGAGGTCAGGGGGTCGCACGACCATGGCCGAGCACACACTCCCGGCCGAGGACGTCGAGGAAATCGTCGAGGGCGCGGCGGCGCCGCCCTGGATGACCATTCTCCATAATTGCGACTGTCACACGTTCGAGCAGGTGGTCAAGCAACTGCAAAAGGCCATCGGCTGCACCGAGGCGGAAGGCTGGGACATCGCCTGGCGGGTGCACAATACCGGGAAGGCCGTCGTCAAGATCGGGCCCGAGGCGGAGTGTGTCCGGGTGGGCAATGTCCTGGCCGCTATCGGGCTGGTGGTCACCGTGGTCCAGTCCTGAGCCCGCTGCGGTCGGATGGGATCGGGGGCGGCGAGGACCTGAGCTGCCGGAAATGCCTGGGGCGCGTCGCGCGCCGGTCCCACCGGAGCGGGATCTTCGAGCGTCTCCTGAGCCTCTTCTCCGTCTACCCGTTTCGTCGCCAGACGTGCGGCTACCGCTTTCTCGCCCTGCGCTGGGGGCGGCGCTACAGCCGGCTGCGCGAGGAGCGGCGCCAGTACGAGCGGCTAACCCTCAGCGTGCCGGTGATGCTGGCCGGCGCCTCCGGCGCGGCCCCCGGAAGGGCGACTGACATCTCCAGCGACGGCTGCACCGTGGAGACCGAAGCGCCGCTCTCCGAGGGCGGCCCGGGGGTCCCTCGACCCGGAGCCGGGCAACCCCTGAGGCTCGCTCAGCGCACCGCCTTCACCCGGCCTCAGGGGCTCGGCGTCTTGATCTGCAGAACCGCCGGCGGTGCTTTCTCGAGCTGGATCGTGGTGTGATCGATGCCGAAGCGGGCGTGGAGCACCGCGTGCAGCTCTTCGAGCAGGCGGGAGCTCTCGGCGAGATCGTCTACCACCACGTGCGCGCTCATGGCCTCGCGCCCCGAGGTCAACGTCCAGACGTGGAGGTCGTGGATGCGCCGCACCCCGGTCACCCGAGCCATGGCGGCCGCGATCTCGCCGAGCTGGAGGTGAGCCGGGGTACCTTCCAGCAAAACGTTGACGGCCTGCGTGAGCAGGCTCCAGGTGCGGGGCACGATGAATACGGCGATGGCCGCGCTGATGAGCGGATCCACCAGCGTCCAGCCGCTGAGGATCACCACCAGCGCGGCGATCAGGACCCCGACCGAGGCCAGCGCATCGGCCAGCACTTCCAGGTAGGCCGCGCGGACGTTCAGGCTCTCGGCCGCGCCGGCGTGCAGCAGCCACGCCGAGAACAGGTTCACACCGAGGCCCAGCGCGGCGATGACCAGCATGGGGCCGCCGAGGATCGCCGGGGGCGCCAGGATCCGCCGATAGGCCTCGATCAGGATCACCCCGGCCACCAGCAACAGGACCAGGGCGTTGACCAGCGCGGCCAGGATCTCGACACGGTAGTAGCCAAACGTCTTGGCCGGCGTGGGCGGCCGGGCCGCGATCCAGGCGGCGAAGAGCGCGAGGGCCAGCCCCCCGAGATCGGTGAGCATATGGCCGGCGTCGGCGGCCAGGGCCAAGCTGCCCGTCCACAGCGCGCCGGCGATCTCCACGAGCACGAACGTGCCGGTCAGGACGAGCACGGCCACCAGCCGGCGGCGGGAGCGGCCGGCGGCGGTCTCCCGGTGGTCGTGCGCCATCAGGTCGATCCTAGCAGGTTGGCCGCGGGCCGACCTAGCCGGAGACGTCGTCGTGGCGAGCGGGAGAGTGGCCTGCCTATCTCCCCTCGCGCCGCTTGCGCGCAGCCTCGGCGCGCATCTTCTGCATCGCGTGCGTCTCCTGGTCGGCGTAGCGCTCCTCGGGCCAGGGGTCGGCGTGCATGTGATAGCCGTTCTGCTCCCAGAACCCGGGCGCGTTCACGTCGAGGAACTCGAACCCGCGGACCCACTTGGCGCTCTTCCAGAAGTACAGGCGGGGGACGACGAGACGACAAGGCCCCCCATGGTCGGGCGGGAGGTCGTGGCCGTTATGCCGCAGCGCGAGCAGCACGTCGTCCTGGAGCAGGTCCTCCAGGGCCAGATTCGTGGTGTAGTCGGGATCGGCGTGGACCATGACGTACTTCGCCTCGGGCTTGAGTCGGACGCGGCTCATGATCTCCCTGACGTGTACCCCTTCCCACTCGTTGTCGAGCTTCGACCAGCGGGTCACGCAATGCACGTCCGAGGTGAGCCGGACGCGGGGCAGCGCCAGGAGCTGATCCCAGGTCCAGGCGATCTCCTCCTCCACCAGGCCGAAGCAGCGGAAGGTCCAGCGGCTCAGGTCGATGCGGGGGGTGAGCCCATAGGTGAGCACCGGCCACTTCTGCGTCAGCGTCTGTCCCGGTGGGATCCGCGAGGCCACCGCGGGGTCAACGTTCTTCATCCGGCGCATCCTCCACATCTCGAAAATCAGCCGGGCCATGGCGTGCTCACACTATACAATAGGTGTGTCGTCAGCCGTGTTCGGGGTCGCCGGCGCCCCAAGGCGGCTATCAGAGAGAGGACAGGGGCATGAACGGGGAACGCAAGCTGGCGCTGTTCATCGATTTCGAGAACATCGCCCGCGGTGTCAAGGAAGCGCAGTACAAGCAGTTCGAGATCAAGCTGGTCCTGGAGCGGCTACTCGAGAAGGGCAAAATCATCGTCCGCCGCGCCTACGCCGACTGGAACCGCTTCACCGAGTACAAGCGCCCCTTCCACGAGTGGGCCATCGAGCTGATCGACGTGCCCCAGAGCCGCTACAGCGGGAAGAACTCGGCCGACATCCGCATGGTGGTGGACGCGCTGGATCTGGCCTACGGGAAATCCCACATCGACGCCTTCGCCCTGGTCTCCGGCGACTCGGATTTCTCGCCCCTGGTGTCCAAGCTCCGCGAAAACGACCGTTACGTGATCGGGCTGGGGGTCAAGTCGTCGTCGTCCGATCTCCTGGTCGCCAACTGTGACGAGTTCATCTTCTACGAGGACCTCATCCGCGACACCAAGAAGACCAACCTCCTGCGGGGCCTGCCCGAGAAGAAGGCCGAGGCTATCGCCCAGCTCATCGACGCCATCCAGGCGCTCATGCGCGAGAACAAGGAAACCCTGTGGGGGTCGATGGTCAAGCAAACGATGATCCGCAAGAACCCGGCCTTCAATGAGTCGTACTACGGGTACTCCACCTTCTCCAAGCTGCTCGAGGACGCCGCCAAGAACAAGATCGTCACCCTGGAGCGCGACGAGAAGAGCGGCACCTACGTCATCACCTCGCTGACCGAAGAGAGCGGCCGCGCGGCCTAAACTCCCCCAGGATCGATCGCGCCGGCAAAGCCGGCGCGCGAAGCGGTTCAATCTCCCCAGGGGGCGATGAGGCGGTCGACCGAGAGCATGCCGGCCCCGCCGATGAGGATCGCCAGCGCCATGGCTATCAGCGCGAAGTTGAACTCCCAGCCATGACCCTTTCCCGGCGTCATGCTCCAGTTGAGGAAGAAGCCGTGCTGGACGTGGACCTTGCTCACCGCCACCAGCATCATCACGATGAGCCCCAGCGCGGCCGGGCGGGCCACGAAGCCCACGATCAGCGCCACCCCGCCCAGGAACTCGATGAAGGCCGCGAGCACGGTGGCCCCCGGAGGAATGCCCAGTCCCTTCTGGAACGCGCCGATGGTGGCTTTGAGCCCGTCCCCGCCGAACCAGCCGGGCACCTTCTGCGCCCCGTGGGCAAAGAAAATCACGCCCAGCGCCACCCGGACGACAAGGTGCGACCACGATGGGTACGTCGCAAACACGAGCTCCATACGCTCCTCCTCGTTGAGGCGCCTCGACGTTGCGCGACGTCCGACGCCAGCGTATTCTGGGCCGCCATGAACGATAGACGGTGCCGCGCCTGTCGTGGCCGCGAGTGTACTCCAGGCTCCGGCCGCGGCGCGCGCTCCCTTCCTGCTCGCGGCCTATGGCCTTCGTGAGAGTCGCCAGGCCGGACGCGATTCCCGTCGGTCACGGGCTCCTCGTCGAGAGCAACGGTCGCGCGATCGCGATCTTCAACGCCGGCGACGGTCATTTTTTCGCCTGCGGCGCCTCCTGCCCGCACGAGGATGGCCCGCTCGCCGATGGCTGGCTGGAAGGCGACGTGGTCGTGTGCCCCTGGCACGGCTTCGATTTCGAGCTGGCGACCGGCCGCTGTCGGGTCGACGCCGATCTCGCCATTCCCGTGTATCCGGTGCGGGTGTCGACCGAAGCCGTGGAGGTCGACCTGCCGTGAGCCCGCCTCCGACCAGCCTCTACGTCGAGGCGGCCCGGCGTCCCTGGATCGAGCGCCGGCCCGGCGTCTTCTGGAAGGTCTTGTGGGAGGAAGGCGAACGCCGGACGGTGCTCGTGCGATACACGCCCGGGGCCACGATTCCCCGCCATCGGCATTTGGGCGAGGAACAGGTCTACGTCCTGGAAGGCGGCATCGCCGACGACACCGGGATATGTACCAGCGGCAACTACACCCGCCGTCCACCGGGCTGTGTCCACACCGTGACCAGCCGCGAGGGCGCGCTCGTGCTCGCCGTCATATCCGGCGGCACCGAGCCGTGCTAGGCTGGCCTGGGGCATCGAGGGCAAAGGTGGCCGAGCGCGCAGTACCGCATGTGCGAAGGTTCCTCGGACAACGACTCCGCTCCCTTCGCAAGCAGCGGGGTCTCAGCCAGGAACGCCTGGGACGGAAAGCCGGCCTTAGCGGCAAATTCATCGGCGAAGTCGAGCGCGGCGAGAAATCGATCTCCGTCGACAGCCTCTACCACGTGGCCGTAGCCCTGGCCGTGCCGCTCCGTCATCTCACCGACGTGGGCCGGGGCCGCCGGACAATGCCCAGCGAAGAGGCCGAGCGGCTCTTTGCTCTCGTGTGCGCGCACCGTCGGCCGGGTGAAGTCCGCAAAGCGCTCAAGGTCGTGCGCGCCATGCTCGGCGGAGCGGCGTGACGGCGGGGCTGGCCGACGAGGTGGATGAATGCTGACCACTGAATACGTATGGGTGGGCATCGGGCTACTCGGCCAGGCGCTCTTCTCGGCGCGCTTTCTCGTGCAATGGATCGCCACCGAACGAAAACGGCAAAGCGTGGTGCCCCGCCAGTTTTGGTACTTTTCCGTCGGTGGCGGCCTGACCCTGCTGGCCTACGCCATCTACCGGCTGGACCCGGTCTTCATTCTCGGCCAGGCCGCCGGGCTTTTGGTGTACTCTCGCAACCTCTATTTCATTCATCGCTACGGCGGGCGGGCGGCCGAGGCCTGAGGTAGCGGAAGGACAAGGAGCGGCGACAACTATGATTTGGGCCCACTGCCAGACGCGTCCTGTGCTGATGATTCCCGGTCCCACGGAGCTGCCGCCCCCCGTCATCCAGGCCCTCAACCGGCCACCGGCAATCCAGTATGACGACTCGTTCGACCTGGGCATGCTGGAGCCCACCATGCTGGCGCTGCGCGACGTCTTCCAGACTCGGAACGAGGTTCTCCTCATGCCGGGCTCGGGACGCACCGCGCTGGAAGCGGGCGCCACGTCCGTCATCGAGCCCGGCGACCGCGTTCTCGTCGTCGGCGCCGGCCAGTTCGGCGCGCTGATGCGGGACATCATGAGTCGGGTGGGTGCGGCCTGGACCGAGTTCAATGTCGAGTTGGGCCAGCCGCTGAACCTCGACGCGCTGGCCGCGGAGACGGAGCGACTGCGGCCCAAGGCCATCACGCTGGTGCACAACGAGACCTCCACCGGCACTACCTACCCCGCAGCCCGGGTCGGCGAGATCGCCCGCCGTGTGGGCGCGCTGTTCATGCTCGACACCGTATCCGCGATCGCCGGCATCGACGTCCGCACCGACGAGTGGGGCGTCGACCTGAACATGACGGGATCGCAGAAGTGCCTGGCCGCCCCCCTGGGGCTCGCGCTGGTGTCGGTGAGCGCCCGGGCCTGGGAGGTGATGGAGCGGCGCACCCGGCCGTCGCACAGCTGGTCCTACGACCTGCTGCGGTGGCGGGAGCACTGGATTCCCGAGTCGCGGGGGGGCAAGGTCAAGGACGGCGCGCCCCGCCGCCAGCCGGTCTCCATCCCCACGCATCTCACCGCGGCCATGCAGGTGGCGGTACGGCTCATCCTCGAGGAAGGGCTGCGCCACCGCTTCCGCCGCCACGAGGTCGCGGCCAGCGCGCTGCGGGCCGGTGTGCAGGCCATGGGACTCGAGCTGTTTCCCGACGCCTCGCTGTGGTCGAACACCGTCTCCTGCATCGTGGCGCCCAAGGGCATCGAGCCTCCGGCCGTCGTCGCCCGCATGCGCGATCAGTACGGGATCCTCATCGGCACCGGGCTCGACAAGATCCGGATGACCACGCTCCGCATCGGGACGATGGGCATCACGGCCAGCCCGCTCTACGTGATGCCGACCCTGTCCGCCCTGGAGCTCACGCTGCGGGACCTCGGCTACAAGAGCGAGCCGGGCGCCGGGCTGACGGCAGCCCAACGCGTCTTCGCCGACGCCGGATGAAGCAAGCGCCCGTTACAATATCCGTCCCCGACGACTTCCCGTCGGTCTTCGAGGGCAGCGCCGCCCACGAACGGGCCAAGCAGCTCGGCCAGGTGCGCGTTCACACCGCTCATGGCGCCGAAGACGAAGCCGAGCTCATCGGAAGAATCGACCGCGCCCAGGTGGCGATCAACATCCGCGCCCACGCCCGCTTCACCGAGCAGGTCTTCGCCGCGTGCCGAAATCTGAAGATGGTCTCGATCTGGGGCACGGGCACCGACAACATCGATCTGGACGCGGCCGGCCGCCACGGCGTCACCGTATGCAACACGCCTAGCGTCAACGCCCGGGCCGTCGCCGAGCACGCCCTGGCCCTCATGCTGGCGGTGGCGCGACGGATCCCCAAGGTCGATCGGGAGGTCCGGGAGGGACGGTGGCCGCGGGACCTCCTGACCCAGCTCCTGGGCAAGACGCTCGGAATATTCGGCACCGGGACCATCGGAGCGCGCGTCATCGAGCTCGGCCGCGCCGTGGGCATGACGGTGCTGGCCTGGAGCCTGCGCGGCGACAAGGACCGCATCGCCGCGCTGGGCGCTCGCGCCGCCAGCAAGGAGGACATTCTGCGCGAGGCCGACGTGATCTCGCTGCACCTGCGCCTCGTCCCCGAGACGCGCGCGTTCTTCACGCGCAAGGAATTCGCCCTCATGAAGCGGAGCGCGATTCTCATCAACACCGCCCGCGGGGCGCTGGTCGAGCGCGACGCCCTGCTCGACGCGCTCAGCCAGGGCAAGATCGCCGGGGCCGGCCTCGACGTCTTCCACGACGAGCCGCTGCGACCGGCCGATCCGATCCTCAAGCTGGACAACGTGGTGCTCTCCCCGCACAATGCCGGCCAGACGCCCGAGGTGATCCGGGACGGCCTGCTCCGCGCGGTGGACAACATCGAGAACTTTCTTCAGGGACACCCCACCGACGTCGTGGTCGCCCCCGCCCGCTGAGGGCGGTTCACCAGGCGTGCCCCCGATACCATTCGTAGATCTCCTCGCCGGTGGTGAGCCACACGCCCCTGTGCTTGCCGATGTAGTCGTAGACCGCCTCGAAGTACTTGATGCGGTGGGGCACCCCCGAGATGTACGGGTGAACGGCGATGGCCATCACCCGGGGGTTCTTGGCCCCCTCCGCGTAGAGCCGGTCGAACTGATCGCGGCAGCGCTGCAGCCACTCCGATGAGGCATGGTGCTGGACGACCATCATCGGGATGTCGTTGAGCTCCACCGTGTAGGGCACTGACACCAGCGGGCGCGAGGTCGTCCGGATCTCATAGGGCTGGTCGTCGTTCACCCAATCGGAGACGTACTCGATCCCCTCCCCGGCGAGCAGATCGAGGGTCTCCCACGTCTCGGTGAGACCCGGGCCCAGCCATCCCTTGGGCTTGCGCCCGGTGAACTTTTGCAGAATCTGGACCGCCTCGCGGATGGCCGCGCGCTGATCGGACAGCAGGTGCATGGCCCCCTGCACCACGCCGTGGCCCATGAACTCCCACCGGGCATCGAGCATGGCGTGAGCCACGGCAGGGTAGGCCTCGCACACATGGGCGTTGATCGCCGTCGTGGCCCGGATCTTCCGCTTGCCGAGCGCCTCGAGGAAGCGCCAGAATCCGACGCGCATCCCGTAGTCGTGCCAGGCCCAGTTCGGTACATCGGGGATGACGGAAACTCCCTGGGGCGTGGTCAGGTACTGGCGGGGCATCGGCTTCTCGGGGCTCCACTCCTCGACGTTCACGATGGTCCACACGGCGATCCGGGCGCCCTTGGGGAGCTTCCAGGGGCGGCGACTGGCGATGGGAGAATAGTCGAAGCGCTCGGACGGCAGCTTCACGGGCCCCTCCTTGGCAAGGCTTTTCGGGCAACGGGGTCGAGCGCGCCTATAGTACAATCTCGACCCGTGACCCCGCCCCTTGGCATCGATATCCACTCGCACTTCTACCCCGAGGGCTATCTCAGATTGATCGAGCAGGAGGGTGCCGCGTCCGGCGCCCGGATCGACCGCAGCCGCGGCGATGGTCCGGCGATCGTTCTCCCCGGGGCCACCACGCCGCCGCTCTCGCCCGCCTACTGGGACCTCGATCTCCGCATCAAGGCCATGAACCGGACGGGCATCGCCGTCCAGGCGCTCTCGCTCACCAGTCCGATGACGTACTTCGCCAGCCCGAGCCTGAGCCGGCGACTGGCCCAGGCCTTCAACGACGGGCTGGCCCAGGCGCACACCGCCTATCCCGACCGCTTCGTGGGCTGCGCGACCCTGCCCATGCAGGATCCCACGGCAGCCGTGGCCGAGCTCGAGCGGGCCGCGCGACTGCCCGGCGTCCGCGCCGTTTACCTGGGCACCAAC
>DATIAY010000003.1:0-21967 GCA_035457825.1 Candidatus Methylomirabilota bacterium
GGCAAAGATGAAGTCGGTGTGGGCCTCGGGCAGGTAGAAGAGCTTCTGACGGGATTCGCCGACGCCCCGGCCGAAGAGCCCACCGCTGCCCATGGCCAGCCAGGACTGGATGATCTGAAAACCGCTGCCGCGGGGATCAGACCACGGGTCCATGAAGATCGTGATGCGGCGCAGCCGGTACGGGGCCAGCCACACCGCCAGTCCCAGCAAGGGCACGGCCGCGGCTACCAGCAGGAGCAGATGACGCACCTGGCTGCCGGCCAGGAACAACAGCGCGAACGTCACCGCGATCAGCGTGAGGCAGTTGCCCAGGTCAGGCTGGGCGAGGATGAGGGTGGCCAGCGCGCCCGCCACCGCCAGGGGAGGCAGGAAGCCGCGCCGCCAGTCCGCGAGCTCCTCCCGGTGGCGGGTCAGGAATGCGGCCAGATAGATGACGAGCGCCAGCTTGGCGAGCTCGGCCGGCTGAACCGACAGCGGGCCCAGGCGCAGCCACCGCCAGGTGCCATTGATGGGCTGCCCCAGCGGGGGCACCAGCACGAGAACCAGCAGGACGCCCACCGCCACGAGGATGGGCCAGCCCAGCGCCTCCAGCCGCCGGTAGTCGACGTGCAGAGCGCCCAGCAGGCAGGCCGCGCCGAGCAGGGCCCAGAACAACTGCTTCTTGAGGAACAGGTAGGGATCGTCGAAGCGATCGGCGGCCACGATCGCGCTCGCCGAGTACACCATGATGACCCCCAGCGAGAGCAGCAGCACCGCGACCCCGAGCAGCCACCAATCCGGCCGCAGCATCCTGGGCACTAGCAGGCCCCCCAGGACACGCCTGCCGTCGCTCGGGCGGGGCTGGGGCCGGGAGGGGTCGCGAGACCACGAGGGCGGCGGCCGCAGGGACCGCTTGCGGCTGGGCTCCAGCGCCAGTCGGCGCTCCGGTACCGCGTGGCGGGAAACGAGTCTCGTCGACCCCTCCCGGCCCCAGCCCCGCCCGAGCGACCGCGCGCGTTGATGATCACGCCAGGCCGCCGACCAGACCGCGGAACACGTCGCCACGGTGCTCGAAATCCTGGAACATATCGAAGGACGCGCAGGCCGGAGAGAGCAGGACGACGTCGCCGGGCCGAGCAGCCGCCCGGGCCGCCTGCAGCGCCGCCTCCAGCGACACCGCGGTCGTGATCGGAATGCCCGCGGCGTCCAGCGCCGCCCCGACGAGGGGCCCGTCCTGGCCGATCACCACCGCGTGGGCCACGCGGCCGCGGGCGGCCTGGGCCAGGGGCCGAAAGTCCTGCCCCTTGCCGATTCCTCCGGCGATGAGCACGATGCGCTCGTCGAAGGCCTCCAGGGCGCGGATGGTGGAGGCTACGTTCGTGCCCTTGGAGTCGTTGTAGTAGTGGACCCCTTGGAGATCGCGGATGAACTCGATTCGGTGGGGCACCCCGCGGAAGCGGGCGATGGCCCGCCGGATGGCCGCCGGCGCGACCCCCGTCCAGAGGGCGCACGCGGTCGCCGCCAGCACGTTCTCCACGTTGTGGCCACCGCGCAGGGAGATCTCGGTGATCGGCGAGATCTGCTCGACGTGGCCGTCGAGGTTGGCGGCGATCCACCCGTCCCTGACGAACACGCCGTGCTCGAGTTGACGCCGGCGGCTGAACCACACCACGCGGGCCCGGGTGCGGGAGGCCAGCGCCCGGGTGCCGTCATCGTCGGCGTTGAGGACCGCACAATCGGCCTCGGTCTGATTGAGGAAGATGCGGGCCTTGGCCTCGACATAGGCGTCGAAGCTGCCGTGCCGGTCCAGATGGTCAGGGGTGACGTTGAGGACGGCCGCCACCCGCGGATGGAAGGTCTCGATCGTCTCCAGCTGAAAGCTCGACACTTCGCAGACCAGAAGGCCGTCGGCCGGGAAGGTCAGCGCGTGGGCGGCCAGCGGGGTCCCGATGTTGCCGGCGACCAGCACCGGACGGGCCTGCTCGGCGAGGAGCGCTCCCGTCAGCGTGGTCGTGGTGGTCTTGCCGTTGGTGCCGGTTATGGCGATGGTCTCGACCTCCAGCGCCCGCCAGCCCAGCTCGAGCTCGCCCACCACGGGAATGCCGGCGGCCTGGGCGGCTGCCAACTGGGGCGAGCGCAGCGGGACGCCGGGGCTCACCACCACGAGGACCGCGTCGTGCACCGCGTCGGGATACACGCCGCCCACGAGGACGCGGACGCCGAGCCGGGCCAGGTCCCGGACCTCGGGCCCCAGGGCCGCCAGCGGCTTGGTGTCGGTCGCCACCACGCGGGCCCCCGCCGTGTGGAGCAGGCGGACGGCCGCCATTCCGCTACGGGCCAGGCCCACCACGGCCACGACCCGGCCCCGCAGGGAGTCCAGATACGCGCGCCCCCGGATCGCCAGGTCCTCCTCCAGCATGCTCATTCGGATGGCCATTCTCGGCATGGCACCGCCTCCGCGTGAGAGGGTCGGGCAGTGAACGGGGCCGTCATCGCAGTTTGAGCGTCGAGAGCGCCAGCAGTGCCAGCGCGAACGAGACGATCCAGAAGCGGACGACGATCTTGGGCTCGGCCCAGCCGGCCAGCTCGTAGTGGTGGTGCAGCGGAGCCATGCGGAAAATCCGTCGTCCGGTGAGCTTGAAGCTCGCGACCTGCAAGATCACCGAGGCGGCCTCCACCACGTAGAGGCCGCCGATCAGGGGCAGCAGCAGCTCGGACTTGGTCAACACCGCCAGGGTGCCGACGGCTCCGCCCAGCGCCAGCGAGCCCACGTCGCCCATGAAGACCTGGGCGGGATGGCAGTTGAACCAGAGGAAGCCGATCGCCGCGCCGATCAGGGCCCCGCAGAACACGCTCAGCTCGCCGGCGCCCTTGACGTTGATGATCTTGAGGTAGTCCGCGGCCCGGAAGTTGCCGGTCAGGTAGGCGAGGATGCCGAAGGCGCCGCCGGCCATGATGATGGGGCCGATGGCCAAGCCGTCGAGCCCATCGGTCAGGTTGACCGCATTCGACGCGCCGATGATCACCAGCATCCCGACGGGAATCCACCACCAGCCGAGGTCGAGGATCCAGCCCTTGAGGAAGGGGATGGCCAGGACCGGCTCCCAGCCGTTGGCCGCAGGCTGCCAGAACACGATCTGGAGCACGCCGAACGCCACGGCCAGCTGCAGCCCCATCTTGGTGCGCGCCGACAGCCCCTTGCGCCGGCGGAGCTTGATGAAGTCGTCGCCCAGACCGATGAGCCCGAACCCCAGCGTCCCCAGCACCACGACCCAGACGTAGCGGTTCAGGAGATTCGCCCACAGCAGCGTGGACAGCAGCAGGGCGCTCAGGATCACCAGGCCGCCCATCGTGGGCGTGCCCTTCTTCATGCGGTGCCGCGCCGGCGTGTCCTCGCGCACCGTGTCGCTGCCGTGCTGCAGGGCCCGCAGACGCTGGATGATCAGGGGGCCGATGACCAGCGAGATCACCAGGGCCGAGATGAGGGCCATCACCGACCGGAACGTGAGGTACCGGAACACATTGAAGAAGATGTGCTCGGTGGCCAGCGGGACGAGGAGGTGATACAGCATCGCTCGAGCTCATTTCTCCTCGGCCCGGCTCAGACGCGCCGCCAGCGCATCGGCGATGCGCTCCATCCGCATCCCGCGCGAGCCCTTGATGAGGACCAGATCACCCGCGGCCAGGGACTTGAGCAGATGGGCGACAGCGTCCTCGAAGGTAGCCGCGTGGTGGGCCTCGGGCACACCGTGCTGCCGAGCCACGTCCACCGCGGTCCGCATCTGCGACCCCATCGCCACGAACACGCCCGTTCCCGCCGACGCCACCTGCTGTCCCACCTCGCGGTGCGCGGACTCGCTGGCCGTTCCCAGCTCGAGCATGTCACCGAGCACGACGACCAGACGGCTACCGCCCCGGTGGGCGACGGCCGTCTGCAGCGCGGCCTGCACGGACGCGGGGTTGGCGTTGTACGTGTCGTCGAGGATCCGGACTCCGTCGGCCTGACGCCACACGCAGCGACCCTTGACCGGGCGGGCCGCTTCCAGGCCTCGCGCGATCTCGGTCAGGTCGAGGCCCAACGCGGTGCCGACGGCGATGGCGGCCAGGGCGTTGGTCACGTTGTGGCGACCGACGAAACCGAGCCGAACGGCCTGACGCGCCCCGCCCACCTCCACGGTGAACTGCAGCCCCGCGGCCGTTTCCCCCACCTCGCCCACGGCGCGCACGGCGGCGGTCGCGGCCAGGCCAAACGTCTTGACCCGGGCGATCGTGTCCCGCGCCATGTCAGCCACCCGCGGATCGTCGGCGTTGAGAATGGCCCATCCCTCGGGGCCGAGCGCGCGTACGAGCGCCGCCTTCTCCTCCCGCACTCCCGTCAGCGAGCCGAGGAACTGGGTGTGGACGGCGGCGATGCACGTCACCACGCCCACCGTTGGAGCCGCCAGCCCGGCCAGGTACGCGATCTCCCCGGGTTGGTTCGTGCCGATCTCGACGACCAGCGCCTCGTGCTCTGGCGTCAGCCGGAGCAGGGTGAGCGGCAGCCCCCACTGATTGTTGAAGCTCGACTCGGGCCGGAGCACCCGCCAGCGGGAGCCCAGCACGGCGCTGACCATCTCCTTGGTCGTCGTCTTGCCGTTGGACCCGGTGATGGCGATGACGGGGAGATTGAACTTGGCCCGGTGCAGCCCGGCCAGCCGCCCCAGCGCCCGGGTCGTGTCCTCCACGAGCACCAGCGGCACGCCGGCCGGCACGGGATCCGGGACGCTGTGGACCACCAGGCAGGCGGCGCCCCGGCTGGCTGCCTCACCCACGAAGTCGTGGCCGTCGAGGCGGTGCCCCTTGATCGCGAAGAAGGCCTCGCCCACGGCCAGCGTCCGCGAGTCGATCGACACGCCGGTGACGGAGACGGCGAGGTCGCCCACGACCAGCGCGCCCTGCGTCGCCCGCACGATCTCTTGCACGGTGAAGGTCGGCATGGTCCTCAGCTCCGGCGCTCCCGGAGAATCTGGTGCGCCACGTCGCGGTCGTCGAACGGCAGTACGACGTTGCCCACGATCTGATAGCTCTCGTGCCCTTTGCCGGCGATCACGACCGTGTCGCCGGCCGAGGCCCATCGCAGCGCACCGGCGATGGCGGCGCGGCGGTCCGCCTCGCGCACGAGGCGCCCGGCGGCATCCGCCCCCGACATGCCCGCCACGATCTCCTCGATGATCGCCTCCGGTCGCTCGGAGCGCGGGTTGTCGGAGGTCACCCAGACCTGGTCAGCCAGGCGGGCGGCGATCGCTCCCATGACCGGGCGCTTGCCGCGGTCGCGGTCGCCGCCGCAGCCGAAGACCACGCCCAGCCGCCCGGGGGTCAGCTTGCGCGCCGTCCCCAGCACACGCTCCAGCGCGTCGGGGGTGTGGGCGTAGTCGACGACCACGAGGAAGGGCTGGCCCGAGCTCACCTGCTCGAAGCGGCCAGGCACGGCGCCGACTCCGACGAGGCTGCCGGGGATGGCGTCCAGGCCGAGCCCCAGGGCCAGGCCCGTCGCTACCGCCCCCAGCACATTCATCACGTTGTGCTCACCGATGAGCGGCGAGCGCAGCTCCAAGGGGCCGGCCGGTGTCGAGGCCGTGAGCCGGATGCCCTCGAGGCTCGAGTGCCAGTCCACCGCGCGGACGGCAGCCGGCGGCCGGAGGCCGAACGTCACCACGGGCAGCGCGAGATCGCGCGTCATCTCGGCTCCGGCGGGATCGTCGCTGTTGACGACGGCCGCACGGCCCGGCTTGGTCGAGCGCTCCAGCAGCTCGAAGAGGCGGCGCTTGGCCCGCCGGTACTCGTCGAAGGTGCCGTGAAAATCAAGATGGTCCTGCGTCAGATTCGTGAACACGCCGACATCGAACATCACCTCGTCGACGCGGGTCAGCGCCAGCGCGTGCGAGGACACTTCCATCGAGACCCCGCGAACACCCTGGGTGTACATGCTTGCCAGCATCGAGTGAAGCTCGAGCGCATCAGGAGTGGTGTGCCCGGCGGGCAGGCTGCGATCGCCGACCCGGTACTGGATGGTCCCCAGGACCCCCGTCCGCAACCCCCGCGCCCGGAGAAGAGCCTCCACCAGGTATGACGTGGTGGTCTTGCCGTTTGTTCCCGTGATGCCCACGATCGTCAGCCGGCGGGAAGGGTGCTGGTAGTAGGCGTCAGCGATCCGACCCAGCGCGGCCCGCGCCGAGGGCACCAGGATCTGGGCGATCTGGATATCAGGGAGCGCGGGCTGCTCGGTGACCAACAAGGTGGCGCCTCGTCGCAGCGCTTCGGGGACGAAGCGCCGGGCGTCCTGGCGCAGGCCTGGAACCGCGACGAAGCAGTCCCCTGGCCCGACCTTCCGGGAGTCGTCGCGGATCGCCCGGATTGAGGCGGGTGGCGTGCCCACCACCGTTTTCTCGGGCAGGGCCGCCAGCAGCTCGCTCACCGGCATGTCGCGCTCCATGTCATCGAGCCACGCCCCTGGTCGCCGACGTCCGCGCGCCGGCACCGGTCTGCGATCGCGGCGCCAGGACGAGTCGGGCCGGCTTCGCTGACTGCAGGGCGGCTCCGGCCACCGGCGTCTGCTGCACGACGACACCGCGGCCCTGGATTTCGACGCGCACACTCAGGGGGGCCAGCATGGCCAGCGCCTGTCGCAGCGGCTGCCCGCGAAGATCGGGCATGCGCTGGGGGCCCTCCTCGCCCAGCTCGGAGCCCGTGCTCACCAGCCGCACGGGGAGGGCCGGGACGGGCTCACCGGGATTCGTCACGATCTGCACCGGCGGCGCGTCGCGAGGCGGCACCCCCAGGTACCGGAGGATCTCGGCCCCGACGGACGCGAAGATCGGCGCGGCGGCCTCACTACCCCAGCGCTCCGTCTTGGGCTCGTCGAGCATGACCAGCATGGCGAAACGCGGCTCGTCGGCCGGAGCGAAACCCACGAACGAGAGCACACTGGCCGTCCGGGCGTAACGCTTGGTGACCGGATCGGGCTTCTGGGCGGTGCCGGTCTTACCGGCGACGGTGTAACCGGGAATCGCGGCTCGGCGCCCGGTGCCGCCGTCGACGACCTGCGTCAGCATCTGCGTCAGCACCCGCGCCGTGGCCGGCGAGATGACCTGGCGCACCGCGAGCGGCTCGACCTGGCGGATCTCGCGGCCCTGGGCATCGAATGCGGCCCGGACCAGCCGGGGCCGCATCAGGGTGCCGCCGTTCGCGACGGCGCCGAAGGCGGCCGCCAGCTGGAGCGCCGTCACCGAGATCTCCTGCCCGATCGACATCGTAGGCAGCGACAGCGCCGACCAGCGGCCGGGCTCGCGCAGCACCCCCCGGCTCTCCCCCGGCAGCCCCACCCCGGTGGGCACACCGAAGCCGAACGTCGTCAGGTAGCGGTAATAGCGGGCCGGCCCCAGAGCCAGACCGACCTTGATGGAGCCGATGTTGGACGAGTTCTGGAGCACCTCGGTAAAGGTGAGCCAGCCGTACTTCTTCCAGTCATGGATGGCGGTCCGCGCAATGGTGATAACGCCGTTCTCGGCGAACACGCGATCCTCGGGCCGCATGACGCCCTCCTCCAGCGCCGCGGCCGCCAGGATCATCTTGAAGGTCGAGCCCGGCTCGAAGGGATCGGTGATGGCGCGGTTGCGCCAGACATCACGCGAAGGGACGTCGAGAAAGGTGTTGGGGTTGAAGGTGGGGCGGATGGCGAGGGCCAGGACGTCGCCGGTGCGGGGCTCGAGCACGACCACCATCCCGGCCATGGCCCGGGTCCGCCGCCAGGCGGCGTCGAGCTCGCGCTCGGCGACGTGCTGAATGTTGGCGTCGATGGTCAGCATCACGCCGTGCCCGGGCACAGGGGGCCGGAGCACGACCTGGGTAGCGACCTCGCGCCCGAAGGCATCACGGCCGACGATGGCCCGCCCCGGTGCCCCAGCCAGCGACGTCTGCCAGGCCCGCTCGATGCCTTCGAGCCCGCCATCGACACCCTCGAATCCCACCACGTGGGCGGCGAGTTCCCGGTTCGGGTAGAGCCGGAGCGGCTCATCGACCAGGCCCAGACCCGGCTCCCGCAGCGCCTGAATCTGCTCGGTGACGGTGGGGGGCAGCCGTCGGCGCAACCAGACGAAGGGCCGCGAGCTCACCAGCGCCGCGTGGATCTCGGCCGGCGGCACCTGGAGGATGGGCGCCAGCCGCGCCGCTACCCGAACGGGATCGCCGACATGGCGGGGCTGAGCGAAGAGCGAGGCTGCCGGGCTGGAGACCGCCAGCGGGGTGCCGTGGCGATCGACGATTGGCCCGCGCTTGGGGTGGAGCATGACCGTCCGCGAGTACTGCCGTTCGGCCAGGGCCGTGAGCTCCGAATGGCGCACGAGCTGCAGATGGGCCAGGCGCGCCGCCACGCCTCCGAACGCGACGGCCAGGAGCGCCGCGAGGACGAGGACGCGGATGCGGAGGCCGGGCAGGCTCACGGCTGGAGTGGCAACCTCCCGCCCGCCAGCGGCGACGGGACGAGACCGAGCGAGGCCATCCGATTACGCTCGGCCGCCAGCCCGGTGGTGCCGGCCACGAATTCGCGGGCCAGACGTACCTGGCCGGGCGCGGGTGGCGCCAGCCCGAGCTGGCGAGCGCGCTGCTCCAGCCGACGCGGCGAGCGCAGCGTCGCCACCTCGACCTCGAGCTGCCGGACCAGGGCATCCAGGCGGCCGCGCTCGGCACGCAGCGCATCGAGCTGGTAGGCCAGGTGTACCTGCTGGACTCGCAGACCCACCACGACCAGGCCGGTGAGAACGACCAGGAGTGCCCCCGCGAGCACCAGCGACAGGGATCGGCGCAGCCGGGGGTCGGGTTCTCGATACAGCCGCTGTGGTCTCTTCACGATTCGCGCTCCAGCACTCGGAGCTTGGCGCTCCTGGCGCGGGGGTTAGCCCGCACCTCGTCGTCCCCGGGCAGGAGGGGCGACGGCTCGACGACAGCGTAGGGACCGTCTGCCGTGAGCGACCGGAACGTCAGCTTCACGATGCGATCTTCGCCCGAATGAAAGGAGATGACAGCGAGCCGGGCCCCGGGATCGAGGAGGGCCGCCGCGGCCGGCAGCGCGGCCCGTAGCGCGCCCGGCTCGTCGTTGACGGCCATGCGAATGGCCTGGAAGGTGCGGGTGGCGACGTGGAGCCGGCGCGGCCAGGCCCGGCGGGGGACCGCGCGCTTGACCGCGGCCACCAGGTCTCCGGTGGTCCGAACCGGACGCCCTCGGACGATGGCCCGGGCGATCCGCCGGGCGTGGCGTTCGTCGCCGTACTCGCGCAGGATGCGCGCCAGCTCGTCCTCGGACAGGCCATTGAGCAGCGCTTCGGCCGTCTGGCCCGCGCCGGGATCGAGCCGCATGTCGAGGGGCTCGTCGACCTGGAAGGAGAACCCTCGTCCGGAGCGCTCGAGCTGAGGCGACGATACCCCGAGGTCGAGCAGCACCCCTTTCGCTCGCGCCACGCCCCTGGCCCGCGCCACTGCATCCAGCTCTCGGAAGTTCGCGCGGGCGAGCTGCACCCGCTCGCCGAAACGGGCCAGGCGCGCAGCCGCGCTGGCCAGCGCATCAGGGTCCGCGTCCAGCCCCAGCAGCCGCACGCCCGGGGGCGTCGTCGCCAGCAGCGCTTCCGCGTGTCCCCCCATACCCACCGTTCCGTCGATCAACCAACCCTCCCTACCTGCCCGCAGCAGAAACGCGACCTCGTCGACGAGGACCGGGACGTGAACCCCTACACTCCCAGCCGCGACAACCGCTCGAACAGCGAGGGTAAGCCGTCGCCGTTCGTCCGCTCGTACTCTTCAAATCGCTTGCGATCCCAGACCTCGAAAAACCGCCGTCCGGGGCCGAGCAGCGTCACGTCTTTGGCAAGCCCGGCCTGCTGACGGCTATCGGGCGGAACCAGGATCCGCCCCGCTCCGTCGAGGGAGACCTCTTTGGCCCGAGAGACGTAGAGGCGCCCGAGCTTGCGAACCTCGGGGTCGAACTGCGACTGCTCGCTGATCCGGCTCTCCAGCCGCTCCCACTCCTCCAGGGGGTGCACCTCCAGGGCGTTCTCATTGGGTACGACGATCAGCGCGCCCTCGTACTGCGCCAGTACGTCACGAAATTTCGCCGGCACGCTGAGCCGCCCCTTCGGGTCGATCGTGTGCTGATAGCGCCCTCGGAACATGTCCCCCGGTGGGGGTAGGACTCCACTTCATCCCACTTTGCCCCACTTGGCTGGCGAGATTACATTTGCCAAAAAGGCGTGTCAAGGAAAAACACACGATTTTTAAGCGAATCCTGGCCGGAGAAAATTCGACAAGCCGTGGGGCCCTGTCTAAGCCTCCCCACCTTGGGTGGGGGGACGCGTCAAGATCAGGGGGGGTAGGAGGGGACGGGTTTCCGTCCCTTCCAGGCTAGCGGTTACGCAGCCGCACCTCGGTCACCAGGGTCGTGAGCCCGTCTCGACGCGTCGGCGTACCGTCGGGTCCGGTGGTCAGCCTGATGACTACCGACCTCACCTCTTCCGGTGCCGCCGCTGGAGCCCCATCGGCGTCGAGGTACGTGAAGCTCAGGGCGCGAACCCCGTTGATCACCGGCTGAGCGCCTCCGCCGGCATCGCGCCGCAGCACTCCGTCGGCGCCGAGAAGCCACGTGATCGTCTCCGGCCGGCCAGCAATGACACCGTCGGCATCGAGGTCCATGTGCAGGACCAGTCGCTTGGGCTCGAAGACCGAGAGCGCCGCGAAGTTGGCGTTGACAGGGCCAAAGCCCGCCTGACGGATCTCACGGGCCATGCGGGCGAGGGCGACACGGGCGCTCTGCTGACTCTCCGCACGCGCCGTCCCGGCCAGATACGCGCGCTGCCCCGAGGTGAGGAACACGACGGTCGCAGCCATCACGAGACCGAGCACGGCGAGCGAAGCGAGCAGTTCAGCGAGCGACACACGTGGAGGGTGGACTCAGATCCGACCCGCGTCAATGTCCGAACTCCCAGACGCTAGAGGCGGGGGCGCAACTTCAAGCGCGGCTCGGTGGGCGAAACACCGACGCGAATCGCACCTTCGCCGGCAGGGGCGCCGGCTCGTCCGGCTTGGCCGTCGCTGACTTGTCCTCTCGGCTCGCGAACCGCGGGCTGGGCTCCGCACTCACCGGCTGCGGAGCGACCGCACGCTCCTGATCGAGCGGCGGCGAACCGGAGGGTGGGCCCTCGGTGGCGCTCGTTTCCGGCGTCGGTGTGGGCTCCGGGCCCGGCGCCGGAAGCTTCGAAGCACGGGGCCGTTGCGCCTCGAAGGCTGTCGCGGTGTCGAAGGCGGTGGTTCCCGCGATCAGCGCCTTCAGCTTTGTGAAGGTCTCGGCGAGCTCCTCTCGGCTTTGCCGGAGTGCCTGGTTCTCGTGCTCGAGCTCAGCCAGGCGCTGGCGCAGGCCGTCGGTCTCCGCGGCGAGGTCGTCCAGCTTGGCCAGAACTCCGGGAAGCGCGACGAGCAGGCGCTTGCTCTCCCCGGCCCACCGCGCGATGAGGTCCTGAATGTCGGGCTCGACGGCATCGAGGCGTTCGTTGGTTTCCATCACATCGATTCTCGCCGAGCCGTGCGGCACGAGCCACAGGAATCATCCCGCCCCTATGCTTCAAATGCACTAGGCCTCCGTCCCCGCCACGGCCGCATCCGCTCGAAGGCGGCGGCGGCGCGCAGGACGGATACGTCGTCGTTGCGACGGCCGACGATCTGCAGTCCCACGGGCAAGCCCCCGCCCGTGAAGCCGCAGGGGACCGAGGCCGCGGGCTGGCCCGTCATGTTGAAGGGGTACGTGAAAGGGATCCAGCCATAGGCGGGCACCGCCCGACCAGCGATCTCCGTGGGGTTGTCGAGCCCGACCGGAAACGGTGGACAGGCGATCGTCGGCGTGAGCAGGAGGTCGTACCGCTCGAAGAGGGCTCGCGGGTGTTGGTCCCAGGCCAGTCGATCGAGCCACGCTTGCACGTACGCCGTCGGCGGCAGCGTGAGGTAGTTCTCGATGATCTTGAGCAGACCAGGGTCGATGTCCTGGCGTCGGTCAAGGTAGGGAGCCATGCGCGTGGCGATGCCACCACAGAAGATCAGCTCCCACGCCTCCCGGGGGGAGGGCCAGCGCGGATGCACCTCGGAGAGTCGGCAGCCGAGCTCCCGGAACGCCCGGGCCGCGGCCGCGCAGATCGTGCGGACCTCGGGGTCCACCGCCTCGGCGAAGCCGAGGTCATCGCTGTAGGCGACCCGGAGGCCTCGGATGCCCTGACCCAGCGCCCGCACGTAGTCCACCCGCTCGGCCGGCAGCGAATACTGATCGCGGGCATCCGGACCCGCGCAGACGTTCAGCATCAGCGCGGCATCGGCCACCGTGCGCGTCATCGGGCCGACGTGCGACAGGCTCCAGGCCGCGCTCGGAGGATAGACGGGGATCCGTCCGAACGAGGGCTTGTGGCCGAAGATGCCGGCAAAGGAGGCGGGGATGCGGATAGAGCCGCCCCCGTCCGTGCCGACGTGCAGCGGCCCGAGGCCGGCGGCGGCGGCCGCGGAGGCGCCGCCGCTGGAGCCACCGGGCGTGCGGTTCGAGTCCCAGGGATTGCGCGTGATGCCGAAGACGAGGTTATGGGTGGCCCCGATCCAGCCGAAGGTCGGGGTGTTGGTCTTGCCCATCAGGATTCCGCCAGCCGCCTTCAGGCGCTCGACGATCGGCGCATCCTCGGTGGGCACGTGGTCGCGGTAGAACGGAGTGCCGAAGGTCGTCCGCACCCCGCGGGTGATCACGAGGTCCTTCACCGAGAACGGCACGCCGTGGAGCGCACCCAGCCGGGCGCTTCGCCGGGTCAGCGCACGCTCGGCCAACCGGGCCTGCCGGCGTGCCGTCTCGGCGGTGAGCGTGACGTAGGCGTTGAGAGTGGGGTTGACCCTCGCCATGCGGTCGAGAAGGGCCTCCACCACCTCCACGGGCGACAGCGTCCGCTTGCGATAGCGCGCCGCCAGCTCGGTGGCCGAGAGCCAGCAGAGCTCGTCCGCGCCCACGACCTCAGCTCGAGAGGTGGAACACCACCATTTTGAGCTCCGTCATCTCCTTGATGGCGTAGGCCGGTCCCTCCTTGCCGAACCCGGACTCCTTGAGCCCGCCGTACGGCATCAGATCAGCGCGCCACTGGGGCCCCCAATTGATGTGCAGGTTGCCCGACTGGACCTCGCGGGCGAACTTCCACGCCCATTCGAGGTTCTCGGTGAAGATACCGGCCGCCAGTCCGTAGTTGGTGTCGTTGGCCAGCGCGATCGCCTCGTCGATGTCGGTGAACGGAGTGACGGCGACCGCCGGTCCGAACAGCTCGTCGGCGGAGATCTTCATGTTCGGTTTCACGTCGGCCACGATGGTCGGCTCGTAGAGGGCGCCCTTCCGGTGCCCGCCAGTGACGAGCCGGGCGCCGCCGGCCACCGCCTCCTTCACCCACTCGTCCACTCGCACCGCCTCTTTTTCGCGGACCAGCGGGCCGACCTTCACCGTCTCGTCGAACTGGTCGCCGATCTTGAGCGCCTGCACCTTCGGCTTGAGCGCCTCCAGGAAGTCGCTATACACCTTGCCGGCGGCCAGCACGCGCTGGGTGGAGATACAGACCTGTCCGGCGTTCGCATACCCGGTCGAGGCCACGGCCGCGGCCACCTTGTTGAGGTCGGCGTCGGGCATCACGATGACCGGGGCATTGCTGCCCAGCTCCATGGTGACCCGCTTGATGCCGGCCCGCGTGCAGATGTGCTCGCCGACGTCGCGGCTGCCCGTGAAGGTGATCTTCCGCACGCGGCGGTCGGTGACCAGCAGGTCGCCGATGTCGCCCCCCGACCCGGTGAGGGTGTTGATGCCCTCCGGGGGAAGCCCGGCCTCGAGCAGGATCTCGGTAAGCTTGAGCGCGCTCAGCGGCGTGTCGGTGGCCGGCTTCACGATGACGGCGTTACCGGCGGCCAGGGCCGGTCCCACCTTGTGGCAGACGAGGTTCAAGGGAAAGTTGAACGGGCTGATGGCCACCACCACGCCGCAGGGCACCCGGATCGTGACCCCGAACTTGCCGGCGCCGCCCGGGGCCCCGTCCAGGGGCACCGTCTCGCCGTGCAGCCGCTTGGCCTCCTCGGCCGAGCCCATGATGGTCTCGTAGGCGCGGTTGGCCTCCAGCCGCCCCTCGGCGATGATCTTGCCCTCCTCGGCGGAGATCGTCCGGCCGAGATCCTCCTGCCGAGCCGCCATGAGCTCGGCGGCCTTCTTGAGAATTTTCCAGCGGTCGTAGCCGGTCAGCCTGGCCATGACCCTGGCCCCGCGCTCGGCCGACTGCAGGGCCCGCTCGACGTCGGCCCGCTCGGCCCGGGGCACGGTGTCGATCACGGAGTTGTCGTAGGGGTTACGCACCTCGATCCGCTGGGGTGTGTCGATCCACTCGCCGGCGACGTGCATCTTCATGGGGCCCCTCCATCAGGGCATGGGCACCCGAGCTCGCGCCCGCCCAGCCCCGTCGCAATCTCACGTTTTGGTCTTGGTCACCCGGTCACGCGTGCGGTGCGCGCGACCTTGCGCGCCAGATCCCCGGCAGTGTTACTCCCGTGGACACTCGGGATCTGCATCGCGACTCCCCGCACGCAGTCTTTATCGTCCGCGCAGCCGGGGGTCAAGTGTATCGCGGAGCGCGTCGCCCAGCAGGTTGGAGCCGAAGACGGCCAGGCTTATGGCGATGCCTGGAAAGAGCACCAGGTGGGGCGCCTTCTGGGCGTACTCCGCCGCCGAGACGGAGAGCATGCGCCCCCAGGACGGGTACGGCTCGGGCACGCCGAGGCCGAGGAACGAGAGCGTCGCCTCCACCAGGACCGCGCTCCCGAGCTGCGCCGTCGACAGCACGATGAAGACGCCGATCGTGTTGGGCAGGATGTGGCGAAAGGCCGTGCGCAGGTGGCCGATGCCGAGCGCCCGCGCCGCCTCCACGTACTGCATCTCGCGGATGGAGAGCACGCTGGCCCGGATCACGCGCGCCGCCCGCGGGATGATGGGGATCGAGATCGCGATGATGACGTTGTGGACGGCGGGGCCGAGGGCCGCCGACATGACCAGGGCCAGCACGAGCAGCGGCAAACCCTGCAGGATGTCGAGCACACGCTGGCTGACGAGGTCGGTCTTGCCGCCGAAGTAGGCGCTGAGCAGACCGGTGATGCCGCCCAGCACCGACCCCGCCAGCGTCGAGAGCACACCCACCACCAGCGACACCCGGGCCCCGTGGACAATCCGACTGTAGATGTCGCGGCCTAGGTGGTCCGAGCCCAGCCAGTGCTCGGCGCCGGGCGCAGCCAGCGTGTGAGCGGCGTCGGTCGCGATGGGGTCGTGGGTGGCCAGCACGTCGGCGAAGACCGCAGACACGACCATGGCCAGCATGAACAGGGCGCCCGCCGCCCCCAGCGGCTTCCGACGGCAGAAGCGGGCAAGCGTCGTCCCCACCCCGGCCCGGGCCGGACCCTGGAGGGCGGCGACGACGAGTTCGAGGCCGGTGTCGGCGACGACCGGTTTGGCTGCCATCGCTAGTCCGCGTAGCGGACGCGGGGGTCGAGCCAGCCATACAAGAGGTCGACCACCAGGTTGGACAGAATCACCACGACGGCGATGAACATCACGAGATTCTGGACGATCGGGTAGTCGCGCCAGAGGATGGCTTGCACCAGGAACCGGGCCACCCCGGGCAGATTGAACACGGTCTCGGTCACCACGAGCCCACCGATGAGGAAGGCAAACTCGATGCCGATCACGGTGACCACGGGCAGCACAGCGTTCTTGAAGGCGTGGCGCCAGATCACCAGCCGCTCGCCCTGCCCCTTGGCCCGCGCCGTTCGGATGTAGTCCTCGCGCATGACCTCGAGCACCGCCGAGCGGGTGATCCGCATGAGCAGCGCCGAGGAGCGGTAACCCACGGCCAGGGCCGGCAGGAGGAACTGCACGAGGTGAATCTTGAGATTCTCCGCGGGAGACACGTAGATGAGCGGCGGGATCCAGCCCACCCACGACACCAGGGCCAGGATGATGACCATCCCCAGCCAGAAGGCCGGCATGCTGAGGCCGGCCAGGGAGAACACGCGGAGCACATAGTCGAGCAGCGTATCCTGGCGCACAGCGCTGATCACGCCGGTGGGCACCCCGATGAGGACCGAGATCACCGTGGCCAGCGCCGCCAGCTCTACGGTCACGGGTATGAGCGGTCGGATGACCTCCCACGCCGGCTGATCGTAGCGGTACGACTTGCCGAGGTCGCCGGTGGTAAGGCCCTTGAGCCACTCGACGTACTGCACCCAGATCGGCTGGTCGATCCCCAGCTCCCGCATGATGAGCTTCTTGTCGCCCTCGTGCACGTACCCGGCGGCGGCGAAGAGGATATCGACGATGTCGCCCGGGGCCAGGCGCATGAGGACGAAGATGACGAGCGACATACCGAACAGCGTCAGCACGGCGATGCCGAGGCGATGGGTGATGTACGTTCGCACTGACGAACTACTTGTCCATCCAGACGTCCTGCAGCCGGCCGAAGTTGTAGATGTTATGGTGAGGCGTCAGGCCCTTCACGTGCGGCCAATGGGCGAAGTAATCGCGCCGCCAGCCCATCATGGGCCGGGCGCCGTCCATCTCGAGCCGCTTCTGGATGTCCCAGACCATCGCCAGGCGCTTCTTGCGGTCGAGCTCCTGCGACTGCTGGTCGAACATTTTCATGACCTGCTCGTCACAGTAGTCGGTGTAGTTGCGCGGGGAGCCGCACGCAAAGTTCTCGTAGAAGTTGGCGTCGGGGTCGTCGATGCCGATGCCGGTCAGGTTGGTGCCGACCAGGAAGTCGCGCCGGGTGGCCAGCGGGTGCCACTGGGCCGTCTCGATCTGGGTGAGCGTGGCCTCAACGCCCACCTGCTTCAACTCGTTGATGACGAACGAGGAGAAGTCGACGTAGATGGCGATGGCCCGGGTCTTGATCTCGACCCGCAACGGGTTGGCCGCGGTGAACCCGGCCTCGGCCAGGAGTTGCCTGGCCTTGGCCTTGTCGTCGGCCGGCTTGCCATAGCCCGGAAGCTGGTCGAGGTCCTTGTCGAGAAGCCCCCAGAATCCGTAAGGCTTGGGTTGCAGCGAGGCACCCACGACTGCGCCGCCCTGGTGGACGGCCTTGACGTAGGACCGGCGATCGATGGCCAGGCTGAACGCCCGGCGCACCTTGACGTTGTCGAAGGGGGGCTTGCGAGTGTTGAGCAGGAGGTTGTCGTTGACGTTGGCGCCGACCTCGTGGATGACCATCTTGGGGATCGCCGCCTTGATCTGCTCGGCGGCCGCCTTCGACGTCTCGCCGGGGAAGGTGATGTCGAGCCGGCCGGCCTGGATGGCCGCCGTGCGGGTCCCGCGCTCCGGAATGATCACGTAGCGGAGCCCGGCCAGGTAGGGCCGCCCCGGGGCCCAATAATCGGGGTTCTTCACGTACTCGATGTACTCGCCCTTCCTCCACTCCTTGACCTTGAACGGCCCGGTGCCGACGCAACGCGTGCGGAACTCGGCGGGCGAGATGTGAGCCGGATAGACGGGCGAATAGCCGGAGGCCAGCATCATCAGCAGCGAGGGCTGGGGCCGCTTGAGGTGGAAGATCACAGTGTTCGGATCGGGAGCTTCGATGCCGGTGACGTTGGCGTACCAGTCCTTGCGAGGGTTGATGCGGAGCTTGGCCGGCGCGTCCTTGGCCTCGCGCACCAAGTCGAACGTGTATTTCACATCCTTGGAGGTGAAGGGCTGGCCGTCGTGCCACTTGACGCCCTTGCGGAGAAAGAGGACCAAGTTGCGGTGGTTGTCCTGCCACGACCACCGCTCGGCCAGCTCGGGGACGATGGTGTCCATGCTCTCCACGGGCTTGGCCGGGTCGAAGAGCACGAGGTTATTGAAGCAGGGCATGCTGGGCCAGACGGTGGAGATCGTCGCCGTCTCGTGGATCGAGAATCCCTGGGCGAGGTCCTCGCGCTGCATGACGTTAAGCACGCCGCCGGACTTCGGGGCCTGGCCGACTGCCGGCGTGCCGGCACCGATCACGGCGACGAGGCCGACGACGAGGATCAGTGATGCCGCAATGCGAAACTGTGGCATAAGTTCCTCCCTGTGAAACTTCTGCGCGCGCGGCTGGCTGAGTGTACGTGAAAACCAGCGAGGGGACAATTCGACGGCCGCGCCGGGCTCAGCCCTTCACGGCTCCCGCGGTGAGGCCCGACACGTAGTAGTCGAGGAAGAGGACATAGATCACGACGATGGGCACGCTGGCCACCACAGCACCCGCCATGAGCGAGCCCCAGTAGAAGATGTCGCCCCGGATGAGGTCGGCCGTCACCCCCACCACCACCGTCTTGTTGGCGGTCTGGGAGACGAAGGTTAGCGCATAGGTGAACTCGTTCCAGGTCAAGGTGAACCCGAAGAGGGTGACGCACACGAGCCCGGGCACGGCCATGGGCAGCACGATCTTCCAGAGTGTCTGGAAACGGCTGGCCCCGTCCACGAGGGCGCACTCCTCCACCTCTTTGGGGATGGTACGGAAGTAGCCCATGAGGAGCCAGGTAGAAAAGGGCACGAGGAAGGTCGGGTAAGTCACGATCAGCGCCCAGATGGTGTCGGAGATCCCCAGCCACACCACCACCTGCGACAGCGGCAGGAAGAGGAGCGTCGGCGGCACCAGGTAGGTGATGAACACGGCAGTGCCGAACGAGTGCACGCCGGGAAAACGCAGGCGAGCCAGGCTGTAGCCAGCCAGGATGGCGATGACCAGGGAGATCGCCGTCGCCGTCACGCTGATGATCAGGCTGTTCAGCATCCAGGTCAGGAACTCGGTCCGGAAGAACAGGTAGCGGTAGTGGTCGATGATCATCCCGGTCTGGATCAGAAAGGGCACCGCCTGAGGTTGTACAGCTCGGTATCGCTCTTCAGCGAGGTGAAGTGCTACGGACTTGTCAACCCACCCCCAGGGCTCTCACAGTAGCCGCACCAGCAGGTGGATGGCGTAAAGAAGGCCGCCGGCCAGTCCTCCGACCACCGTGCCGTTCACCCGGATGTATTGCAGATCGTCTCCCGCGTGTTCTTCGATCAGCCGGACGGCGCCCTCCGGCCCCAGCGCGTGCACCCCCTTCTCGATGAAGGTGGCGATGCGTCCGTGGAAGCGCTCCACCATCTCCACCGCACGGGCCTTGACCCCGGTCGCGATCTGCCGGCGGAGCACGGCGTCGCTCAGCAGCGCGTGACGGACCCGCTCCAACCGCTCGCTCACCCACCCCACCGCCTCGGAATCCGGGCGCTCGAGGTCGGCCAGCAGGGTCTGGCGCAGGGCTCGCGCCGCGTCGTCGGCGAGCCGAGCCACCACCGGGCTGCCCAGGAGCTCCTCCTTGACCGCCTCGACGCGCGCGGTGAGGGCAGCATCCGTGCGCAGGCGGTAGGCGAACTCCGCGACGGCGTCGCTCAGGCGGGCCCGGAGCGGGTGGGCGGGGTCGGCGGCCAGGTCGTCAAGGCCGGCGGCGACGGCGGCCACGATGCGCTCGCGATCGATGAGGCCGAACAGATCGGCCAGCCCCAGGGCCACCCGCGGGTAGAAGCTGACGCGCTCGCGATACCGGGCGAGAAGCTCGTCGACCAGCTCGCCGACAGCGGCTCGTAACGCGGGTCGCTTCAGCGCGTCGACCAGGGCGGCGGCCGTCGCACCGATGGCCCGCTGGTCCCAGCCTTGTTGCCGGGCCAGGTCCAGCGCCGTGCCCAGCGCCGGCGCCACCGGGCGGGCCACGAGCAGCCGCTGCAGGCGGGCGACGACATCCCCCGTCGACGCCACGGGCGCCTCCCGGACGATCCAGCCGAGCAGGGTGCGGACGGTCGATTCCAGCTCGGCCCGGCCCACCCGCTCGGCGGTGCGGGCCAGCCATTCGTCCAGGTCCAGGCGGTCGATCTCACGCACGAGGTACTCGCGGGTGAGGACGCGGTCGCCGACCATCGTTCCCACGCGGTGGGCCAGCAGCTCCCAGTTGGCCGGGATGATCGCCGTGTGGGGGATGGGCAGCCCCAGCGGGCGGCGAAAGAGCGCGGTCACCGCGAACCAGTCGGCGAGCCCACCGACGATCCCGGCCTCGGCAATGGCCAGGATCCACCCGCCCCACCAGTTCGCGCGAAATGGAAATGCGGCGGCGGCGAGGGCCACCGCTCCCATGAGCGCGCCCAGCGCCAGACGCCTCCTGGTTGTTTGCGGCCGTGGCTCCGTCACGCCCGCTTATTGCGCGCGGCGGCATTCGCTGCGCGGCGGCGGGATGGAAGCAGGACGCGGCTCTGCTTGACGTCCCAGACGCCTCGCGGCGTGAGCCGCACCGCGGGCAGGAAATCCGCGGGGAGGAAGAACAGCGTGAACAGGGGCTCGTGGTGGGGATAGCCGCGGGCGACCAGGGCCGCGCGGAGCGCGTCCTCGCCGGCGGCCGCCTCCTCGAGCGAGCCGCGCATCATGACCCCGCCCAGGGGCAGCGGCAGCTCGTGGGCCACTCGATCCTCATCGACGATCACGATTCCCCCGTGGAGGTCCAGCAGGCGATTCACGGCGGTGGCCATGGCGGTGGGGCTGCGGCCGAGCACGAGAATGTTGAACTCGGTGGTGATGGTGGATGCCAGACCATCGAGGCGGTCGGCGAAGCCGGCCACGACCCCGGGGGCGACCCAGCGTCCGCTGCGATCCACGAGCGCCGCGAACAGGTCGCCGTCGGCCAGGGGGCGCATCTCCAGTCGCGTGATCACCGCGCTCACCAGCCGGGCCACCGGATAGCGGTCGCGCGCGGGCAGGACGAAGTCCTCGGCACGCGCCCGCCACCGCACGGCGAGCCGAGCCCTGGGCGAAACGACGACCCGCCGCCACGGCACCTCGGCCATCCGGACCCGGACCTGCCCTTCCTCGGCGGCCACCCGGCCCCGAGCGATGACGGTCTGGGGGCGGGGCTCGGTGAGATCGCGCAGCACGCAGACATCGGCCCAGCGTCCCGGCGCGATGCCTCCCAGTTCGGCGTCGAGCCCGTAGTAGGTCGCCGGATTCAGCGTCGCCATCCGGTAGGCGTCGACGGGCGGCACGCCGCGGTCGAGGGCGACCCGCACCAGGTGGTCCACGAAACCATGGTCGCGGATGAAGGCCGGCATCGAGCCGTCGCAGGTGAGCATCACGCGGGAGGCGAGCCCCGGCGCCTCCTTCAGCGCGTCGAGCAAGCCGGCCAGATCCGGCCGTAGCGACGACTCCCGGAGCATCACCGCGATGCCCTGGCGGGCTCGCGCGAGGACCTCCTGCGCGGTGATCGGCTCGTGGTCGGACGTGAAGCCGGCGGCAGCAAGGGCTCCGAGCTTTTCCGCCGAGGCCCCGGCGGTGTGACCCTCGACGCGCTGCCGGCGTCGCTGGGCCAGCCCCAGCCGCGCCAGCATGTCGCGCTGGCCACTCCAGGCGTCAGGCCAGCGGGTGACCTCGCCGAGGGCCACTGCCCACGGGTGCTCCAGGGCCTGGGCCAGGTCCGACAAACGGAAGCGGCGCGTCTCGTCCCTCGAGCGCGACTGGGCGTGCGGCCGGATCATCCAGTAGAACTTCAGCGGCGAAGTGGCCAGCGCGTCGGCGGCGGCGCGGAATCCGGCCAGGCCGCCAAGCTCCCACAGCTGCAACGTGTCGGCGAAGACGGTGGTCGTGCCGAGGGCTAGCAGCCGACGGGCCAGCGCCGACGGCGTCAGCAGGTGAGCCGGATGCACGTGGGGATCGATGTATCCGGGGACGAGGATGCGACCGCCGACGTCCAGCACGCGGGTGCGCCGTCCCACCATGCCTTCGCGCGCTCCGACGTAGGCGATGCGCTCGCCACACACCGCCACGTTGGCGGGGTACAGCTCGCCGGTGTAGACGTTGAGAACGGTGCCGCCGCGCAGGTACAGGTCCGCGGG
>DATIAY010000004.1:0-2549 GCA_035457825.1 Candidatus Methylomirabilota bacterium
GGGGAGGGGTGTGACATTGCAGAACGGGCAGGACGGGCACGAATCTCACGAGGCCCCTGTACGGGCGGCCTGCGGCCGCCCCCTCCCATCCCGATCCATCCCGCCTTCGAGAGGCGGCCGGCGGCCGCCCCCTTCCATCCCGATCCATCCACGCATTGGAAAGGCGGCCTGCGGCTGATCATGCCGAGCAGGGGCCATCAGCCCCGTGACCATGGAGGGATAGCTGCATCGGAAACGCGGCGCCGGCGATCGCGGTCGGGCGGCAAGGTGACGCTCGATCCTCGACCCGCGACCCCAAACCCGCATCTTCCGCCAGTCCCGGGCCAGCCCTTACCTTATACCCTTCCCGAAATTACCAGGACACCCGTGGACCTCCGCACCCGGCTGCAGGAGCACCTTGGCGACGCCTTCCGCATCGAGCGCGAGCTCGGCGGCGGCGGCATGTCGCGCGTCTTCGTCGCCACCGAAGTCCGGCTCTCCCGCAAGGTCGTCATCAAGGTGCTGAGCCCCGAACTGGCCCAGGGCCTCAACGCCGAGCGGTTCGAGCGCGAGATCCTGATGGCGGCATCGCTGCAGCAGGCCAACATCGTCCCGGTGCTCTCGGCCGGCGACATGGACGGCCTCCCCTGGTTCTCCATGCCGTACGTGGACGGTGAGTCACTCCGGAACCGCATCGGCGGCGGCATGCCGCTCGATGACGTTATCACCATCCTGCGCGACGTGACCAAGGCGCTGGCCTACGCCCACCAGCGCGGCATCGCTCACCGCGACATCAAGCCCGATAATGTGCTCCTCTCCGGCGGCACCGCCGTGGTCACCGACTTCGGGATCGCCAAGGCGTTGGCTGCAAGCCAACGTCCCGAGGGCGACAGCCCGAGGGACCTCTTGCACACGATCACGCAGCTCGGCACCTCGATCGGCACGCCGGCCTACATGGCGCCGGAACAGGTGGCCGGCGACCCCCATCTCGATCACCGGGTGGATCTCTACTCGCTCGGCTGCATGGCGTTCGAGATGCTCACGGGCAAGCCGCCCTACGCCGACCTGTCGCCCCAGCGGTTGCTTGCGGCGCATCTCGGCGGCACGCCCGCCGCCGTCGAGTCGCTCCGGCCCGACTGCCCGCCCGGCTTGGCCTTGCTGGTGTCGCGCCTGCTCCAGAAGGATCCGGCCGACCGCCCCGCCGACGCGCTGACGGTGCTCAAGTCACTGGGTGCGGTGAGCACCACATCAAGCGAATCGGCCCGGCTCTCGCCCCGGGGCCGGCTGATCCGGTCGCTCCTCATCTGGGCCGCCGCGACGCTGGTGGTGTGGATCGTGGCCCGCGCGGCGGTGGTGGGCATTGGGCTCCCCAGCTGGACGGTGACGGGTGCCGTGGGCGTCATGCTCCTCGGACTCCCGGTCCTGCTCGCCACCGGCTGGGCCAAGTGGATGGCTCGGCGCGCCGCGTCCGCCACGCCGACACTCACGCCCGGCGGCACCGCCGCGCCGAGGCTGCCGTCCGGCACCATGGCGACGATCGCCATCAAGGCCAACCGCCATCTCTCCTTCCGGCGCGCCACCCGCGGCGGCATCTACGCCATGGGCGCGTTCATCCTGCTTATCACTGGCTTCATGGTGACACGGGCGATGGGGATCGGGCCCGCCGCCTCACTCTTTGCCGCCGGCACGCTCAAGAACCAGGACCGGATCCTGCTCGCCGACTTTACCATGGGCGCGGGCGATACGGCGCTGGCCCCGATCATCCACGAAGCGGTGCGCGCCGCCATGTCGCAGTCCACCGCCGTGCGGCTGCTCGACGCGTCGGACGTGGCCAAGACACTGAGCCAGATGCAGCGGCCCGACAGCACCAGGATCGAAGGCGACGTGGCCCGCGAGCTGGCCCAGCGCGCCGGCGCCAGGGCCATCCTCGGTGGGCGACTGGTGCGCGGGACCGATGGCTACTTCCTGTCTGTCGAGCTGACCGACGCAGGAAACGGCAGTGTGCTCGCGTCGGTGCAGGAGCGCGCCAAGGGCGACGATGAACTGCTCGAGTCGGTGGACCGCGCCGCCAAGGAGGTCCGGAGCAAGATCGGCGAGTCGCTTCGCCAGGTGCAGCGCGCCGTCCCGCTGGCGCAAGCCACCACGGCTTCGCTCCCGGCGCTCCGGCTCTACACCCAGGCGGTGTACGCCAACAATGTTGAAGGCGATCTCGCTGGAGCCGAGCGGGACCTGCGCGAGGCCCTGAAGCTCGATTCGACCTTTGCGCTCGCCTGGCGCAAGCTGGCGGTTGCCCTGTTCAATCAGGAGGCGCCGCAGGCCGCCATCGATTCCGCGATCGAGCAGGGGTTCCGCTATGCCGATCGCCTCCCGCCGGTGGAGCGGAACCTCGTCAAGGGCTTCTACTATGAGCGGCACTCGAGCCGGGCCGACCGCAGCAAGGCGCTCGAGGCGTACCGGGCGGTGCTGGCGGTCGATTCGCTCAACCTGACCGCGGCGAGCCAGATGGGCTTCGAGCACTATTTCCGGGGCGACTACGACAGTGCCGTCGTCTACGCCGCCCTGAAGCTGCG
>DATIAY010000005.1:0-66815 GCA_035457825.1 Candidatus Methylomirabilota bacterium
CCGAGCTTCCGGGCGACGGCTTCGGCGATGACTCGCTTGAGCCGCTCGGCGGCCTGGATCGCCGCCATGCCGCACATCAGCGTCACCCGCGAGGAATAGGAGCCGAGGTCGACGGGCGTCAGCGTGGTGTCGGCCGGATGCACATGAACGTCCTTGGGCTCCAGCCCCAGGATCTCCGCCGGCAGATAGGCGAGGATGGAGTCCGAGCCCTGGCCGATGTCGGTGGCCCCGCACAAAATGGCCACGCCGCCGCTGCGGTCGGCCCGGAGCACGACGCCCGAGTGGGGCATGCTGTTCCAGTAGATGGCCGTCCCGGCGCCGGTCATGTAGGCGGAGCAGGCGAACCCGATTCCGCGCTTGCTGGCGCTGGCAGTACCGATGCTCGATGTCTTATTGGAGGGGGCAAGCGCGGCCCCCTCCAAACCTCCCCGTTCACGCGAGGCGCTACTACCGGGTCCCTCCGAGCCGCTTGCTGGAGGGGGCAAGCGCGGCCCCCTCCAGACCTCCCCGTTCACGCCAGGTGCAACGACCGTCTTGTCCAGCGCTACCCAGCCTCGCCATTTGCTACGCCAGCCGGAGGCGTCGACGACCTTGTCGATGCACTCCGCGAGCCCGATGGTCGTGATGGTCAGGTGGTTGGCGGTCTTGGTGAATGGGTCCGCCACGATGCGCCTGCGCATGTCGGCAGGGTCCAGGCCGAGCTGCTCGGCAGCTTTGTCGAGCTGGCATTCCAGCGCAAAGCGCGGCTGGGGCGTGCCGTGGCCACGCTTGGGACCGCAGGGCGGCTTGTTGGTGAAGATGCGCGCGCCCTCGAACCGGTACGCGGGGATCTTGTAGGTGACCGGGTTGACGACGCCGGTGTAGAACACGGAGGCGACACCGTAGGAGCCGTAGGCGCCGCCGTCGAGCCAGGTCTTGAGGTGGCAGCCGGTGATGTCTCCGTCCCGGGTGAACCCGGTTTTCATCCACATGAGCACCGGGTGCCGGCCCCGGTGGACGTAGAAGACTTCCTCCCGCGTGAGCGTGATCTTGACCGGCCGGCCAGTGAGCTGAGAGAGCTTGCAAGCGGCGATCTCGTGGGCAAACGGATCGAGCTTGCCGCCGAAGCCCCCGCCCACGGGCGTGGCGATGACCCGGATATGGGCGGCGGGCATGTCGAGGATCCTGGCCAGCAGCCGGTGCACGTAGTGCGGCGTCTGGGTCGACGACCAGAGCGTGAGCTTGCCGTCGGCGCCCCACTGGGCGACCGCCGCGTGCTGCTCCATCGGCAAGTGGGTGTTGCCCTCGTAGAAGAACACGTCCTCGCGGACCAGATCGGCCCGGGCCAGGGCCGCCTCCACGTCACCGAACTGCAGCCCCACGATCTTGTGGACGTTGGGGCCGTCGCCGTACTCGTGGATGCGCACCTCGGGGTGGGCCAGGGACTCCTCGATCGACATCAGGGCCGGCAGCGGTTCGTAATCGACGTCGATGAGCTCGGTCGCCTGCTCGGCAGTCTCCTCGTCGACGGCGGCCACGGCAGCCACGGCGTCACCCACCATCCGGACCTTGTCCCGGCAGAGCGCCTCCTCGTCCTGGGAGACGGGCAGGATCCCGAACTTCACCGGGGGCAAGTCCTCGCCGGTGATCACGGCGAAGACCCCGGGCAGGGCCCGGGCCCGGGTGGTGTCGATGCGTCTGATGCGGGCATGCGGGTGCGGGCTGCGCAAGAGCTTCGCGTGCGCCATACGCGGCAGGACCAGATCGTCCGCGTACCTGGTCTCACCGGTGACCTTGGCCCACGCGTCCACCTTGGGCAGCGGTCGGCCGATCAGGGTGAAGTCGTGCTTGGCCTCGCTCATCGCCGGGCTCCGCTGCGGAGCGCCGCCAGCTCCACGGCGTCGAGGATTTTCGTGTAGCCGGTGCACCGGCAGAGGTTGCCGGCCAGCGCGTCCTTGATCTGCTGCCGGGTCGGGCTGGGCACCTCGTCGAGCAGGGCTTGCGCGGTGAGGAGAATGCCCGGTGTGCAGTAGCCGCACTGCGCGGCCCCCAGCTCCGCGAAGGCCTGCTGCAGCGGATGGAGCCCGCCATCGCGGGCCATGCCCTCCACCGTGGTGACGGCCCGGCCCTGCAGCTCCACGGGCAGGGCCAGGCACGAGAGGACGGGCAGGCCGTCGACCAGGACCGTGCAGGTCCCGCACTCTCCGAGCTCGCAGCCATGCTTGGTGCCGGTGAGCCCCAGATCCTCGCGCAGCACCTCGAGAAGGGTCTTGTGCACGGGAACGAGGACCTCGCACGCCTCGCCGTTGATGGTCAGCCCCAGACGGGTCTTGGGGGGGCGCCGGGCCAGGTCCCTCGGTTCACCTGGACTTAACACGAGTTCAAAAATACTGAATCGACCCTCGGCCGTCAAGCCCCCCGGGAGCGGGCTAGCCCAGGTCGGTCAGCAGCCGCGCCGTCGTGCGCACCCCCTGGAAGAGATGGTCGAGCCGGAGGTGCTCGTTGGGGCTGTGCTGGCGGTTGTTGGCGTTGGCGTAGGGCACCAGGAGCGTGGGCACATTCAGGATGTCGGTGAACGCCCAGATCGGCACGCTGCCGCCGGCCGTGGGCATGAGCACGGTGGGCTGGCCACCGTGGGCCCGCTCGATGGCTCCGATGACCTCGCGGCTGATGGGCAGATCGAGCGACGTCTTGGCCGGGCCGTAGCCGCCCTTGCTCACGACCCGCACCGCCCGGCCCCTCTGCTCGTCAGGCAGCGGCTCCCCGGCCGACTCGAGAACGGTGAATCCCTGGGCACGGATGTGATCCAGGAGCCGGCGATAGACCTTGTCCCAGCGCTGGTTCTTCACCAGGCGGATGTCGATCGCCACGGTGGCCCGGTGGGGGATGATGGTGTTGGCCTCCGCCCCGACGAAGCCGCTGTGCAACCCGCGGATCGTGAGCGAGGGATGGAACATGATCCGCTCCAGGTAGTCTTCGGGCAGACGGACGCCCAGCTCCCGCTGCAGCGCGATCAGATCCAGCGGCACCGCGGCCATCATCTGTCGCTCGGCCGGCGTGGGCCCGACGACGTCCTCCTCGAAGCCCTCGATCAGCGGCGCGCCATCCGGCGTGGCCATCGAGGCGAGCAGGCCGGTCAGTTTCCACGCGGGGTTGGGGGCGGTGAAGTTACCGGAGTGCAGGTCCCGCCGGGCCGCCTCGAGAACGAGCTCGATCTTCACCACGCCGCGCGCCCCACCGGTGATCGTCGGACGGCCGCTGGCGTGCTTGGGACCGTCCGTGACCAGAACGACATCCGCCGCCAGCAGGTCGCGGTGGGCCTCGGTGAAGGGTCCGAAGAAGGGGCTGCCGATCTCCTCCTCGCCGTCGAAGATGAACTTCACGTTGACCCGCGGAGCCAGACCCAGAGCGTCCATCAGCTCGAGGGCGTGCAGATGACTCCAGATGGGGCCCTTGTCGTCCGAGGCTCCGCGGGCATGGAGCCACAGGTCGTCCAGCTCGTTATCGGGCACGCCGGCGAGCGCCACCTCGGGCGCGGCAGCCTCGGCCAGGCCGCGCCGGAAGACGGCCTCCAGGGGATCGGGCTGCAGCCAGCCGGCCAGCGGGATCGGCTTGGTATCGTAGTGACAGTAGATGAGCACGGTGCGCGTGGCGCCGGGCACCCTCCGCTCGCCGAAGACAGCCGGATTGCCCCCGGTCTCGAGCACACGCCCCTGGAGCCCGCGGGACCGCAGGGCCTGGGCCAGCCACTCCCCGGTGGCCCGGACCCTGGCCGGCTCCTGGCTCACCGAATTGAGGCGGAGGAACTCGACCAGGCCCTCCACCATGGCCCGCCGGCGGGAGGCCAGGGCTCGATCGAACGTCAGCCAGTCCGTCAGGGTTGGCATCGACTCGCGTTCAATCGTCGACGTCGAGCGCAACCCGTAGGGCCTGTCGTAGCTCGACGAGCTTCCGCGCCGACAGGGCGGCCACGAAGTTCGTTAGGGCCGTCTTGGAGCTCGTCGCGCGCCGTCGGGTGCGCGACGCGGTACAGATCCCCCCGATTCAGGGGATCACCTGATAGCCGAGGACATCGGCGGCTTCCCGGTTGAGCCGCTTCGCCCGTCGATTCAGGATGTCGAAATCCCGGGAATTCCGCTCTTCCCATCGGATCTGGTGGAGAAAGGCCCGCATCGCTGCGTCGATGAACTTCGACCGGTTTTGCCCACCCCCCGCGCGGGTGTCGATGGCCTCCACCACGTCACGCGACAGGGTGATCGATGTCTTGACTTTCATACCACGAACCATACGACCTAACCGCGTATCTCGACAACTGTGTGATTGTGCTCAGGCGCGTGGCTATCGGCAGAGGAGATGGATCATCGGCTCTCTCGGGGATCTAAACTCCTTCTAGTCTCCCCGGACAAATTGTCCGCTCCACGCCGGCAAGATTTCATAGTCGGTGTGTCCGGCCTTCGGCCGTCACGGTGTAAGGAGCGTAAGCGCTCTTGCCGTGTTCGGGCTCGGCAATTGGCCTCGGTTGCAACGAGTGGCCGTGAGAGGGTCATCGCCGTCAACGTCGGCAAATGCGTGATCCCCGTCGGCCTTGCCGGCTCGATGGTCAGGGCCATGCGGGCTGGGCACGATTCGACAGCCCTCAGGCCAGTGAAGGCCCAGTAGAAGCCGCACTCCGGCGAGAACCTCACGCACCTGCGTCTACGGCATCACTTCGTGCGCGGCCGTCCCCTCACGAGGCGAATCAACGTAGCCACGCTGACGATGTAGCTCGCGGTGGCCAGAAAGCTGCTGGCGAAGAAAGCTGCGCCCCGGGACACGGTGCCTGGCGGAATGCCGACCACGATGGCGACGGCCAGGATCGGGAGGGCGTTGAGGACGACGATGGCCGGCACGCGCATCGGGACCTCGGGATCCAGGTGCGGGCGGCCGACGACCCCTAGGATGAGGAAGGCGGTGGCCGCCCCTGTCGCGAACAGCAGCACGTCGAATCGGCCGGGAAGCCCGTAGCGCGTCACGGTCCACGCCCCGGCACACCAGAGCGTCACAGTGTAGCCGTAGGGGATGCAGAGAATGCTGGTGACGCGGGCAAGGGAGTGTTCCATGGAGGGATACTGCTCCGGCGACCGACGCCGGGTCAAGGCCGCGACTTTACATCCAATTAGGTCACCTGACCAGTACACGTGGTGACGTACTGTATCACGTCGTGATATATAGTTAGCGATGACAACCCGGTCGGACGTGAAGCGCCAGCCGACGATCCGTGTCGATTATGGCACGCTCGCGGAGTTGCGTTATCACATCCGTCGGTTCCTTCGCCTCCGCGAAGAGGCGGCGCGGGCCGCCGGCGTAGAGCCGCAGCAATACCTGCTTTTGCTCCAGGTCAAGGGCCTCGAGCGCGATCGGCCGGTGACGATCGGTGCTCTGGCCGAGCGCCTGCAGATTCGCCACCACGCAGCCGTCCAACTCGTGGACCGCCTCGTGAAGCGTGGGATGGTCCGGCGACAGCGCGTGAAGTTGGATCGGCGTGGCGTCGTTGTCGAGGTCGTGCCGCGAGGTGAAGCGGTGTTGCGAAAGCTGGCGCTCTACTCGTTGACGGAACTACGGACGGCCGGTCCGGCGCTGGTCTCGGCGCTGACCTATCTCATGAGCCGGAACGGTCCTCGGCGGGCGCGATTGCCGAGAGCCACGATCCGGCGTCGATGAACCTCGGGCCGTTGCGGCAGGCCCCGCCACGCGGCCATCGCCGTCAGGAAGGAGCGTAGGACATGTTACGACTCGGTCGTTTGCTTCTCGTCGGCATCCTCATCAGCGTGCTGGCCATCATCGAGTGGGCGTGGGGTGAGCGCCACACGGACCACGGCGTGACCATGGGCACGTCGTCGGCCGCCGCAGCGACTCCGATCCGCATCACCATGGACGCCCTGCACGCGCAACGCGGCGTGCCCAAGGGATGGAGCTTTCTGTTTCCCTCGGGTGATGCCGGCCGCGGGCGCAAGGTATTCGTGGCCCTGGAGTGTTTCGCCTGCCACGCCGTCCAGGGCGAAGACTTTCCGAGTGCGTCCAAGACCTCCCCCGATCAGGGCCCCGAGCTCACCGGGATGGGATCGCATCACCCGGCTGAATACTTCGCCGAGTCCATCGTGAACCCCAACCGCGTGATCGTGCTCGGGCCAGGCTTCACTGGCCAGGATGGTCTGTCGAAGATGCCGGACTACTCAGAGAGCCTGACGATCAAGCAGTTAGTCGACCTCGTCGCCTACCTCAAGTCTCTGACCGGTCCGGGCAGTGTGCATGGGAATCACGGCATGGACAAGATGAAGCGGTGAGTGGACGGAACCCACGGTCGCCGTATGCCTCTGGTTTATCGCCAGGCCCGGTGAGCGGCATCTCCTGGACCACGACGGTCCCTGAATACGACGAGGAGATGCGTTCGCCAGGTGATCATGCGACACGGCCGGCGCCGCGAGGTTGAAGTCGCCCGGATCCCGGATGGTCTGGTCAAGAGGCTCGGTTCGATCAGTCGGGACGCACGAGGAGTTCGCGCAGTTGCCGAGCGGAGTGACCCCACCAGTCAGTTTCCTCGGGGTCCCCGCCGTCGTGAATCGGCGAATTCGACGGCGGTGACGTATTTGATACATCCACGAAACGCGACGCAAACGTTCTCGACTCGTCGATGTCGAGAAGCAGCTATCATGCGGGGGAGGACACACGATGGGTGCCCGAACACTGTGCGCGGCCGTGGTCCTGGCCTTCGTGTGCGCGCAGCCTGCGCTCGCCTGGCAGGCCGGTGGAACGCTACGGCCGCCTGGGACTGAGTTGACCGGCGATTATCGCGTCGGCCCCGAGGACGTCCTGGAGATCGGTGTGTGGAACAACCCGGGCATCAGTCGGGTCGTCACCGTCCGCCCGGACGGCATGGTGTCGCTGCCCCTCATCAACGATGTCAAGGCCGCCGGCTTGACTCCGTTCCAGCTCCGGCAAGAGGTCGCCCGAAAGCTGAGCGATTACGTCCCCTCCCCGTCGGTCTCCGTGATCGTGAACGACGTTCGCAGCTTCAAGGTTTCGGTGCTCGGCGAGGTGGTCCGGCAAGACCGCTTCGAGCTCAGGGGCCCTACGACGATCCTGGACGTCATCGCCATGGCCGGCGGGTTCAATCAATTCGCGGCTCCTGCCCGGATCGTGGTCCTCCGCCGAGACGTCGACGGGCCGGAGCGGATTCCCTTCAACTACAACAGGGTCGTCTCGGGAATCACCAAGGACGTCCTCTATCTCCAGCCCGGGGACATCGTCTTCGTTCCCTAGTGAGCAGGATCACGTAGATCGGGCCCTTGCCAGGGGCCCCACGAGCACGTAATCTCTGACCTTCACGAGTGCGGCTCTATGTCCCCGGCGACCGTCGAGACCGAGCGGCTGGAGCTGATGCGCTCGCTCCTCGCCTCGGAGTGGCAGATCTTCCGGACCGTGAGATTCCCGAACGCGCGCATCCCCTGACCGAAGGAGATCCCCATGGCTGACAACTTCGTCCTCGTCGAGCGCGCCGAGCGCGTGGGTACCCTCACGCTGAACCGCCCGCCGCTGAACCCGATCTCGACCGGGCTCGTGGCGGCGCTCCACCGAGCGCTCGACGAGGTGGAGAGAGACCGGTCGATCCGATGCGTCATCCTCACCGGAGCAGGGGCAAAGGCCTTCTGCGCGGGGGCCGACCTCAACGAGGAATCGCGCTTCAAAGACCCCGCCGCTGCGAAGACGTTCCGGGAGTACGGCCGCTCGACGCTCCACCGGATCGAGCACTTCCCCAAGCCGATCGTCGCCGCGATCCACGGCTACTGCATCGGGGGCGGCACGGCCATTGGTTGGTCGTGCGATATCCGCCTCGCCGCCGACAACGCCGTTTTCCGGGCGGGCGACGCCTACCTCGGGATCGTGCCGAGCTGGGGGATGGGGCTCCTGCGGCTGCCGCGTCTCGTCGGGCGCGGGAACGCCCTCGACGTTCTCCTCACCGGGGAGAACTTCGGAGCCCAGCGGGCGTACGAGCTGGGGCTCGTCTCGCGCGTGGTGGGGCAGGCCACGCTCATGGACGAAGCGCGCGCGGTCGCCGCCCGCATCGCCAGGGGATCGCCGCAGGCGCTCCTGGCTATTCGCAAGGCCGTGGCCTTCAACCTCCGCCACTCGTGGGACGAGATGGTGCGCTACGAGGAGGAGCTCTGCGCCGAGGTCTTCCGGCATCCGGACGCCCAGGAGGGCCCGCGCGCCTTTCTCGAGAAGCGCCAGCCGGTCTTCCAGGACCTCTGATGGCCGCCCGCTCGGCCCTCGCGCGGATGCTCTGGCCGGCGACGATCGTCTCGGGGATCCAGCGACCCATGCCGGAGTCGTCTCACGTTACGATAGCGGCGTGACGATCTCCGCGGACCGGGCCTCGGCGCGCTCTCGCTGGCGCCAGCGCCTCCACGAAGTGATCTTCGAGTCCGACACGGCCGCCGGACGGGCGTTCGACGTCGGCCTGCTGGTCGCCATCCTCGTGAGCATCCTCGCCGTGATGCTGGAGAGTGTGGCGGCCATCCGGCACGAGCACGGTCCTGCGCTCCGGGCGGTGGAATGGACCATCACCATCGCCTTCACGATAGAGTACGTCCTCCGGCTGGTGGCGGTCGATCGTCCGTGGCGCTACGCCCGCAGCTTCTTCGGGGTCGTGGACCTCCTGGCCATCGGGCCGAGCTACCTGGCGCTCGTCGTGCCCGAGGCCCAGTCGCTGATGGTCATCCGCTCGCTTCGCCTGCTGCGCGTATTCCGGATCCTCAAGCTCGCCCAGTTCCTCGGCGAGGCTCAGCTGCTCACCCAGGCGCTGCGCGCCAGCCGTCGCAAGATCACCGTGTTCCTCGGCAGCATCGTGACGATCGTCGTCATCGTCGGCACTCTCATGTACGTCATCGAGGGAGAGGCACACGGCTTCACCAGCATCCCGACGAGCATGTACTGGGCGATCGTGACCATGACCACGGTCGGCTACGGCGACATCGCGCCCAAGACGCCGCTCGGCCAGCTGCTGGCCGCGCTGCTGATGATCCTCGGCTACGGCATCATCGCGGTGCCCACGGGCATCGTGACGGTAGAGCTGGCCCACGCCGGTCGCGCCGTCTCGCGCCAGGCGTGCCCGGCGTGCGGCGTCGAGGGACACGACGTCGACGCCACCCACTGCAAGTACTGCGGCGAGCATCTCTGACGTCGGCGTGGTACCGTCGCCACCAGGCGAGGAGATCCCGATGCCGGACTACATCCCGAGCCCAAGACAATGGGTGCGCGACCAGGTCGACCTGTACGAGCGGAGCGGTGGGACGCACGGGCAACTCCTAGTCGTGCCACGGTCATTTAATCATCGTGCCCAGACAACGTTCACACTAACCGGGCGCCGAGGAGCGAAGCGAAGAGGGAACCCGACCGCGGTTACGCTCTTGGGCGCTCCGGTTCAGCGTGTTGTCGGGCGTCACGGTTAGTCCGGGCTAGCGCTTCTTCGTCCGCCGGCGCGCGTGGCTTTGCAGCCCGCGCTCCCACAGGTACTCCTTTTCCCCCATCCGCTTGGCCGCCCACCGGCTCAACACGAAGAACGCGTCGCCGAGGCGATTGACGTAGGTCAGCACCCACGGGTTGACGGGCTCCTGCCGGGACAGCGCGAGAATCTCGCGCTCGGCCCGGCGGCATACCACGCGGGCTTGATGCAGGAACGCGTTGATGCGGCCGCCGCCGGGCAGCGTGAACGAGCGCAGCGGCGCCAGGTCCCGCTGGCAGCGATCCATCAACTGCTCGAGCGCCGTCACCTGCGCGGCGGCGGCCCGGACCATGCCCTCGTACTCCGCCTCGGGGGGCGTGGCCAACTCGCTGCCCAGGTCGAAGAGCTCGTTCTGGATCTTCCGCAACACCTCGTCGAGCCAGCGGTGATGCGGGCCTTGTGTGAGACGCTCTTCATTGAACGTGCGCACGATGCCCACCACGGCATTGAGCTCGTCGATGGTGCCGTAGGCCACGATCCGCGGCGAGTCCTTGGGCACCCGTTTGCCGCCGACCAGGGCCGTGTCGCCCTTGTCGCCGGTTCGCGTGTAGACGCGGGTGATGCTGATGGGCATGGGGCCTCCGTGCTGGCCCGTATTCTACTTGAACCCCGCGGGGGTCTCGGGGATGATCGACCTCGTGATCTCGCGCGCCCGGGCAGTGCTGGCCTCAGCCTGCGGCCTCCACCTCCTGCACGACGGCTTCTCGGACGTCGTTTATGTGTTCCTGCCTCTGTGGGCCGCCGAGTTCGGCCTGAGCTTCGCCCAGGTCGGGATCATCCGGACCTGCTACACGGGCGGCATGGCGCTCTTCCAGATCCCCGCGGGGGTTCTCGCCGAGCGCTGGGGCGAGCGCGGGCTCCTGTTTGCGGGAACCGCGCTGACGGCCCTGGGCTTCGTGGCCGCCGGCTGGGCGGGCGGCTTCGTGGCGCTGCTGCTCATTCTGTCGGTGGCCGGGATCGGCTCGAGCGTGCAGCACCCGCTGTCGTCGTCGCTCATCTCCAAGGTGTACGAGGTCGGCGGTCGGCGCGCGGCGCTGGGGACCTACAACTTCTCGGGCGACGTGGGCAAAGCCGGCGCCGCGGCGCTGATCGCGCTGGCGGCCGGCATCGTGGGCTGGCGGGCCGCCGGCGCCGCCTACGGACTCCTCGGGCTCGTGGCGGCCGGTGCGCTGCTGATCGTCCTGCACCGGCTGGGCGCCGGAGGCGCCAGCCCCGCCACCGATGACGCGGGCATGCCGGTGCGCGGCTGGGGCATCCGTGACCCGAGGGGGTTCAGCGCCCTGGCCGCCATCGGCATGATCGACAACGCCACTCGCACCGGCTTCATCACCTTCCTGCCCTTCGCCTTGATAACCAAGGGCTCCACCGTGGCCGGCGTGGGCACCGCACTGGCGCTCCTGTTCGTGGGGGGGGCGGCCGGCAAGTTCATCTGCGGCCTGGTGGCCGAGCGCGTGGGCGTGATTCGCACGGTGATTCTTACTGAGACCGCCACCGCGGCCGGGATCGCCGCCATCATCGTGGCCCCGCTCCCGATGGCCCTGGCCATCCTGGTGCCGCTGGGCGTGGCGCTCAACGGGACGTCCTCGGTGCTCTACGGCACGGTGGCGGACCTGGTGATGGCCGAGCGCCGCTCCCGCGCCTACGGTCTCTACTACACCCTGAGCGTGGGGTGTTCGGCGCTGGCCCCCACCCTCTACGGGATCGTCGGGGACGCGGTCGGTGTCGCCGCCACGCTGGGGATCGTCGCCACGGTCGTGCTGGTCACGCTCCCGCTGTGTCTCGTCCTGCGCCCGGCCGTCGCCGCCCCCGTCAGCGCCTGAGACCGCACAGCCCAGGATGTCGGAAGGCCTCCGGGGCCAGCCCTGGATTCACGAGGATCCATGCTGCTCCGGTGGTGGAGGCCGGTCGTAGGGTGAGGCAGACCGGTGGGGCTCGACCTCGCGTGGGAAGCTCGAGGCCTGGGTCCGGAGCCGGCGCCTCAGTCGCCAGAGCTTGAACGAGGCGGGGATACCAACAGCCAGGATGCCAACCCCGAACGAGACGAGCACCACCGCGGCCACGGGGACGTCGGCGATCTCCCAGATCAGGAACTTCACGATCACGTGAGTGGTGTTCTGCATGGCGAACACGGCCACCGCGACCGCGACCACCGCCACCACGATGTAGCCCATTACGCTCCCTCGGGGACCACTATAGATCGCCCAGGCCGTACTCGATCCAGCGCTCTCGCACCCGCACCTCGTCCTCGGGCGCCGGCCGCACCGTCGGCGGAAAGCGCTCGTTGTCCCACTCGGCCCGCCGCGGGAACTTCCAGTTGCGGGTGGCGTCGATGAGCACCCGGTTCCAGAGCCCGCTGCCGAGCTGGGTCACGTCGCGATCCTCCAGCGGGGTGCTGGGGTCGATCGGCGAGCCGAAGCTCCCGGGGAAGACCACGATCCCCCCTTCGCCCGCGTTCACCCGGTGGGCAAAGGCCCAGTCCACGTGCTCGTAGGACGATGGGTCGATATCCTCCTCCACCACCACCACGTGCTTGTAGCGGAACTGCGCTGCGCTGGCCCCCCACAGGGCGGCGGCGATCTGCTTGGGCTGGCCCTGGTAGTGCTTCGTGATCTGCACGTGTATGTTCACGCCGTTAGTGATGGGGGGCACGTACACATCGCGGATGCCGGGGATGCCCGCGCCGGTGAGGATGGCCCAGGCGATCGCTGCTCGCTGGACGGATGACATGACGCTGTTCTCGCTGTAGGAGCCGGGCAGCGTGCCCTCCAGGCAGCCACGGAAGACGGGGTCGCGCCGGTGGGTGATGGCGGTGACGCGCATGGTGGGCCGCGGGGTGGGAAGGTCCGAGACGTAGCCGGTGAACTCGCCGAAGGGCCCCTCGATCTCCCAGGTGGCCGGGTCGTCGCTGATGAAGCCTTCGATGACGATCTCCGCGGTGGCCGGGACCTCCAGGTCGACGGTTTCACAGCGCACGAGCTGGGCGGGCTCGCCCCGATACGCGCCCATCACGTCCCACTCGCAGACGCCGGCGGGCAGCGGCGAGCCGGCCAGGAACGGCATAATCGGGTCCCAGCCGATGACACAGGCCACCGGCATCGGCTCGCCCCGGGCCGCGTACTTCACGAAGTGCTGTCCCCAGTGCTGGCCGCCTTTGATGAGGAGCATGGGCGCCGTGTTCTTCCGGCCGATCATGCCCCGGTAGATCCCGACATTCATGACCCGCGTTTCGGGGTCGCGGGTGACGATGCACGAGAAGGTATGGATGTAGCGGCCGCCCTCGCGGAAGTGCCAGCGGGGGACGGGAAACTCCGTCTGGTCCACCCCGTCACCGCGAACGATCACTTCCTTGACGGGCCCGGTCGGCACGACCACGGGCGGGACCGCTTCTCGGTTCTTGCCCATCACGTACTGCACGAGCTCGCGATTCGGTGCGTCCTTGGGAAAACCCAGGGCCAGAGCCATGCGGCGTCGATCCCCGAGCCCTCCGGTGAAGAGCTTCGTGCAGCGCCCGCTCTGATAGCCCTTGATGGTCTCGAAAAGGAGCGCCGGGCCTTTTTTCTCGAGCACGCGTCGGGCGATGGCGCCGATCTCACGGTCCCAATCGACCTCGGCCTTGACCCGACGCACCTCCCCTTCCCGCTCGAGCAGCGCGATCCACTGCCGCAGATCCATGAACGCCATGAGCCCTCGTCACCCCCGCCCCGATCCGTCCGAGGCCGTCTGCCGTAGTGAACTATATCGGCATCCTCACCGGAACGCGAGCCTGCCTTGACAAAGCTGGTAGTCGTCGCTACGGTTCATTCTCTTCGTCCCGATATTCCTGCCGATGCTGGATGAGTTCCACGTCGACCCGCTGCTGTTCGGCGTCCTGGTGGCGGTGAATCTCCAGACCGCGTTCCTGTCGCCCCCGGTGGCGATGTCGGCGTTCTATCTGAAGGGCATCTCCCCGCCCCACGTGACGTTGAACCAGATCTTCAACGGCATGTACCCGTTCCTGGTCATCCAGCTCATTTGTCTGTTCCTCACGTGGTACTACCCGGAGCTCACCCTCTGGCTGCCCCGCTATCTCTACGGGGATTGAGCAGGCGACCCCTCAGCGCAGCGCCGGCACCGCGGCCCGGCGGCGCGCCAGGCGCTGGCTGGCCAGCACCACGATGAAGCAGGCGACACCCATGAGGTCACTCACCAGGCCCGGGAAGATCAGGAGGACGGCGCCGATCAGCAGCAGCGCCCGCTCCCACCGGCGGGTGGGCGACAGGAAATAGCCGATGATGCCGGTTCCCAGCATCACGATCCCCAGCGTGGCCGCCGCCGTCCGCAGCACGATCCCGAGCCCGGAGCCGATCAGCAGCAACGCGGGGTCGTAGGCGAAGGAGAACGGGATGATGAAGCCGGACAGCGCCAGCATCATCCCCTTCCATTGCGTCTCCCAGACGTCGGCCCCCGCGATCGAGGACGTGGCGTAGGTCGAGATGGCCGTGGGCGGAGTCAGGTCGGCGAGAATTCCGAAATAGAAGACGAACATGTGGGCGGCCAGGATGGGCAACCCAAGCTGGATCAGGGCGGGGGCGGCGATGATCGACGTGATGATGTACGTGGCCGAGGTGGGCAGCCCGGTGCCCAGGACCAGCGCGGCGATCATCGTCAGCACGAGGGTACCGAAGAGGTGGCCCCCTGAGATTCCGAGAATTCCGGTGGCCAGCTTGAGCCCGAGTCCGGTGAGCGAGATGACGCCGACCACGATGCCCACGGTGGCGCAGGCCAGCGCCACCGGCATGGCGCTCTGCGCCGAGTCGACGAGGGTGGCCAGGGCCGCGCGCGGCCCGATCCGCGTCTCACGGCGCACCCAGCTCGTCGCGACCGCGACCACCAGCGCCCAGAAGCCCGCGAACATCGGCGAACGGCCCTCAACCAGAAACCAGACCAGCACGGCCGGCCCGGCCAGCAGGTGCAGGTCCCGCCGCAGCACCATCGTCAGCCTGGGCAGCTCGGCGCGCGGCAACACCGGCAGGCCTAGCCGGGCTGCCTCGAAGTGGACCATGACCCCCACCGCGATGAAATACAGGACGCCGGGAATGGCTGCCGCGAGCGCGACGGTGCCATAGGACACGCCCAGCGTCTCGGCCATGATGAAGGCGGCCGCGCCCATCACTGGGGGGATCAGCTGGCCCCCCATCGAGGCGGTGGCTTCGACGCCGGCGGCGAACGAGGGGCGATAGCCGGCCCGGGTCATTAACGGAATTGTCAGCGACCCGGTGGTCACGGCGTTGGCGATGGCGCTGCCGTTCACGGTACCGAAGAGCCCGCTGGCGATGACCGCCACCTTGCCCGCGCCGCCCCGGCTCGAGCCGGCTACCGCCAGCCCCAGATCCTTGAAAAACCCCAGGAGGCCGCCCCACTGCATCACCGCGCCGAAAACGACGAAGAGATAGATGAAGGTCGCCGACACCAGCGTGGGAATGCCGAACACTCCCCCTGTGGTCATCGTCTGCTGGTCGACGAGCTTCAACGCCGTGACGCCGCCGTGAGAGAGGAAGCCGGGCAGGCGGGGGCCCACGAAGGCGTAGGCGACGAAGGCCAGGGCCAGGATGACCAGGGGGCTGCCGACGTGGCGCCGCGAGGCTTCGAGCAGGAGCAGCACCAGGAGCACGCCGACAACCACATCGATGCGCCGGGGATCGTCCACCATCGCCATGCGGCTGGTGAGCCGCTCATTGTGAGCGATGTAGTGCGCCACGCAGGCCAGCGCCAGCACTGCACCAGCTCCGTCCAGGGCACGACGCCACGGGCCCGGGCGGGCGCCCGGAGGCGGAGTGAGAAAGCCCAGGGCCACGGCAAAGGCGACGTGGAGCGGGAGCTGAATGAGGAGGTCGAACATCCCGGCGTACGCCGTGTAGAGCTGGAACAGAGACCAGGCGACGGCGAGCCCAAGCCGGGGACTAGGCATCGCCGTGGATGACGCGTCCACCGACCATGGTGAGCCGGCAGGCGAGCGAGGCCATGTCCTCGAGCGGGTGGGTGAGCGGATCCTGCTCCAATACGGCGAGGTCGGCGTCGAAACCAGGGGCGAGCACCCCCCGTTGACGCTCGGCGAAGGTCACCCGCGCGCCGCCCACGGTGAGAGCCCGGAGCGCCTGCACCCGTGTGAGCCGCTCGCTCGGGCCCAGCACCTCACCCGTCGTCATGTCGCGGCGGGCGACGACGGCGGCGAAGGCCAGCCAGGGATCGGCCGGCTTGTTGTCGGTGGCGATGCCAAACGGGATGCGACGGCGCACCAGGCTCTGGTGGGGAATCAGCGTGGCCGCGGCGCCGCCGACCTTGCGCACCTCCTCGGCGGCCGAGCGCCACAGATAGGAGATGGGGTTGGTCGTGACCACGGCACCCAGGCGCTTGATGCGCGCCAGCTCGGTGCCTGTCGCCACGTTGAGGTGAACGGCCACCCAGCGCAGATGCTGGATGGGGGTCTCGGCGGCGATCTCCTCCCAGATATCCAGCACCTGGGGCAGGTTCCGCGTGACGAGGCTGCTCACGCGTAATCCGTGGCGCGCGGCCAGCCGCGCCTGCTCCCGGTACTCGACCGGCGAGTTCGCGCTCTCCACGAAACCCGCCCAACCGGTGTAGGGCTGGCCGGCGTGCAAGATGCGGGCGACTTCCGGGTCACCACCGTAGTGCAGGCAGATACCGCAGAGCCGCAGGCGTTCATCGCCGAGGCCGCGACCGCCGGCCCAGGCGGCCCACTCGGGAATCGCCCGGCGTCCCTCGTCGAGGCTATCCCAGGTGGGGCTGAGCGCGAGTGTGCTGCGGAGGCCGAGACGGCCACGCTCGTGGGTCTCCCGGTACACCCTCAGTACCTCCGGCGCCACGCCATGCCCCTCGTAGACGGCGGTGACACCCCGGGCGGCGTAGCGGCGTTGCGATTCCAGGAATGCCCGCAGGCGGTCGGCGGGGCTGAAGCGTGGCACGTCTTTCATCAGCGTGAATTCGATCACCTGGATCAGGTTGTGCTCGACGAAGACGCCGGTGGGCTCGCCGGCGGCGTCCTTGAGGATGTCGATGCCCTTGGGAGCGACGGTGTCACGGGTCACGCCGGCCCGGTGGAGCGCGGCGCTGTTGGCGACCGAGTAGACGGGCGGCTTGTTCCAGTAGCCCCAGATACCGCGCAGGTAGACGGGGTGGTCGGGGACCACCCGGTCGAGGTCGGCCCGGGTGGGCCAGCGCTTGTCGGCCAGTCCCCCGGCCTGGTCGAGATAGAACGGCGGGCGCCCCACCGGCATGGTGACGATCCACTCGCCCTTGGCTCGGCGCGCGGCCCAATGCCGGAGGACCGTCTGGACATCCGCGATGGCGCGGCAGTGGGCCAGGCTGGGGTAGAGGGTCTTGAGGCCCTCACGATCGAGGTGAGCGTGGGCGTCGACGAGGCCGGGCACCACCGTGGCGCCGCCCAGATCGATCGTGCGCGTACGGCGATCGCGCCAGGAGCGGACATCGGCCGCCGCTCCGACGGCGACGATGCGGCCACCGGCGATCGCCAGCGCGGAGGCTTGCGGCCGCCGGGGGTCGAGCGTGAGGAGGCGGCCGTTCCGGAGGATCCAGTCCGCCGCTATTTCATCCACCCTTTCTCGCGATAGGCGCGCTCGGCACCGGGATGCAGCGGGATCCCGACCTTCTCCGGTCGCCAGGCCGTCTGCGGATCGAAGGCCGCCAGCCCGGCGTGGCCGCGGACGAGGGCCTCCTTGTTGTCCACGATCGTCTTGGTCACCGTGTAGGCCACCGGCTCGGGCAGGTCCTTGTTGGTGATCAACACGGTGGGAAAGCCGACGGTGTGGACCGCCTCGGGCTGGCTCTTGAACGTGTTGGCCGGCATGCTAGCCGGGGTATAGCCGAGCGGTTCGAGCCCCTTCACCGCGTCGGCCTCCAGGGGGAGGAACTTCACCTCGGCGAACGTCGCAATCTCCGTGATCGAGGGGTGCTTGGGCGTCACCACGGCGAGCAGGACATCGGCACGGCCGTCCTTGAAGGCGTCGACGATGATGTTGTAGCCGACGTGCGTCGTCGAGCCGCCCCAGCCCTTGATGTCCGCATAGGACATCCCGTAGGCGCGCAGGAGCTGGCGGCCGCCGAACTCTCCCAGCGAACCCACAGGCAGCGAGTAGAGCCGAACCGGCAGCTTCCGGTCCTTGATGTCCCGGAGCGAGCGGATGTCGAGCTTCTTCTGGGCGATGGCCAGCAGGTAGTACGTGTCCAGGCCGCCCACCAGGGCCCGGAGATTCTCCAGCTTGGTGTCATAGGCCTCCGTGCCCTGGAAGGCCCAGCGGTTGGTCACCGTGAAGGACAGGCCCAGCGGCGTCTCGTTCCGGGCCACGAGCTTGGCGTTGCCGACGCCGCCGGCAAAGGGCTTGACGTCCACGTTGGACCCCGCCGGGAGCGTCTTGCGGAACAGGTCCGCCATGGTGGCGCCATAGACGTACCAGGCGGTGCCGGAGTCCAGGGTGGAGAAGGCCAGTGTCACGGGCTGCTGGGCCCACACGCCCGTCACACCAACGGCCAGGACCAGAATCAGTGCAAGCGTCGTTTTCATCGTGTCGTCTCCTCTGCCACGAGTGAGAGCCGGGCGCCCAGCGTCCGGCCAGGATCGAGCGGGCCACGGGTGGCGGCCGCCGTCGTCAGGGTCGCCGCGTACGGCGAGGGACCGCGCTGGGCCAGCCAGCCGGTCAGTGGGCTGGCCGTCTCACGAGGCGCCAGCAGCTCGATGGTGTGCGGGCCGACGGCGAACCGCACCCCGCCAGCGGCCAGGTCGGCCCGGACGACGGGCTGGCCGGAACGGCCCAGGCTGTCTTCGTACCACCCGCGCACGGTGGCGACGTCGTCAACGGCGACGGTCAGCACGCCGATCCCGGTGGCGCCGTTGGAGTGCCGATTCTGCCGGGGTACGCGCTCCTCGCGCGGCGTCTCATCCTGGATCAGGAACGGCACGACACCCTTGTGCGCGTCCCGGGGAATCGACAGCACCCACTTGAGGTGGTAGCCATCAGGACGGACGCGGGAAAGCGGCGAGGGATCGTCGATGGCGACGCCTGCCCGGCGCCAGGCCGTGGTGTCCCCGAGCAGGTCATCGGTCTGCATACAGAAATCCACCAGTCCTCCGCCCTTCTGGAGCGGCAGCCACCACTTGTGCCGGGGGCTGGGCTCGTAGAACGCGATCAGCTCGATGTAGGAGCCGTCGGCCAGCGCGATGAGGGCGTTGTGACTCCCCACCGGGTGCCGACCGCCCGGCACCACGGTGAAGCCGAGCCCCTCGTAGCTCTTCTGGGCCTGGGCCAGGTCCGGCGTGGCGATGACGAGGTGGTCGATGCCTCGCAGCATGCTCACGCTCCTCGGCGCGTGTCGCTGAACGCGGGGGCCACTTCGTTGAGGAAGCGCTTGAGCTGCCCGTGCTGGTCCCACGAGGACAGACGGAACGCGAGCTGGCCGAGCCCGGCATCGAGGTAGGCGCGGATCTCCGCGATGCACTGCCGGGGCCCGCCGGCCACGGTCCAGCCTTCCACGAACGCCGGGCTGAAGTTCGAGGTGTAGTACGTGTCGAGGAAGCGCTTGGACTCCTCGAGCGCCGCCGCGCGGTCCTCGTTGATGTTGATGTTGTGGTAGAGGACGCTGCCCAGGCGGGCCGGATCCCGTCCTTCCTCCCTCGCCATCCGGGTGATCTGGGCCCATTGCTGACGGAACTCGTCGGGAGAAACCTTGTTGGTCATCCAGCCATCGGCGTAGTGGGCTACCCGGCGAAGACCGCGCTCGACGACGGCCGATGATGCGCTGGCGCCGCCCTTCCACGTGAGGCTGGTGGGGTTCGAGGCGATCCAGATGGGGCACGGCTGCTGGACGGGCCGTGGCTCCAGGGTGACGCCCTCGAAGCGGTAGAAGCGTCCGGTGTGCGAGACGCTGCGCTCGCCAAACAGCTTGCGCAGAATGACGATGCCTTCCTCCAGCCTCGGCACACGCTCGCTCGACTGCACGCTCATCACCGCATGCTCGAGGGCCTGGGCCCGGGAATGCTCATCAGGGCCGCCCAGGCACACGACGAGCCAGGCGCGGCCGTTGGAGAGCACGTCCAGGCTCGCCCACTGCTGGGCGAAGAGCACGGGATGGCGGTGCACGAAGGTGGCCATACAGCCGACGCCGAGTCGCACCTTCGACGTCACTGCCGCCAGAGCCGAGAGCAGCGTGACCGACTCCAGCCGGGGCTTGGCGAGCAGGCTATCCCCCACCCACACCGTGTCGAAGGCACCGGAAGCCTCGGCGGCCACCGTGATGTCGATGAGGTCGCGGGCCTTGATCACGCCGAGCACCACCGCGCGATTGGTGAGCGTGAGCCCAAAGGGCGAACGGGTCATCATTCCCTCACCTCCCGGTGTAGTTGGGGGGCCGCTTCTCGAGGAAGGCCCGGACCCCCTCCTCGTAGTCGTGGGTGGAGCGGAGCCAGGCGTAGGCCTTGCGCTCGAGCTCCAGCGCCGTCTCCAGCGGAGCGTCGGCGCCCCGGTTCAGGACGGTCTTGAGGGTCCGCAAGGCCAGGGGCGGCCGGTCGGCCAGCTCCCGGCCCAGGGCGGTCACCGTTTCGTCGAGCTTGTCATCGGTCACCGCCTGGGTGATGAGCCCCCAGGCCTCGGCCTGCCGAGCGGCGATGCGCTGGCCCGTCATCATGAACAGTTTGGCCCGCGTCATGCCGATGAGGCGCAGGGCTCGCTGGGTGCCGCCGCTGCCCGGGATCATCCCCAGCCGCACCTCGGGGAAAGCGAACTCCGACCTGAGGGTGGCCACGCGGAAGTCGCAGGCCAGGGCCAGCTCCAGACCCGCGCCCATCGTGTAGCCGTCGATGGCAGCGATCACCGGCTTGCGGCAGCGCTCGGCCCAGGAGAGCGTGTCGCCCCACTCTTCCAGGTCAGCGGGCGCCAGGGTCAGGAACTCGGCCACGTCGCCCCCGGCGCTGAAGGCGCGCCCGCCGGCCCCGCGCACCACGACCACACGGACGGCATCGTCGGCGTCGAGGTCGCGGAACAGCCCGGGGAACTCGTTGCGCATGGCCACCGTCATGGTGTTCATCTTGGCCTGGCGGTCGATCCAGATGGTGGCCACGTCCACCGTCCGCTCCAGCCGAAGGAGTTCGCTCATCGGGAGATCTCCGTGTAGCGGCCCTCGCGCAGCAGCCGGCGCAGGATCTTGCCCGAGGCCGTCTTGGGGATCTCGGCGACGAAGACGACGCGCCGCGGCCGCTTGAACCGGGCCAGCTCGGCGCTCTCCCGGCAGTACTGGTCCAGCCCGGCCGGGGTGAGGTCGGCCCCGCCGGGGACGACGAAGGCGACCACGCGCTCGCCCCAGCGCTCGTCGGGCTCGCCCACCACCGCCACGTCGCGCACCCCGGGATGGCGGGCCAGGGCCTCCTCCACCTCCACCGGATGGATGTTCTCGCCGCCGCTGATGATCATGTCGTCGACCCGCCCGGCGACGTAGAGCTCCCCATCGCCGTCCACGTACCCCATGTCGCCGGTGAAGTACCAGCCGTCGCGCAGGGCCCGGGCGTCGGCATCGGGCCGCTTCCAGTACCCCGCAAACGCTTCGTCGGAGTCGAGGCGGGCGATGATCTCGCCTTTCTCGCCCACGGGCACGATCTCGTCGGGGCCGACGCGGTGCTCGGTACTGGCCCGCACCACGCGCAGCGTCGAGTGCACGCCGGGCCGACCGGCGCAGCCGGGCTTGAGGTGAACGTCGGGCCGCACGGAGAACGTATAGATCTCGGTGGAGCCGTAGTGGTTGACGAAGACCCGGGGCCGGAACGCCTTGAGGCAGGCCTCGGTCAGCGGCGCCAGCATCGGCGCTCCCGCATAGGCCAGCTTCCTCACCGTCGATATGTCCGTGCCGGCAAGCTCCCGGGTGTGCACGAGATCGTAGAACAGCGTGGGGATAAGGTACAGGGCGCTGAGCCGTTCGGCCGCGATCAGCCCGAGGGCCGGTCCCGGGGACCAGTCCGCCTGGCACACGAAGCAGCCGTTCACCGCCACCATGCTGGTGAGCGCGTGAATTCCCATCGTGTGGTAGAGCGGCATCACGCCGAGCGTGCGCTCGCCCCACTCATACCCGCACTGGATCACGTGAGCCAGCGCTCCCGAGTAGTGGTTGTGATGCGTGCGTGGCACGCCCTTAGGCCGGCCGGTCGTGCCTGACGTATACAGGATCAGCGAAAGATCACCTGGCGAGGGTCCGGGGGAGCGGAGTCCGCTCCCCTGCTCAGTACCCCATTCGCGTGGAGAGGACCCCGCTCCCCCGGACTCCAGCGTGTCACCCATCACCTCTGCGAACGGCAGGCAGGCGGGCGGGGCATCGGGGCCGACGAAGACCAGGCGAAGGTCGCGGCCGCGGGCCGCGTCCAGCACCGCCGGCGCGGTGGCGGCTTCGAAGATTGCGAGCCGCGCCCCCGAATCCTCGACGAGGTAGGCCAGATCCCCCGAGGTCAGCCGGAAGTTGACGGGCACTGGCACCCCACCCAGGCGCTGCAGCGCCCAGTAGGCGAGAACATGCTCCACGCGGTTCCGGAGCGCCAGAAGCACCCGATCTCCCAGACTCACACCCAGCTGGCTCAGGCCCCGCGCCAGGGCCGCCGTCCGGCGATCCAGATCGGTGTAGCTGAGCCGTGTCGTGCCATCCACGACGGCGTCGGCGTGCGGCTGGCGGAGGACGGCGCGCTCGAGCAGGCCGGCGAGCGTCACGGGACGAGGATGACCTTGCCCTTGTTCTTGCGGTCCAGCACGTACTGCACGGCGGCCCGCGCCTGGGACAGCGGGAAGGCGCGATCGACGACCGGCCGGAGCCGCCCGGCCAGCACCTGATCGAGGATGGCGCGCAGCTCGAGGATGGTCCCCAGATTCGTCCCCACGATCCGGAGATTCTTGGAGTAGACGTGGCGGAGGTCGAGCCGGCCCCAATGGGTGTCGTGGGAGCCGATGGAGACGAGCGTGCCCAGCCGGGTCAGCGCATAGGTCGAGCGCTCGAAGGTCTCGCCGCCGATGTGCTCGACGACGATGTCAACCCCCCGCTTGCCCGTCCAGCGCTTGGCCTCCTCCACGAAATCCTGCCGCCGGTAGTTGACGACGTGCTCGGCCCCCAGGCCGCGGGCGAACTCGATCTTGTCGTCGCTGCCTACGGTAGTCATGACCCGGGCGCCGGCCAGCCGGGCGATCTGGATGGCCGCGCTGCCGACGCCACTACCGGCGGCCTGCACGAGCACGGTCTGGCCCGGCCGCACCGGGGCCTGGACCACCAGGGCGTGCCAGGCCGTGAGCATTGCGAGCGGCAGCGCCGCGCCGGCTTCGAAGGCCAACCCGTCGGGCAACGGCACGACGTTGGCGGCAGGGACCTTCACCAGCTCGGCGTACCCGCCGTCCTTGTGGGCGCCGAGATAGCCGTAGCGCAGGCACACGGTCCGCTCCCCGCGCTGGCAGAACTCGCACTGGCCACAAGAGAGGCCGGGAAAGACAAGGACGCGCTGGCCGCGGGGAAGCCCGGACGCGGGCGCCTCCAGCGTGCCGGCGACTTCGCAGCCGTTGATGTGAGGCAGACCCTCGGGCGGGGGAAATCGTCCGTCGAGCAGCAACATGTCGACCTGGTTCAGGGCGCAGGCCCGCACGCGCACGAGCGTCTCGGTGGCGTCAGGGACGGGGTCGCGGTAGTCGTCGTAGATGATCTTGTCGGCGCCACCGTGCTCCTTGAAGAAGGCCGCCTTCATGAGCCCGCCTGGAGGAGCTGACTCATGCGACCGAAGAACTGATCGGCCAGCATCTTGGATACGCCGCCCAGCATCCGCTGGCCGACGCCGGCGATGAGCCCGCCGACCTGCACCTCGGCGGTGTAGCCGACCCGGGTGCCCCCCTCGATGTCGGTCAGCGTGATCAACGTCTCCCCGCGGACGAAGCCGGGGCCGCCGCTGCCCTCGACCGCCATGCGGTAGGAGCTGGGCGGATTCTTCTCGGCGAGCTTGACCTTGCCCTCGAACGTTCCTTTCACGGCGGCGACACCGATTTTCATGGTGGCCTTGAACTCGTCATTGCCCAGGGCCTCGAGCTTCTCGCAGCCGGGGATCGCCTGGCGCAGTTGGTCGGGATTCAAGAAGGCGTCCCACACCTTCTGCCGAGGCACGGGGACGTCATGTGAACCTTCGATCTTCATCGCAGTCTCCTTACCGAGCGTGCGTTCCGGGGCGCCTAGTGTATCAAGGCGGGCCGGGCCTGGCACGGGGCCGAGCGGCCCTGATCGTCAGGCCGGGTAGGGCTCTCGCCCCATCGCGATCGTGGCGACCTCGGCTGCGGGAACCGGGGTTTCGACGTGGATCACACCGGCCGCGACGTCGATTCCGCGCACGATGCCGAGGCCCAGGGTCACTCGGGTGGGGTCGAGCAACCCGACCAGCGCTCCGTCCAGCACGTGCGCCCCCGGGCCCGGCGCGAGCCGCTCGCCCCCTGGTCCTCTCACGCACACCCGAGCCGAGGCCAGGACCACCCGGCGCGCCGAGGCGAAGTAGTCGTCGAGCCGCCGCTGCCGGTAGCGACGCCGCTCCTCGGCGCTGCGGGCCCGGGCCGCCGTGGCGGCAGGAACCCGCATTACCGCGGGCCGCACCGTGGCTGCATAGCCTGCCACGATGTGGTCACACTCCCCCGCCCGTTCCAGGCAGATCACCAAATCCGGATCCGTCACTTCGATCTTGGCCTGCTTGAGGGTCCGCCCGAGAGGGCCACTGACCAGACCGCTGGTGTCGATGACGGCACGCCGGAGCTTTTCCGCGCGGGCCCGGTCCAGCATGCGCCGCGCGCCGACGACCGTGCCGAGCAGATGGCGAGCGGGCGAGGTCACGCCGACGAAATGCAGCGCGACGACCTCGGCATCGGCCAGCCGCTCGAGCCGGCGCGGGACCCGGCCGAGCCCGATCGTGGTGGGCGGGCCGATCTCGGACTGGCCCAGGTCGGCGTCGATTACGGCGACGCCGACACCCCGGGCGACCAGGGTGTTGGCGATGGTGGTCACCAAGGTGGTCTTTCCCGTGTCGGTCTCGCCGATGACCATTGTGACCGCGGCCCGCTGGGCTCGCCGGACCGCCTCTTGCCATTCGGGAGGCACGTGAATCGGGTCCACACGCCGCCGCCGAGAGGAGGTCATGACGGTGCCCCGCCGGGCTGCCGCCGGTGGTGGCTACTCGAGGCTGCGCAGCGCCCGGTCCATCCGCGCCAGGCCTTCGCGAATCAGCTCGGCACTCGTCGCGTACGACAGGCGCACGTGCGCGTCGGACCCGAAGTCGAGGCCCGGCACCACCGCCACCCGACCCTGATCCAGCAAGAACCCGGTCACGTCGGTTGAGGAGGCCAGCCGCTTGCCGTCGGCCGTCCGCCGCCCCAGGAGGCCGGCGATGTTCGGGAAGGCGTAGAACGCCCCCTTGGGCATCACGCAGCGGACACCCGGCAGCGCGTTGAGCCCCTCGACGATGATCCGACGCCGCCGATCGAACTCGGCGGCCATCACGGCGACGTCGTCCTGGGGGCCGGTCAGGGCTTCCACGGCCGCCCACTGGGCGATCGACGAGGGGTTGGAGGTCACCTGGCTCTGGACGTCGGTCATGGCCCGGATCAGCTCCCGGGGGCCGGCCGCGTAGCCAATGCGCCAGCCGGTCATGGCATAGGCCTTGGAGCACGTGTTGACGACCAGCGTGCGGGCCTTGATCTCCCCACCCAGCTGGGCGATGGACACGTGGCGCCCCGCGAAGGTCAGGGCCTCATAGCACTCATCGGAGATCACCCACAGCCCGCGCTCGACGGCCAGGCGGGCGACGGCCTCCACCGCCGCCCGGGAAAACACCGCTCCCGTCGGGTTGTTCGGGCTGTTGAGGATCACGGCCTTGGTCCGGGACGTGACGGCAGCCCGCAGCCGGTCGGGGTCCAGGTCGAACCCGGTGCGCTCCTCCGTCGGTACGGCCACGGCCACCGCCCCGATCAGCGTGATCTGCTCCGGGTACGACACCCAGTAGGGCTGCGGCACCAGCACCTCGTCGCCCGGATTGAGCAGGGCCACCGCGGCGTTGAACAACGTGTGCTTGGCTCCCACCGAGACGAGAACGTCGGGGGGGTCGTAGTCCAGCTCGTTGTCGCGCTTGAACTTGGCGCACACCGCCGCCTTGAGCTCCGGGATGCCGCCAACCTCGGTGTACTTCGTCTGCCCGCGCCGCATGGCGGCAATCGCCGCGTCTTTGATGCGCTGGGGGGTGTCGAAGTCGGGCTCGCCGGCGCCGAAGGAGATGACATCGACGCCCTGCGCACGCAATGCCTTGGCCTGGGCCTGCACGGCCAGCGTCGATGACGGGGCGAGCGTCTTCATCCGATCCGCGAGCACGCTGCCTGCTCCTTGGCCGGCGTCAGGCCGGCGATCTGGGGGGGAACTTCTCCGCCAGCCGCTTCTCCACGACCGGCGGGACCAGCCCGGCCACCGCGGCGCCGTAGCTGGCCACTTCCTTGATCAACCGCGAGGAAATATAGGTGTACTTCTCGTGGGGCATGAGGAAGACCGTCTCCACTGTGGCCGACAACTTGCGGTTCATGAGGGCCATCTGGAACTCGTACTCGAAGTCGGAGACGGCGCGGATGCCCCGCACGATACAGTCGGCCCGCTCGCGAGCCACCAGGTCGATGAGGAGCCCGTCGAAGGCCACGATGCGGAAGTTGTTTTTCAGATCGGCGGTGGCCTCGTCGATCATCTCCATGCGCTCCTGCACCGAGAACAGCGGCGCCTTGGCAGGATTGGCGACCACCGCCACGATGAGCTCGTCGAAGATGCGCAGGCTCCGCTGGATGACGTCGCTGTGGCCGTTGTGGATCGGATCGAACATTCCCGGATAGACGGCACGCTTGGCCACTAGGAATCTCCTGCCGGCGGTGATTCAGCCGGGGCATCGTAGGCTGGCTCGCGAAAGAAAGTCAAGGTTGTCTCCCCGAATCGCCGGGTGCGATAGGCGCGCAGGATGCCGGCCTCGCCACCCGGTGGACGTTTGCTGAGGTGCTGAGCGACCACCAGCGCGGGTGGTGACAGCAGCCGACCCGTTCCCAGCGCGGCGAGGACCTCGGCCATCACCGCTGTCTCGTACGGGGGATCGAGGAACACCACGCCGAAACGCTCGCGCTGCCGCTCCAGCCAGGCCAACGCGCGACGCACCTCCGCGGGGACGACCCGGGCAACCTCCTCGAGCCCCAGCGTCGCGACGTTGCGCCGCAGCGCGTCTACGGCGCGGGCGTCACGCTCCACGAAGGTGGCGTGCGCCGCGCCTCGGGAGAGGGCCTCCAGCCCGACGCCACCGGCCCCGGCAAAGAGGTCGAGGAAGCGGACGCCCCCGAGCCAGGGCGCCAGCGTGTCCATGAGAGCGATGCGCACCTGGTCTGCAGTCGGGCGGGTAGTGGACCCTCGCGGTGTCACCAGGCGACGCCCCTTGAACGCGCCGGCGATGATTCTCATTGGATTGGGCATGGGCACCCGGGCTTCGCCACGCCCATGCCCCGCCGGAATCCCCCGCTCGTCTGTTCTCTCACGCGATCAGAGTCCCGATCACGGGCCTCGCCACGCCCGCACCCCGCCGGAACCGCCCGGGAGGTTGTTCACCCACGCGATCCGAGTCGTGATCACCAGTTACCCCACACTCGCCAGGGCGAGTTTGCCCCGCCACCGGGCGAGGAGCCCCTGGCGCAGGGCCCGGTGCTCGGAGTCGCGAAGCTCGGGATCGGCGGCGACCAGAGCGGCGGCCTCGCGTCGTGCCTCTTCGAGCAGGGGTGCGTCCCGGAGGAGGTCGGCCACGCGGAATTGGGGCAGGCCCGACTGCCTCGTACCGAAGAACTCCCCGGGGCCTCGGAGCTGGAGGTCGACCTCGGCGATACGGAAACCATCCTGGGTGGCCACGATGGCGTCGATGCGCCGGCGGGCTTCCTCGCTGACGTGGCTGGCGTGCAGCAGGATGCAATAGGATTTCCAGGGACCCCGACCGACACGGCCGCGCAACTGGTGGAGCTGAGACAATCCGAACCGCTCGGCGTGCTCGATCAGCATGACGGCGGCGTTGGGTACGTCGATGCCCACCTCGATGACGGTGGTGGAGACGAGAATGTGGATCTCGCCGGCCTTGAACCGGCGCATGATGTCCTCCTTGTCTTCGATGCCCAGGCGCCCGTGCAGGAGGCCCACGCTGAGATCGGGAAAGACGTCGCGGGCGAGATGGTGGGCCATGTCGGTCGCCGCCTTGAGGTCCACTGCCTCCGACTCCTCGATCAGCGGGTAGACGACGTAGACCTGCCGCCCCTCCTTCACCTGCTCGCCCAGGAAGGCGTAGATCTCGCCTCGTTTGCTCTCCGTCCGGGCCACCGTCTTCACCGGCCGGCGCCCGGGCGGCAGCTCGTCGAGCACGCTCACGTCGAGGTCGCCGTACAGGGTGAGGGCCAGTGTGCGCGGAATGGGAGTCGCGGTCATCACCAGGAGGTCCGGATGTTCACCCTTGGCGCGAAGCCGCGCCCGCTGGGCGACACCGAAACGGTGCTGCTCATCAACGACCGCCAGGCCCAACCGCCGAAACTCCACCGCTTCCTGCACGAGAGCGTGCGTGCCCACCACGCAATCCACCCGCCCCGCCGCGGCCTCCGCGACGCGGGCCGCGCGCTCCCGCGCCTTCACCGACGAGGTCAACAGCGCGACAGTGACCCCAAGCGGCTCCAGCAGCTGGCGCAGCGTCATGAAGTGCTGCTCGGCCAGAATCTCGGTCGGGGCCATCACCGCCGCCTGATAGCCAGCCTCCACGGCAGTGAGGACGGCCAGCGCGGCCACCACGGTCTTGCCCGAGCCTACGTCACCCTGGAGCAACCGATGCATGGGCGCGCGCGCGGCCATGTCACGCCGGATGTCTTCCCATACCCGCTCCTGGGCGCCCGTGAGCGACCAGGGCAGGCTTGCCCGCAGCCGGGCCACCAGCGCGCCCGGGGGGTCCATTGCAATGCCGGGGGCCCGCGCCGTCCTGGACTTGAGGATGGCCAGCCCGAGCTGGAGGAAGAGAAAATCATCGAAGGCCAGACGCCGCCGGGCTGCCGCCTGGGCCTCTTCCGTCTTCGGGAAGTGTCCGTCGCGGATGGCGGCGGCCAGGGCCACCAGGCGGCGCCGGCGGCGCACCGGCTCGGGCAGGATCTCGGCGACGTCGCTGGCGAAGCGTTCCACCAGGCTCCACATGAGCCGGCGCAGGGGCCGCTGCGTGAGCCCCTCGGTGGTTGAATAGACGGGGACGAGCCGACCGGTGTGCAGACGATCCTCGTCGTCGTGTTCTACGATCTCGAAATCCGGATGCTGAAGGGTGGTGGCGCCTCGGTAACGGCCGACGCGACCGTGCAGGACCAGTCGTTGGCCGCGTTTGAGGACCCGCCCCAGGTAGGCGGCTTTGAACCAGCTCGCGGTCACGAAGCCGCTCTCGTCGCGCAGCACGGCCGAGAAGGGCATCCGGGCGCGCCCGGGCGGAGGCGGGCTGAGCCCCACGATGACCCCGGAGCATGTCTGGGCCTGGCCCGGCTGGAGCTTTTGGAACGGGGTGAGCCGGGTGCGGTCCTCGTGGCGCAGGGGGATGAAGAAGAGGGCATCCTCCACGGTGTGGAGTCCCTTCTTGGCCAGCAGCGCCGCCCGTCGAGGCCCGACGCCCTTGAGATACTGCAGCGGCGTGGCCAGGGCGGGGCCTCCCGAAGTTTGCGTCATCCCGGGGGCCGTGCTATAAGCAAGGTCCGCCCCACGCGAACCCGTTCATACCGAAGGAGTGAGCATGGCCCAGCGGTGCGACATCTGCGGGAAGGGCCCCGCGGTCGGAAACAGCATCAGCCACGCCCACAAGCTTACGCGGAGGCGCTGGCTGCCGAACCTGGTCTCGATGCGGGCCCTCGTCGCCGGTAAGCCGCAGCGTCTCCGCGTTTGCACCCGCTGTCTCAAGGCGGGAAAGGTCACCAAGGCTATTTAAGCACCGACGGCACAACGGGAGGGGGCGAAGCCCCCTCCCGGTCCTTTGGCAAGGTGGGAGGCCGCCACCCCCCACCCGGGGAACGACGCTACTTCTTCTTTTTGCCGGCCTTCTTCTTCTTGGCCATTAAGTTCTCACCTCCTCTCGTCGGGGCATTGCTTCGAGCCGCTGTCGGCTCTACTTCTTCTTCTTCTTGGCCGCCTTCTTCTTGGCCATGGATGCGTTCACCCCCCTTCCTTCGCCTTCAGTAGCCCATCGCTTCGCGGCGCAGGTGCTCAGCCTGCTCGACTCCTTTGCGCTCGTAGTGCAGGAGATCGACGTAGAGCTGCGGAAGGCAAACCACCTTGAGGCCAGCCTTCTCCAGTGCTCCGTGGAAGACGCCGGGATCATAGGGCGTGAGCAGGTGCAGCCCGCCTTCCCCTTCCGTCGTGGACCGCAGCCCGAGGGCGACAGCCACGGGGGCGGGATCGCCCTCCAGATAGCAGTGCACGGCCGGGGTCCGCATGTGGGGCGCCACCAGGGAGAGCCCGGCGTTGAGGGAAAAGGCGTAGCGCTGGCCAGCCGCTGTCGCCGCCCGAGCCACGTCGGCCATGAAGGTGCGGGTGACGCGCGTCGGAACAAAGTAGGAGGAGATCTCGTTCTCGCGATACGTGTAGGATTCCCCCCAGTTCTCCAGCAGGTCGGCGGGCTTGGCGAGCCGGATGCGTTGCCGATCATCACGGTCGACCCAGGCCAGCTCCTCCAGGCGCTTGATCACATTGTGGGAGTGGCCGAGACTGACCTCGGCTGCCCGGGCCAACTCCTCCAGCTTCCAGGCGCGTGCCGGGTCGGTAAGGAGGACACGCACGACGCGGGTGGCCCGGGGGGCAAACAGTGAGCGGAGGGGACGGGTGGACGGCCGGACGTTCCGCTTGCCCTCCTTCTCGATGTGAACGTTCTCCAGGGCGAGATAGCAGTTGCCGGACAGGTCGATGTAACCGAGGTTATTGGACTTGAGAATGCGAGCGCTCTGCGGGCCGATGTAGACCGCGGCGGCCATGGGATAGGCCGTCGGAAGCTCCCTGCGGAGCTCGCTCAGCCTGGTCACCGCCGCCCGAATCTGGCGCGGCTGGCCGAGGGAACACACCTCAAGCACGAGGCAGTGCTCCTGCTCCCCCAAACGGAAGGTGATCCGCAAGTCCGCGGCCTGATTGCCGGCCCGAACATCCGGCGTCTCCGTCCAGTCCTTCGCCTTTGGGAAGAGCTCGCGGAGCCGTTGGACCGCCTGCCGTCGAATCTCCCCCGATTTCAGCATCTTTCGCTTGCCCCACGCATTTCAGCATCTGCTGAAACCATAAGGACTATTGAAACTCCCTGTCAAGAGGAAACTTATAGCCCTCTCCTAGAACAGTGGACAGGTCAGACCTGCACCTGGCATCACCGAGTGGGGGTCGCTGGCTCCTGATTGATTCCAAAAAAGAACTATATTGTTCTTTTTTAGAACTCACCGTACGCTGGGCCCACCATGGCGGACTTCCGGTACCCGCAATTCTGCGCGCTGGCACGGGCGGCCGAGGTGGTGGGCGAGCGCTGGACGCTGCTGATTCTCCGCGAGCTGCTGCTCGGAGCCAAGCGCTTCACTGACCTGCGAGAGCGACTGGACGGCATCAGCGCCAGCGTGCTCACGGCTCGGCTGGCGCGCCTGGAAACCGACGGCCTCGTCAGCCGCCGGGTCCTCGATCGGCCAGCCCCGGCCGTAGTCTACGAGCTGACCGAAACGGGAGGAGGGCTCGAGCCTGCCGTGCTCGCATTGGCACATTGGGGGGCCCGCTTCCTTGTTCACGCCCGCCCGCGGGAGCGACTCGAGGCCGACTGGCTTCGCCTGGCCCTGGCCGCCTGCGCGCGCCGGGAGCCGACTCCCCTGCGCTCGTTTCTCATCCGCATGCGAGACCGGCGGGCCGAGGTCATCCTGAGAGTGGCCGGCGGGCCGGGCGGTACCACGATCAGCAATCAACTCGAGCCCGCTGACGTCACCCTGAGCGCAGAGCCGTCGACCATCCTGGCCCTGATGAGCGGGGTCCTGAGCCCCCGGATCGCCGTGCGCGATCGGCGGGTCGAGGTGTCGGGAGACAGCGAAGCCCTCGAGGTATTCCCGGCCCTGTTCGACGCTGCCGTGACTCGGGGGGAGGCCAACCGCTGAAACGCCCGGGCTAATCTTCCTCGCCGTCCTCGATCTGGTGCATGGTCTCGTCGTCGAGCCCGAAGTAGTGTCCGATCTCGTGGACGACCGTGTCACGGACCACTTCCGTCATCTCGTCGGGGTCCCGGCAGTCCTCCTCGATTGGACCCTGGTAGATCGTGATGGTGTCGGGCAGGACGTTGCCGTAGAACGAGTCCCGGCGGGGCAGGTCGACGCCCCGGTAGAGCCCATACAGCGTGTCGGGCGGCTCGATACCCATGTCCGCCAGCGTCTCGTCGTCGGGCCAGTCCTCCACCACGACAGCGATGTTCGCCAGCTTCTCGCGGAAAGCGCGCGGCAGCCGTCGCAGAGCCCGCTCCACCAGCGCCTCGAACTGGACCCGGGTCATCGCGGTGGGCCAGCCGCTATCGCCCACTTCTAGAGGCCGCGGACCCGCTCGACGTTGATGACGTCGGGAACATCGCGAATCGCGGTCATGATCCCCTGGAGCTGGTCCAGGTCGGCCACCTCGACCACGAAGTGATTGATGCCGCGCCGGTCGTCGGTGACCGTCACCTCAGCCTTCGTGATGTTGCCCTTCTTCGAGGAGATGGCGCCGGTGATCTCGGAAAGCAGGCCGGGGCGGTCACGCCCGATGTAGACGGCGATGCGGACGGGCCGCGTGGCCGGGTCCTCCACATCCCACTCCACGTTCACCAGGCGCTCGCGGTCCAGCACGCTCTTGGCCACGGTGAGGCAGTCGCGGGCGTGGATGGTGAGTCCGCGTCCCCGGGTGATGAAGCCGACGATGGCGTCTCCGGGCAGCGGGTTGCAGCACCTGGCGAAGCGGACGAGGAGATCGTCCACGCCCCGGATCCGCACCCCCTGCTCGGCCTTGGGTCGGGTGGCCGGAGTCACCTTGGGCTTCTCGGGCACCTCCAGCATCGCCGCCGGCGCCAGCTTGTGCAGGATCTGCGGGACCGAGCTCTTGCCGTACCCGATGGCGGCCAGCATGTCGTCGACGCCCGGGAAACCCAAATCGGCCGCCACCTTCCGGGCCTCCTCTCCGCTCAGCAGGGCGGACCCGTTCACCCGATACTTCTTGGCCTCTCGCTCGAAGAGCTCGCGCCCCAGGGCAATGGAACGCGTGCGCTCCTCGATCTTGAGCCACTGATTGACCTTGGAGCGCGCCCGCGAGGACTTGATGATCTGGAGCCAGTCGCGGCTGGGGTGCTGGTTGGGCGAGGTGACGATCTCCACGATGTCGCCCTGCTGGAGCGTGGTGCGTAGCGGCACCAGCTTGCCGTTGACCTTGGCGCCCACACAGTGCTCCCCCACCTTGGAGTGCACCGCGTAGGCGAAGTCGATGGGGGTGGAGCCCTCGGGCAGCGATTTGACGTCGCCCTTGGGGGTGAACACGTACACTTCATCGGGGAAGAGATCGACGCGCACCGTGTCGAGGAACTCCTGGGGGTCCTTCAAGTCCTGCTGGGTTTCCAGGAGCTGGCGTAGCCACAGCATCGAGTCGTCGAACTTGTCCTTGCCGGTCTTTCGCTCCTTGTACAGCCAGTGGGCGGCGATCCCTTCCTCGGCGATCCGATGCATGTCCACGGTCCGGATCTGGATCTCCACCGGGTCGCCCTTGGGGCCGATGACCGTCGTGTGGAGCGACTGGTACATGTTGACCTTGGGCATCGCAATGAAGTCCTTGAAGCGGCCGGGTACCGGCTTCCACAGGGAGTGGATGACGCCCAGGCCACCGTAGCAGTCCCGGACGGAGTTCGTGATCACCCGGACAGCAGTGAGATCGTAGATCTCGTCGAACTCCCGGCCCTGGTCGTGCATCTTCTTCCAGATCGAGTAGAAATGCTTGGGGCGCCCGCGGATCTGGGCCTCGATGCCGACCTCCGAGAGCTTGCGCTCGAGGATGGCGATGGCCTGACCGATCTCGGCCTCCCGCTCCAGCCGCCGCTTGGCCACCCGGCGCTGGAGATCGACGTAGGCTTCGGCGTGCAGGGCGCGCAGGGCGAGATCCTCCAGCTCGGCCTTGACCCTGGCCATACCCAGCCGGTGAGCCAGGGGCGCGTAGATGTCCAGCGTCTCCTGGGCGATCTTGCGGGCCCTGTCGGCAGGCAGGTACTGCAGGGTCCGCATGTTGTGCAGCCGGTCGGCGAGCTTGATCATCAGGACGCGCAGATCGCGCGCCATGGCCACCAGCATCTTGCGGAAATTCTCGGCCTGACGCTCTTCCCGGGAGGAGAAGGCCAGCTTGCTCAGCTTGGTCACGCCGTCCACGAGGTCGGCGATCTCCCGGCCGAACTCCCGCTCCAGGTCACCCTTGGTGGCCTTGGTGTCCTCGAGGACATCGTGGAGGAGGCCGGCGGTGACCGTGAGGACGTCCATCTTGAAGTCGACGAGGAGGCGGGCCACTTCCAGGGGGTGGGACACGTAGGGCTCGCCGGAGGCGCGCTGCTGGCCACGGTGGAACTGCTCGGAGAATCGATAGGCGCGGCTCAAGACCTCCAGGTCAGCGCCTGGCTGGTACTTGGGAACCTCCTCCAGCAGCGTCTCGAGTCGGGTCACCGCGCATTAACCCTTGATTAAACATGTAGTTTTACATGCTCCTCAGGCCTTCGCCACCGCTTTTTTCGACCGGCGAATCCTGCTCTCCAGGTACTGCGTCCAGTCCACGATCAGGGCGGCGGCGATGTAGATAGTGGAGTAGGTGCCCGCCACCACCCCCACGATCAGCGTGAAGGCGAAATCCTCCAGCACTTTCCCCCCGAAGAGGAACAGGACGCCGGCGGCAAACAGCACCGAGAGACCGGTGAGGAGCGTTCGGGACAGCGTCTGGTTGATGGCGGTGTTGATCTGGACCGCGAAGGGTTGTCCCCGCTGTGAGCCCGCCCGCTTCCGGTTCTCCCGGACGCGGTCGTAGGCCACGATCTTGTCGTTGACCGAATAGCCGATCACGGTCAGCAGCGCGGCCAGCACGGGCAGGGAAAACTCCCGGTCGGTGAGGGAGAGCGCGCCGATCGACACCACGACGTCGTGGGTTTGCGCGACGATAGCCGTGATGCCGCCCTTGAGATCGAAGCGGACGGCCACGTAGATGAGGATCCCGGCCAGGCCGGCCAGCACCGCATACAGCGCCTGCAACTGCAGATCGCGGCCCACCTGCGGCCCCACGAACTCCACGCGTCGGATCTCGAACGGTCCCAGACCGGCGTCGCTGGCCAGGGCCTGCTGCACGGTCTTGCCGGGGTCCGTCGCGGCCGCGCCCAGTTTCAGGCGGATGATGAAGTCCCGGGCCTCCCCGAACTGCTGGATGATGCTGTCCCCCAGACCGACACCGGTGAGCGTCGCGCGGATACGGTCGATGGCGGGGGGCCGCTCGAAGCGCACCTCCACCAGCGTCCCGCCGGCGAAGTCGATGTCGGTCCGAAGCCCGCCGTGCACGACCAGCGACACGGCTCCCAGCACGATGAACGCTGCCGATACCAGGTAGGCCCACTTGCGTTTGCCGATGAAATCGTAGTTGGGAGCCCGGAACAGTTCGAGCATCGGCGTCAGATGGAGATGGCCGCCACCGGCTGGCGCCGGCGCATGTACAGGAGATCGAAGAGCAGGCGCGTAAAGAACACCGCGGTGAAGAGGCTCGCCACCAGCCCGATGAACAGCGTCACCGCGAAGCCCTTCACCGGCCCCGTCCCGAAGTTGTAGAGGATGGCCGCCGTCACCAGCACGGTGACGTGGGTGTCGATGATGGTCACGAAAGCGCGGCTGAACCCGCTGTCGATGGCGGCGCGGGGGGACTTGCCCAGGCGCAACTCCTCCCGGATACGCTCGAAGATCAACACGTTGGTGTCGACGGCCATGCCGATGGTGAGCGCGATGCCCGCGATGCCGGGCAGGGTCAGGGTGGCCCCGAAGGCCGCCATGCAGGCCAGGAGGATCAGCAGATTCAGTCCCAGGGCGACGTCGGCGATCAAGCCCGACAGGCGGTAGTACACGAGCATGAACACGAAGACCACCAGGGCCGAGACCGCGATGGAGAGGAGGCCTTTGCGGATGGAATCGGCGCCCAGTGAGGGCCCGACCGTACGCTCCTCCAGAATCGTCACCGGGGCCGGCAGGGCTCCGGCCCGCAGCACGATGGCCAGGTCGCGAGCCTCGTCCACCGTGAACTGTCCGGTGATGACGGCGCGCCCGCCCGGGATCCGCTCGTTGATGCGGGGGGCCGAATAGACGTTGCCATCGAGGATGATCGCTAGGTGCTTGCCGACGTTCTGTTCGGTGGCCTCGCCGAAGATCCGGGCCCCGACGGCATTGAACTCGATGGCCACCTGCCAGTTCCCCATCGAGTTCTGATCGGCCTGTACCTCGGCCCGGTTCAGCTCGGCCCCGGTCAGGAGGGTGCGCTTCTGGACCACGTAGGGCGTCCGGCGCTCGGCCTTGGTGTCCTTCTCGATCCGCCGCTGGTAGAGCACCTCCGAGCCCTCAGGCAGTCGGCCGGCCAGGGCGTCCTCGACCGGGGTGCGCTCGTCCAGCAACTTGAACTCGAGGAGCGCCGTCTTGCCGATGAGGGCCTTGGCCCGCGCGGGATCCTGGATGCCGGGAAGCTGAATGAGAATGCGGTCATCGCCCTGGCGGGTGATCGTGGCCTCGGCTACCCCGAACTGATCCACCCGGTTGCGGATGGTCTCCACCCCCTGACGCACGGCGAGGTCGCGCAGACGGCTCACTTCGCGCGGGCTCAGGACCAGACGAAAGCGCCCGGCCGCCTGGTCCTCGTCCTGGCGCTCGAAGGTGCCGAAGTCGCCGACTACCGTGAGGGCGTCGTTCCACGTCTTGGGGGAGGCGAGCTGGACGACGATCGTCGTATCGCCCTCGCGGGCGACCCGATTGGCAGCAATCCCTTTGCGCTCCAGCGCGGTCTTGAGGTCCTCGGCAGCCCGGTCGGTCTGGCTGGCCAGGGCCTTGTCGGTCTCCACGCCCAGCACCAGGTGGATGCCGCCCTGGAGGTCCAGCCCCAGATTGATGCTCGAGCGCGGCGGGTAGAGGTACCAGAGAGAGCCCAGGATGACCGCGACCACCAGGCCGATACGCGACACCAGGTGCTTAGGCATCTTTCTCCGGCGCGCCCACCGTCACGATCCGGCCCACGGAGCCCCGGTCGAACTCCAGCTTGACCTGATCGGACACCCGCAGCGTGATGGTGTGCTCGCTGAGGCCCGTCACCGTCCCGTGCAGACCGCTGGTGGTGACCACGCGATCGCCGCGCTTCAGGGCCGTCAGCATCTGTTCCCGCTCCCGCTTCTGCTTCTGCTGGGGCCGGATGAGCAGGAAGTAGAAGACGGCGAAGATCGCGGCGAAGAAGAGCAGCTGCATGGCGACGGCGCTGGTCCCCGAGCCTCCGGGTGGCGCGGACGAGGCGAAGGCGATCTCAGCGGCATGGACGACGTTCATGGAAGGTCGGCCTCCGGTTCAGACTCCCGCGAAACGCCTTCGGATGATACAAGACTTCGGGACAAAAACCGAGCCCGGAATGGCGCAAAGGTCCCGGCGGCAATCGCCGTCCGCAGGCCAGCCATCAGGTCGAGGAAGAAGCGCAGGTTGTGCAGGGTGAGCAGACGGTAGGCGAGCAGTTCGGCCGACACGAAGAGGTGGCGCAGGTACGCCCGCGAGAAACGCCGGCAGGTATAGCAGTCGCAGGACTCGTCGAGGGGGCGGCTGTCGCGGGCGTAGCGGGCCTGCTTGATGACCAGCGGCCCCTCCCCGGTGAAGCACTGGCCGTTGCGGGCGTTGCGGGTGGGCAGCACACAATCGAAGAGGTCCACCCCGCAGGCCACGCACTCCACGAGGTCCTCGGGCTTGCCCACGCCCATGAGGTACCGAGGGCGATCCGCCGGCAGGTGCGCCGCCGCCGCCGCCGTGAGGTCGTACATCGCGGCCTTCGGCTCCCCCACCGCCATGCCGCCGATGGCATAGCCGTCGCAGCCCATCGCCGCCGTCTCCTCCACGGCGCGCCGGCGGAGGTCCGCGAAGCTACCGCCCTGCACGATCCCGAAGAAGGATTGGCCAGGCCGCCCGTCCCGACGATGGGCCGTCCAGGCTCGCCGCGCCCAGCGCAGGGTGAGCTCCAGCGAACGCTCGGTCTCGGCGTGGGTCGCCGGGTAGGCCAGGCACTCGTCCAGCGGATGGATGATGTCGGCGCCCAGGGCCTGCTGCACCTCGACACTGAGTTCCGGCGAGAGAAAGTGGGTGGAGCCGTCGATCGGCGACCGGAACTCGACCCCCTCCTCGGTGATCTTCCGCAGCCGGGCCAGGCTGAAGACCTGGAACCCACCCGAGTCGGTCAGGATCGGGCCGTCCCATCCCATGAACCGGTGCAGGCCTCCCAGGTCGCGTACCAGGTCATGGCCGGGACGAAGGAGCAGATGGAAGGTGTTGGCCAGGACGATCTGGGCGCCGACCTCCCGCAGATCGTCCGGAGTCAGGCTCTTCACGGTTCCCGCCGTGCCTACCGGCATGAAGGCTGGCGTGTCGATCGGTCCGCGGGCCGTGAGCAAGCGACCACGGCGGGCATCGCCATCACGGGCGAGGAGCTCGAAGCTGGCGCTCATAGGATCAACGTCGCATCGCCGTACGAGTAGAAGCGGTAGCCCGCAGCAACGGCATGACGATAGGCCCGAAGGACGAGCTCGCGGCCGGCGAAGGCGGCGACGAGGACCAGGAGCGACGAGCGGGGCAGATGGAAGTTGGTCAACAGCGCGTCGACGACCTGGAAGCGACGCCCCGGTCCGATGTAGAGTTCGACGTGTCCGTCAACGGGACGCACGCGGCCGTCGGCGCCGGCCGACCCTTCCAGCGCCCGTGTCGTGGTCGTCCCCACGGCGACGACCCGGCGGCCCTCCCGCCTGGCGGTGTTGACTGCGATCGCCACGGCCTCGGGGATCGACACCCGTTCCGGCGCGAGCACGTGGTCCTCGACGTGTCGCGTGCGGATGGGACGAAACGTGGCCGGCCCCACGTGCAGAGTGACCTCGTGGACCTCGATCCCCCGCCCGCGCAACGCCCGGAGCACCTCAGACGTGAAGTGCAGCCCGGCGGTGGGGGCCGCCACCGAGCCCGGGAGCCGGGCGTACACGGTCTGGTAGCGCTCCCAATCCTCGGCGGCCGGCTTGGCGTGCCGGGCCAGGTACGGCGGCAGCGGCGGCATCCCGTGCGCCTCGAGCAGCTCGGCGATCGTGCCGTCCTGCCGCTCGAGGATCCGAGACCCGTCGGCCGCGACACCGACGACGGTGAGCAGGACGCCTGGCTCGCCTCCCGCGCGCAGGCGCGCCCCGACTGGGCAGCGGCGGCCAGGGCGGACCAGCGCGGGGGCGCGAGGCCCGGCCTCCCCGGCGAGGAAGAGGAGCTCGACAGGGCGACCCGACGCGTCCCGCGCCGCGACCCGGGCCGGAATCACCCGGGAGTTGTTGACGACCAGACAATCGCCCGCGCGCAGGAGCGACGGCAGGTCGGCGAAGGCGCGATCGGCCAGAGCACCGCTGTCACGGTCGATCAGGAGCAGCCGCGCCCCATCGCGCCGCTCGGTCGGCGCCTGGGCAATTGCCGAGGGCGGCAGGTCGTAGTCGAAGGCCTCCAGCTCCACCGTCATTCAGTCTACATGTCGCCGGCCGACGGCGCCCTCGGCCTATCCGGTGAAGAGGCCTCCGTTGGGCGAGATCCACTGCCCGGTGACGAAGGAGCTGTCGTCGGAGGCCAGGAACAGCGCGGTAGCCGCCACCTCGCGAGGCTCGCCCCACCGACCGAGCGGGGTGCGGCTCACCACCGCCATGCGCGTGAGCAGGGGGATGGGCGCCGTCATCGGGGTATCGATGAAGCCGGGGCAGATGGCATTGACCCGGATGCCCCGCGAGCCCACCTCGCGAGCCACCGCCCGCGTGAAAGCCAGGATGCCGCCCTTGGCTGCGCTGTAGTGGGGCACATTCTCGAGCCCCATGAGGGCGGCCACGCTGGACATGTTGATGATGGCGCCCCGGTTGCGCCGGCTCATCAGCCGGAGCGCCTCCCGGGTGCAGTAGAACGTGCCGTGGAGGTGGACGGCGATCATACGGTGCCAGGCCTCGTCGCTCATCTCCTGGGTGATATCCCACTGGGTCTGGATACCCTGCCCGCTCAGCGTCTCCGTCAGGCGGGCCTCGGACTTCGCGGCGAGCGTCTCGCCTTCGCCGCCGGTCACCGCGATTCCCGCGTTGTTCACGAGAATGTCGAGGCCGCCGAACTCTCGCTCGACGGCGGCGAACATCTGGCGAACCTGGTCACTGTCGGCGACGTCGGCCACCAGCGCGCGGCCCCGTCCGGGCGTCATGGTGCCGACCGTGGCCTCAGCGGCCGCGGCGTTGATATCGTTGACGGCGACGCGGGCTCCCTCTTCGGCGAAGAGCAACGCAATGGCCCGGCCGATGCCGGAACCGGCGCCGGTCACGAGGGCGATACGATCGCGAAGCCGCACGGTCCGGAAACTCTACCCGATCCGCGACCCCGGCGTGACGGGTCGCTCCGGCTGGAGCAGCACCACGGCACCTTCCGCATCGTAGGCGCCCAGGACCAGTACCTCAGACACGAACGGCCCCACCTGCCTGGGCGGGAAGTTGACCACCGCGACGACGTGGCGCCCGATCAATTGTTCGACCCGGTAATGCCGGGTGATCTGGGCGCTGGCCCGCTTGACGCCGAGAGGCCCGAAATCGATCCACAGCCGGTACGCGGGCCGGCGGGCCTCGGGAAACTCGCGGGCCTCGGTGACGAGGCCCACGCGGATGTCGACCAGGTCAAAGTCGGCGGGCTGGACCGGGAGCCGTTGGCTCACCGCGTGTCGAGCGGGCCCAGCGTGGCGTCCGGATAGTAGAAAGCCAGGATCTGCCGGGCGGAGTAGCCCTGCTCGGCCATCCCCCGCGCGCCCCACTGACAGAAGCCCACACCGTGGCCGTAACCGCGGCCGGTGAAGCGGGCCGTCTGGCCCTCGATCGCCACCGAGAACAGGGTGCTCTTCAGCGTGTCGTAGCCGACGATGCGACGGAAGTCGTGGCCCCGCAGCCGCGCCGTTCCCCGGGTGCCCCGCACCGTGACAGCGACCGCGCGCACCGACGGCGTCCGCTCGCTGACCACGATCGTGGTGATCCGGCCCAGGTCGATGCCGTGGCGACGTAGCAGGTGGCCCAGGTCGGCGAGGGGAAGGTCGAGATTCCAGGAATAGTGGGGTGAGCCGGCCGAGAAGGGGCAGACGACGGCGCGTAACGCCGGCATGTTGCGGGCCGCGAAGACCAGTCGCGGGTCCTCGGTATGACCGCCGCACTCGGTGTGATAGAAGGCCGGGAACAGCCCTCCGTCCAGCCGGAGAACCTGCCCGGCCGTGTCGTGCGCCGCCGCCCACAGCGGAGAGGCGACGGGCACTCGCCCCGCAAAGAGCTGGTTGGCCGTCGAGGCCACGACGTGAAACGGCCGTCCACCGCCGAGCACACGGTGGTGAGCGCTGTAGGTGCGAGCCACGATCGCCTGGGCACGCAGGGCCTCGATCGGCCAGGTCTCGCTGGCCTCGGCGCGGAGAACGCCGACCAGGTACTCCTCGAGGGGAAGCTCGTTGACGACGGCCATGCCGGCACCGTGCCGAACCAGATCGATGGTTGCCCCGTACTCACGACCATTCAAGCGGATGGCGCGGTCGCTCCGGAGGCGGAACCCCGGAGCCTGGCGGCCATCGATGTCGACGGCGGTGCCGGTCCACACCGCGCGCACCAGGGCCACCCGCCAGCTGCGGCCGCGGCAGCGATCGCAGACGGAGTCCTCGGCCGCCGGCAGAGGGCGCAGCTCGATATCACTGCCCTGAAGCTCCACATTCCGCGTCGACTCCACCAGCGCCACCCGGATCGTCCCCGAGCCCTCGGCGAACGGGGCCCACCCCGCCAGCACAGCGAGGATGCCGAGAATGGCCAACGCCCGGGGGCGTCGAGCGACCAGGGGCCTGGTCACCCGCGGCGACCGAGCAGCCAGACGATCAGCGTGAGGACCGCGCTGATGATCAGCGAAGTCGCCAGCGGGAAGTAGAAGGTCCAGTTTCCGCGCTGGATATGGATATCGCCGGGGAGGCGGCCGATCCAGGGCACCCGACCGGCGAGGACCAGGATCACTCCCACGCCGGCGATCAGCAGCCCGAACGCGATGAGCAGCTTGCCGATGTCGGGCATTGTAATGGGTGCCGCGAGGCCGGCTCGAAACGTGGGTGGCCTGCCTCAGGAGCGTGCGGCTGCGTGTGCTTAGACCAATCGATCTTCTCGGAGATCATTCGAAAAGCCCGGCTTGCCCGGTCCCGGGGGCGGGGGGTTGCTTGTCGAGGTGAAGGTAGGCCTCGCGCGTCGCCCGCCGTCCCGTGGGCGTACGGACGACGAATGCGATCTTCAAGAGATAGGGCTCCACCAGCTCGGTGAGCGATTCGGCCTCGTCGTTGATGGTCGCGGCCACCGCTTCGATGCCAACCGGCCCGCCGGCGTAGTGGTCGATGATGGCGCTCAGGAAGCGACGATCGAGGCGATCGAGACCGCGGCCGTCCACGCCCTCGCGGTCCAGGGCATCCCGGGCGATGACCAGACTGATGAGGCCGTCCCCGGCAACCTGCGCGTAGTCCCGCACCCGTCGCAGCAGCCGGTTGACGATGCGGGGGGTTCCCCGGGCGCGGCGGGCGATCTCGGCGGCACCCTCGGGCTCGACGCGGGCGCCCAGGATCGAGGCCGAGCGGCTGACGATACGGGTCAGCTCGGTCTGCGAGTAGAAGTCGAGATGGTGCAGGATGCCGAAGCGCTCGCGGAGCGGCGCCGAGAGCATTCCCGGCCGGGTGGTGGCGGCCACCAGCGTGAACGGCCGCAGGGAGTACTTGAGGGTACGGGCGTGCATTCCGCGGTCGATAACGAAGTTGACCGCGAAGTCTTCCATCGCGGGATAGAGCAACTCCTCGACCGCCCGGGGCAGCCGGTGGATCTCGTCGATGAAGAAGACGTCGTGTTCGGCAAGGTTGGTGAGAATGCCCATCAGGTCGGCGCCCCGCTCGATCGCTGGCCCCGACGTGGTGACGAGATTCGTGCCCATCTCATTGGCGATCACTCCGGCCAGCGTGGTCTTGCCTAGGCCGGGCGGGCCATACAGCAGGACGTGATCCACGCACTCGCCGCGCTGGCGGGCCGCCTGCACCGACACCCGCAGGCTGGCCACGGCTTGCTCCTGCCCCACATATTCGTCGAACGACTGCGGCCGGAGTTGACGCTCGAACTGGGCCTCTTCGGGCGCGGCCATCCGGCTGAGCATCCGGGCGTCCTCCAGGGGGGCCGGGCTCACGCGCCCTTCACCCCGCGATAGATCTCGTCGAAGAGCTCTTCCGCCGAGGCGATGCCGGGGCGCCGCTTGAAGGCTTCGGTGATGAGCTGCGAGGCCTCGCCGGGCCGGTGGCCGAGCTGCTTGACCAGGACCTCCCACACGAGCTCGCGCAGCCCGTCCCCGGCGGCGGCGGCGGCCGGCGCCGGCGCCGGTTCGGCCACCGCCTCGTGGACCAGGGCGAACTTGGCCACTTTGCCGTGGAGCTGGGCCACGATGTTTTTGGCCTTCTGGGGGCCGATCCCGGGCAGGGAGCGCAGATACTTCTCGTCCTGGCGGGCGATGGCGGCAGCGATCTCCGCCACTGGCGCGGCCAGGGCTCGCGCCGCCACCATGGGTCCCATGTCCTTGACCGTGATCAGCTTCTCGAAGAACTCCCGATCCAACTCCGAGGTGAAGCCGATCAAGACGGGGCGGGGCTGGTCGCGGGTCGCGTGATAGTAGGTCACCAGGGCTACCTCGCTGGCTTTGTCACCCTCCTCGGCGGCCAGGTGCTGCAGCTCACCCCGTACGATGGGCGGCAACAGCACCTCGTAGCCGATACCACCCGTCTCCAGCACGATGCGGTCCTCCAGCCGTCGGCGCAGGCGCCCCCGCAGCGACGCGATCATCGGTTGTCACTCACTGGGGCGATGGCACCCTTGGTGAAGCCACGCGTGAACCGGGGAGGTATCGGAAGGGGCGTCTCGCCCCCTCCGATGCGGAGTCGGGGCGCCTCGCCCCCTCGGATGCGGAGCCGGCTGAGCCCGGTGAAGGCCAGGGCCAGGGCGTCGGCGACGTGAGAGGGTCCCGGCGCCTGCGCGAGGCCGAGCAGGCGCTGCACCCCCCGCCCCACCTGCTCCTTGCCGGCCGCGCCGTTACCCGTGACGGCGCGCTTGACCTCGGCCGGAGCGATCGCCAGCACGCTCACGGCGCGCTGCTGGGCCGCCAGGCAAGCCACCCCACGAGCATGGGCCATGAGGAGCGCGGTCCGGGGGAAGCGGTACTCCGTGTAGAGATCCTCCAGGGCCACCGCGGTGGGAGCGTACTCGTCGAGGAGGGCCGCGACGCCGTCGTAGATCTGCTGGACGCGCTCCTGGAGCCGGAGCCGGGCGTTCGTCTGGATCACGCCCGAGGCCAGCACGGCTGGGCCCGCCGGCGCCGACTCCAGGACGCCGTAGCCGAAGGCGACCAGACCCGGGTCCAGCCCCAACACCCGCGCGGTCGACATGGCCGCCATCTCAGGCGGCCGAGATCGCCTCGAGAACCTCGTCGGGAATATCGTAGTTCGAGTAGACAGCTTGAACGTCGTCCAGCTCCTCGAGCGCCTCGATGAGCCGCAGGACCGCGGGGGCATCCTTGCCCTCCACCCGCACCGTGGATTGGGGCAGGAACATCACCTCCGCCCGCAGCACCGGCACGCGGTGCTGCTCCAGCGCCGCCCGGACCGCGTCCATTTCACCAGGGGCTGTCACGATCTCGAAAACTTTTTCCACGCGCTTCATGTCGGAGGCGCCGGCCTCCAGGGCTTGCGCGAGCAAGTCATCCTCGCTGATCCGCTCGGCATCGACCTGGATGATCCCCTTGCGCTCGAAGATCCAGCCCACCGCGCCGGCCGCTCCCATGCTGCCGCCGTTCTTCTCGAAGGTGTGCCGGATCTCGGGGGCCGTACGGTTCCGGTTGTCGGTCAGCACGCGCACCATGACGGCCACCCCCCCGGGGGCATACCCCTCGTAGCTGATCTCTTCGTAGGCCTCGCCGGGCACCTCGCCGGTGCCCTTCTGGATGGCGCGTTTGATGTTGTCGTGCGGCATGTTCGCCTCCTTGGCGGATTCCATGGCCGCCTTGAGGCGCATGTTCACTTTGGGGTCGCCGCCACCGTTGCGGGCGGCCACCGTGATTTCGCGCAGGATCTTCGAGAAGAGCTTGCCGCGCTGGACGTCCGTCTTGCCCTTCTTCCGCTTGATCTGCGACCAGCGTGAATGCCCTGACATGGTCCTACCTTCTTTCCCCTGAGCTGTCGTTGACGATGGTCGCCTTCAGGCGCTTGACCCGCTGCAGCCGCTGCTCGCGCCGGACCAGCGCGGCCGCCCAGCGCCGCTGCTCGGCCGGGGTCTGGGGCGTGAACGGCGGACAGGGCCGCGGCCGCAGGTCGGGCCCGAGGTGCACGAAGGTCAGAAAGGCCGTACAGGCTTCCCGGACCTCACCGGTCCAGGGCTTCTCGGCCAGCACCGTGACGCCGATCTCGAGGGACGAGGTGCCGACGTGGTTGAGGCCAGCCTGGAAGGTCACGACCTCGTGCGCGTGGATCGGGGAGTAGAAGTCCATCGCGTCCACACACGCCGTCATGACCAGGCCGCGGCAGTACCGCATGGACAGAATCCCGCCGGCCTCGTCGAGCTGCCGCAGCAGTCGGCCCGCCGATATCGTGGTGCCGAACAAGACGTCTTCGGGCAGCACCGGCCGCACCGACTCGAATCGCCAGATTGTATCGGGGGCTGTTGGAGCGGGGGCCGTGCGAATTGTTGGAGCGAGGGCCGTATGCTCGGGTACGGTCGTGGGTGGCCTGCCCCAGGTGCTGGATGGCTCCGACTCACCCGATCTCACGGTGTGTGTGGATTCCCGGTGGTGGGCGAAGCGGGCCAGCCGCACGTCGCGGCGCTGACGGGCCTGCTCCACGAGCCTGGCCTCGGCTTCATCGGCCGGCGCGATCTGGTCCGGGACGGGACGCGGACGACCGTCCTCCGCTACGCTCACGAAGACGAGGTGGGAGTTGAGCGTGACGCTACGCTGCCGCGTGGCGACATTCTCGGCCCAGACCCGCACCCCGACCTCCAGCGAGCTCCGGCCGACGTGCTCGACCTGGGCGCGCAGGATCGCGATCTCGCCGACCCGCACCGGGTGGAGGAAGTCGATGTCATCCATCGCCCCGAGTACGACATGGCCTCGGGCCAGCCGGGCGGCCGCCAGGGTCCCGGCCTCGACAATCCACTCCATCATCCGGCCGCCGTGGATCAAACCCGGCGCGCCGGCGTGCTCGGGGAAGACCCACTGGATCTTCTCGACAGTAGTCTGACTGATCGTCGGCATCGTCGACACACGAGCCCCGCGATCGCGCACGCGGGAGCCTACCTCTTGTAACACACAGTACCGAGGGCCGCGAGCCCGGCGTGCTAGCGCCCGCCCGGGGGTGCGGGATCGAGGGGGCCGGCAGGCAAGCCTGCCTCCATCAAGACGGTGGAGAGACGAGGGAACCCGGTCGGGTGCAGCCGCAGTCCCCGCACCTCGGGCCGCGCCACCGCCCACAGCAGCTTCACATAGAGGGGCAGCCAGGGCATCTCCTCCGCCAGCACGGCCTGGGCCCGCTGGTAGAGACGTTGCCTCTCGGGACGGAAGGCCAGTTGGCTCGCGCGGACGAGGACGTCGTCCAGTTGGGGGTTCCGGTAGAAGGACACGTTGAAGGTCGGCCGGCCTTTGACCGCCCCCTCGCTCGTGGAGAGCGGGTAGAGGAAGAGGTGAGGGTCGCCGGCGATCACGGTGGCTTCGGCCAGGGTCATGTCGTGATCCCCGGCCGCCCGGGCCGCCGCTGCGAGCTCGGGCGGCTCGATGCGCAGCTTCACGTCGATGTTCACGGCCTCCAGGCTCAGCTGCAGGGCCTCCGCGACGGCCTTGGTGTCGACGGCCCCCGCGTCGTCAGGTGCGAGCAGCGTCACGCTGGAGCCCGCCGGCCACCGGCCCTCCTTGAGGAGCCCAATCACCGTCTTCCGCGCGCCGCCGAGCACGGGGGACCCCTCCCGCCTCGCCCACACCCCCGGCGGGAGATAGGACTGCAGGGGCACCGCGCCGGATCCAAGCGCGGCACCGATCACGGCAGGGTCGATGGCAGCAGCGATAGCCTGCCTGATCTTCTTGCGGGACATCAGATCGCGTTCCGTCTGAAACGCCAGGTAGCCCACGCGGGGACCCGGGATGGACAGCGCTCCCTGGGTTCGGCGCGGGGGACCGGGAGGGAACCAAACATCCAGAGCCTGCGCGCTGAGCTCGGCCTCGGCGTGGTCATTGTCCTCAATGTCGAGGAACACCAACCGCTCCGCGTGGGGTAGCCCCGCCCAGTGGTTGGGGAAGGCCTCGAGCACGACGCGGCCCCCTGAGAGATCGGTCAGGCGATAGGGCCCGGTCCCAACCAGGCGCGCGTCGGCCCCCGCTCCCACCTGCCGGGCCACACCGAACCCGGGATGCGCCAGTACTGTCAAAAGCGGCGCGTAGGGCTGGGTGAGGATCACCTGCACCGTCCGCGCATCAACCGCGCGCACGGCTTTCACCACCCCCGGCGCACCGCGCAGGAGTGCCGACCACACGGCGGCCGCTGGCCGTGTTCCAATTTTCAATGGACGCTCGAGACTGGCGACGACATCGGCTGCGCTCAGTGCCTTTCCGTCATGGAAGCGCACGTTGTCACGCAGGATGAAAGTCCACACGAGACCCTCGCGGGACGAAATCCACCGCGTGGCGAGGGCGGGCTCGATGTCGGTGGAGGCCGGATTGTAGGCGACGAGCGTGTCGAAGATCTGTCGCTGGATCAGCGGGCCTGCGCCCTCTAATGCCATGCCGGGCTCGATCTCGGTAGGAACTCCAGAGATTCCGATCCGAATTTCCCGCCGCTCTTGCGCGAATTGGGCCCGAAGTGGGGAGTTGGATATCGTCAGGGCGATGAACGCCACGGCGAGCGCCGTGAACGCGAGGCGGTTGGGCATATACGCCACTTATACGTGGAACCCTCGCGCGGCGCCAACGGTTTGACGAACAGACGGTCTCGGGCGCCAATCGGTACGGAATTTGCTGAGGCCCAGGTGTGAAGGCGCCGGCGAAACGGCAAAGTCGCGCCGTAAACGCCGCTGAACCTTGACTTTCCTGCGGGTAGTGGCCATACTCCATCACGAGTTGGATGACCGTGCCATGCGGCTCACCAGCGATCGGAACAAGAGGGATAGGTGATGAAGGAGTTCGACAAGAAGGGTAGCCCCGGTCGAGAAGGCTTCTCCAAGTTCCTTCCCGCCGCCATGTCGGATTCCGGCACGCGTCGTCGGCTCACCGAGTACGAGATCCAGGTGCAGGACCTGCAGGCCTACGTGCGCTCTCTCGAGGCAGAGACGGTGCATCTACGCAAGAAGCTCGAAGACACGCCCAAGGAGTTCATGGTCCTGGAGAACAAGCTCCGGGAGGCCAACCGGCAGCTCGTGCAGGCGTTCAATCAGAACGAGAAGCTGGTGAACGCGCTGTACGAGGCGCGCGAACAGATCACCGCGCTCAAGGAAGAGGTCGATAAGCTCTGCGCCCCGCCCTCCACCTATGGTGTCTACCTCTCGGTCAACGAGGACGGTACCGTCAACATCCTGGCCCAGGGCCGCAAGGTGAAGGTCAACCTGCACCCGGCCATCAAGGCCGAGACCCTCAAACCCGGCCAGGAGCTCATCCTCAACGAAGGCCTCAACGTCGTGGAGGTCGCCACCTACGAGATCCAGGGCGACGTGGTGATCCTCAAGGAGCAACTGGACCCCGAGCGGGCGGTGGTGACCCTGCGGGCTGACGAGGAGAAGGTCGGGATCATCGCCGATCCGCTGCGCGGCCTGCGCCTCAAGACCGGCGATCACATCCTCATGGACGCCAAGTCCGGCTATCTGCTGGAGCGGCTGCCCAAGAGCGAGGTGGAGGACCTGGCCCTGGAGGAAGTGCCCGACATCGGCTACGACGACATCGGCGGCCTCATCACCCAGATCGAGTCCATCAAGGACGCCGTGGAGCTGCCCTACCTCTACGCCGACTACTACAAGGAGCACAAGCTCACCCCGCCCAAGGGCGTGCTCCTCTACGGGCCCCCCGGCTGTGGCAAGACTATGATCGCCAAGGCCGTGGCCAACAACCTGGCCGAGAAGATCTCCGAGAAGCGGGGCGAGAAGATCAAGGGCTACTTCCTGAACATCAAGGGGCCCGAGCTGCTCAACAAGTACGTGGGCGAGACCGAGCGCAAGATCCGGGAGATCTTCCAAAAGGCCAAGGAGAAGGCGGCCGACGACGTCCCCGTGGTGGTTTTCTTCGACGAAATGGACGCCCTGTTCCGGACCCGGGGCACCGGCATCTCCTCCGACGTGGAGACGACCATCGTGCCCCAACTGCTGGCCGAGATCGACGGCGTGGAGGGGCTGCGCAACGTCATCGTGATCGGCGCGTCCAACCGCCAGGACCTCATCGACCCGGCCATCCTGCGCCCCGGCCGCCTGGACGTGAAGATCAAGATCGAGCGCCCCGACCGGGACGCCGCCGGCGACATCTTCGCCAAGTACCTGACCCGGGACCTGCCCATCGCCGAGAGCGAGATCCGGCGCCACAACGACTCCCAGGGCGCCATCGACGCCATGATCGCGGTCACCGTGGAGAAGATGTACAGCCTCAGCGAGGAGAATCGGTTCCTGGAGGTCACCTACGCCAGCGGCGACAAGGAGGTTCTCTACTTCAAGGACTTCAGCTCCGGGGCCATGATCGAGTCGATCGTGCGCCGGGCCAAGAAGATGGCCCTCAAGCGGCACATCGCGGGCGGGGCCAAGGGCCTCATGGACGATGACCTGCTGGCGGCCGTGCGCGAGGAGTTCAAGGAGAACGAGGACCTGCCCAATACCACCAATCCCGACGACTGGGCGAAGATCGCCGGTAAGAAGGGCGAGCGCATCGTCTACGTCAAGCCGCTGATGAACGAGACCAAGGACAAGCAGCGCAGCGTCGAACGGGTGGTCAACACCGGTCAGTATCTGTAACTGCGATGGGGGGGGGAAACCGCCCCTCCCATTCCCCCCCGGATCGCGCCAGACGCGACCACCGGGGGGTTTCGTTTTCTGTGGCGGGCCAGAGTGAGGGATGAATGGCGATCCCCAAGGTGATGGGCATCGAGACCGAGTACGGGATCACAGTCAAGAATCAGCCGGACTTCAACCCGATCCTCAGCTCCCTGCTGTTGATCAATTCCTACGAGACCTACCGCTCCTCCCGCATCCGGTGGGACTATGAGGCGGAGAGTCCCCTCCGTGATGCCCGGGGCTTCGAGTACATGGAGGAGAAAGACGTCCCCTCCAAAGAGGAGTCGCGCCTCATCAACCTCATCCTCTCCAACGGCGCCCGCTTCTACGTCGACCACGCGCACCCTGAGTACTCGAGCCCGGAGACCACCAACCCCCGCGATCTGGTGATCTGGGACCGGGCCGGCGAGCGGGTGCTGAACCTGGCCCGCCAGCGGGCGGAGGCGGTCTCGCCGCCCGAGCAGCGGATCCTCATCTACAAGAACAACACCGACTACAAGGGCAACTCCTACGGCACCCACGAGAACTACCTGATGGACCGCCGGGTGCCATTCGCCCGTATCGTCCAGCACATGATGCCCTTCTTCGTCACCCGGCAGATCTTCACCGGTGCCGGCAAGGTAGGGGCCGAGAACAACGCCGACCCCTGCGACTACCAGATCTCCCAGCGGGCCGACTTCCTGGAGACCGAAGTGGGCCTGGAGACCATGCACTCCCGTCCCATCATCAACACGCGGGACGAGCCCCACGCCGACCCCGAGAAGTACCGGCGCCTGCATGTGATCGTGGGCGACGCCAACATGAGCGAGGTCACGAACTACCTGAAGGTCGGCACCATGGCGATCGTGCTGAGCATGGTGGAGGATGATTTCATCGACCGGGATCTCTCGATCGACGGCCCGGTGGCCGCCTACCGGCAGGTGTCCCGGGATCTCGCCTGTCGCGAGACGATCCGCCTCAAGGACGGCCGCACTGTCACGGCTATCGACCTGCAGCGCGAGTTCCTGGCCCTGGCCCACCGTTACTACCGCGAGCACGAGGCCGAGCCCTGGGTGCGCGACGTGCTGGCCCGCTGGGAGCATACTCTGGATCGGCTGGCCGAGGACCCCGCCGCGCTGGGGCGAGAGCTGGACTGGGTCATCAAGCGCCAGCTCATCGAGAACTACACCGCTCGTCACCGCCTGGACTGGTCGGACTCGCGGGTTCAGCTGCTGGATCTCCAGTACCACGACATTCGTCCCGGCAAGGGCCTCTACTACAAGCTGGAGGAGGCCGATGCCGTCGAACGGGTCGTCAGCGACGACGAGATCTCCAAGGCCATTTACGATCCGCCCAAGGATACCCGGGCCTACTTCCGCGGCATGTGCCTGCAGCGCTATGCGGAAGAGATCGTGTCGGCGAGCTGGGATTCCGTGATCTTCGACCTCAAGGAAGGCCCCCTCAAGAAGATCTTCATGCTGGAACCGCTACGGGGCACCGAAGCGCACGTGCGACAACTCCTCACGGAGTCGCCCACGGCCGGCGACCTCCTGCGCAATATCTCCCGCCCCAGCGCAGGAGTATGACAATCGAAGGGGCGACACACCGTCGCGCCCTATGGGGCGCGACGGCCCCCTCCGAGCCTCCCCCAGGACTTGCGCGGGCAAAGCCCACGCCCGACTCGCGGGCGAACGGGTAAAATAGGGGCGTTATGGACGAGCCGCGCTGGGTCCGCACGTTCAACGACTACGCTGGCTCCAGCTTCGTCGACCTGTTACGTCGCGAGTCACCCCATGTGCTGGCGGCTCAGGGCCCGGCCGCCGAGCGGAGTCCGGACGTGCCCCACGGCACCACCGTCCTGGCGCTGAAGTATCGCGACGGGGTCATCATGTCCGGGGACCGTCAGGCGACGGCAGGGTTCCAGGTAGCCAGTCGTCGGATCGACAAGATCTTCAAGTGCGACGAGTATTCCGGCATCGGCATCGCGGGGGCGGCCGGCCCCGCGATGGAGATGGCCAAGCTGTTCCAGACGGAGCTCGAGCACTACGAGAAGGTCGAGGGCGACAACCTGTCGCTGGAAGGCAAGGCCAACAAGCTGGGACAGATGATCCGGATGAACTTGCCCGCCGCGCTGCAAGGCCTGGTCGTCGTCCCCATCTTCGCCGGCTTCGATGAAAAGGGGGGCGCCGGGCGCCTGTTCAAGTACGACATCACCGGGGGCCGCTACGAGGAGATGAACTACGACGCCCAGGGGTCGGGGGCCAAGGATGCCCGCGACTCCCTCAAGAAGCTCTGGCGGAAAGACATGAGTCGCGAGGAGGCGCTGCGAGTGGCTCTGGAGGCTCTCGTCGACGCCGCCGACGAAGACGTAGGCACCGGGGGACCCGACCTCGTTCGCGGCATCTTCCCCACGGTGAAGATCATCACCCGCTCCGGCTTCACCGAGGTGACCGACGGGGAAATCCAGCGCGTCTGCGAGAGCATCCTGAAGGATCGCGCCCAGTCCGGGCAGGGAAACTAGCATGCCGCTGCCCTACTACGTCAGTCCCGAGCAGATGATGAAGGACAAGGCGGAGTATGCGCGCAAGGGCATCGCTCGCGGGCGGTCCATCGTGGCCCTCGAGTACCGTGAGGGCATCCTGCTGGTCGCCGAGAATCCCTCGACCCTGCTGCACAAGGTCTCTGAGATCTACGACCGCATCGCCTTCGCCGGAGTCGGCAAGTACAACGAGTTCGAGAATCTCCGGATCGCGGGAATTCGCCACGCCGATATCAAGGGCTACTCCTACAGTCGCGGCGACGTCACCGCCAAGGCGCTGGCCAACGCCTACTCCCAGGCGCTGGGCAACATCTTCACCCAGGACATCAAGCCGTTCGAGGTGGAGGTGCTGGTGGCGGAGGTGGGCGACGACAACGGTGGCCGGAACGAGGTCTACCACATCCTCTATGACGGCACCATCGAGGACGAGCGCAGCTATGCCGCCATGGGGGGCCAGGCCGACGAGATCCGGCGCTTCCTCAAGGAAAACTACCGGGAGGGCCTGGACCTGGGCGAGGCCCTGAAGCTGGGCGTGCGAGCCCTCAACGTCACCCAGAACAAGACGCTGAGCGAGCGGGATCTAGAAATCGCGGTCCTGGATCGGACCAAGGCGCGCCGGAAGTTTCGGCGGATCCCTCCCGAGGCCATCGCTCAGCTGCTGGGCACGGTGCGCTAGACCATGTTAGGCTGAGGGGCACCATGAAGCGGCGGATCTTCGGCCTCGAGAACGAGTATGGCCTCACCTGTACCCTGAACGGTCAGCGCCGCCTCAGCCCGGACAACGTCGCCCGCTACCTCTTCGAAAAGGTCATCCCCGGGGCCCGCAACGCCAACGTATTCCTCGAAAATGGGGCCCGCCTGTATCTGGACACCGGCTTCCACCCCGAGTACGCGACGCCCGAGTGCGACGACGTCACCGAGCTTGTGATCCACGACAAGGCCGGGGAACGGATCGTCGAGGACCTGCTCCATCAGGCGGAAAAGCGCCTGCGGGAGGACGGGATCTCCGGCAACATTCTGTTATTCAAGAACAATACGGACTCGGCCGGCAATTCCTACGGGTGCCACGAGAACTATCTGGTCAGCCGGGACGTCTCCTTCCAGCGGCTGGCCGAGGCGCTGATCCCCTTCTTCGTCACCCGGCAGATCTTCGCGGGAGCCGGCAAAGTCTTACAGACCCCCCGGGGCTTCCACTACTGTTTGTCCCAACGGGCCCAGCACATTTGCCAGGAGATCTCGGGAGCCACGACCTCCTCGCGCTCCATCATCAACACCCGCGACGAGCCGCACGCCGACGCCGAGCGCTACCGCCGCCTGCACGTCATCGTGGGCGACTCCAACATGTCCGAGGTGGCCACCTATCTCAAGGTGGGAACAACGGCCCTCGTTCTCGACATGATCGAGGACGGCTTCTTCGACCGCGACTACTCACTGCAGTCGCCGGTCCAGGCCATCCGGGACATCTCCCATGACCCGACCCTGAAGGAGACCGTCAAGCTCAAGGACGGCCGCTCCATCTCGGCGCTGCAGCTACAGCTCGAATACCTGGAATACGCCACGCGCTACGTGGCCTCCATCGACGCCGACGCGGTATCCAAGGACGTGCTGGCCCGGTGGACGGACGTGCTGACCAAGCTCGAGGCCGATCCCCTCCAGCTCGACCGCGAGCTGGACTGGGTCATCAAGCGCCAGTGGATCGAGAGTTACATGACCCGGCATCGCCTGTCCTGGCGCGACCCCAAGATCTCGCTCATGGATCTGCAGTACCACGACATCCGGCCCGACCGGGGGATCTACTACAAGCTGGCAGGGCGGGACATGGTGGACCGGGTCACCGATGACGAGACGATCGAGCAGGCCAAGCACCTGCCGCCCCAGACCACGCGGGCTCGCCTGCGCGGTGAGTTCATTCGGCAGGCCAACCTCAAGGGTAAGGACTACCGGGTGGATTGGGTCTACCTGAAGCTCAACGACCCCGAGCGCGAGACCATCCTCTGCAAGGACCCGTTCCAGTCGCACGATGAGCGGGTCGCTCGCCTGATCCGTTCTTTCTGACCCGCCTCTCGAGGACCCTCTTCGCCTGAACAATCAGGGGGCTATGTCGAGGCTCCCCGCGCGGCTATCGCGCGATGACGCGTCTCAGCAACTCGCGATCGACCGGCTTCAGCAGGTGGGCGTCACACCCGGCCGAGAGGGCCCGCAGCTGGTCCTCGTGCCGGCCGTACCCGGTGAGGGCCACCAGGAGCACCTCCGGCCCCAGAGCTTGCCGCAGGCGCTTGGCCACCTCGTACCCGTCGATCCCCGGTAGCCCGATGTCGAGCAGCACAACCTGGGGACGCCGGGCCACAGCCAGGTCGATGGCGCGATCACCGTCACCGGCCACATCGACGTGGTGGCCTTCGAGCTCGAGCATGAGGCGCAGCGTCTGCCGCGCGTCGGGATCGTCCTCCACGACGAGGATGTGACGGGGGGCCACGGTCGCCAATGATGCCTCACCCTCGGCCAGAGCGGCAGCGCCGCCGAGGGGCAGCCGGACCGTGAAGCACGCCCCCCGCTCCACGCCGCCGCTCTCGGCCTCGACGGTTCCCCCGTGCAGCTCGACGAGACGACGCACGAGGGCCAGGCCGATGCCGAGACCGCTCTCACGGCCTCGGCCGGCGACGGTACCCCGCGGCCCGAAGGGATCGAACACCCGGGGCAACAGCTCCGCTGCGATGCCGTCTCCGCTGTCCCGGACCCGGATCACCGCCCGGTCACCTTCCTGGCCGGCGACGATCGTGATCTCGCCTCCTTCGGGACTGTACTTCGAGGCGTTGCCGAGCAGGTTGGTCACGACCTGGATGAGCCGCGTGGCGTCCACCCACAGCACGAGCTCCTCGCCGGGCAGGGTCGCGCGCACGACCTGCCGCCGGGCCTCAGCCAGGGGGCGGATGATGTCGAGGGCGTCGGCCACGACGCGGGCCAGCTCCACCCGGCTCCGCCGTAGCTCGATCATCCCGCGACCGATGCGGGCCAGATCCAGGAGATCGTCCAGGATCCGGGCCTGATGCCGCACCTGCCGCTCGACGATCTGCCGGGCCACCCGCAACGCGGACTCATCGCCCTCGTGGCGCTCGACGATGGCCATGGCGCTCAGGATCGGGGCCAGGGGCGCGCGCAGCTCGTGGGCGAGCACGGACAGAAACTCGTCCTTGCGCCGATCTGCGGCCTGCCGCTCGCCGTAGAGGCGGGCGTTGTCGAGGGCATCAGCGGCGCGGGCGGCGAACTCCTGGGCCAGATCGAGGTCGACGGCCCGGTATCGCCGCTCCGGCCGCAGCGAGACCAGCGAGAGCGCGCCCAGCGTCCGCCCTCGCGCCAGGAGCGGAACAACCATCGCCGACTGCGGTCCCAGCTGCTGGAGGAGGCGGAGATGCTCCGCATCGCACGCCGAGACCGCTATCATCGACTCCGTGATCTCGGTCATCAGGTACGGCTGCGCCGTCCGAATCACGTCGACCACGACCCGGGGCGCCGGACCGGGAGAGTAACGTTGCAGGGCCGAAGCCAAGCCCTCCTTGAGCGGATCGGCCACGGCCACCACGGCGCGGCGGAGGGAGTCTTCCCCCTGCACCATATCCAGGACGCAGACGTCACCGAGCTCGGGCACGGCGAGCCGGGCGATCTCGGCCAGCGTGTCGTCGTAGTCCAGCGAGGCGGTGAGGCCTTTGCTGACCTGGGCCAGAAAGGCGGACTGCGACCGCCCGCTTTCGGCCCCCGCGCGGGCCGCGCGCTCGGTCTCGTAGAGCCGCGCGTTCTCCATCGCGATCGCCAGCTGGTTGGCGACGATCTTGAACAGGTGCTCCTCTTCCAATGTGGCGCCGGCACCTTCGAGCCAGCGGGCGGTGACAAAGCCGAGGGGCCGGCCGCGCACGATCAGGGGCACCTTGAGCTCCAGATCCGTCCCGGTGCCACTCGACGACGTGGTCCCGGCGCGGCGCGCGCGGCCGCCGGCGGCGGCCAGGCGCAAGCCGGGCGGGCAGCTCAGCTCGACGATGAGGTCCGTGGCGTGCAGCGCGCGGGCCAGGCGGGGCAGCAGGCGCTCCAGGATCGCCGCGGGCCCGAGCTCGGAAGTGAGATCCTGCACTGCGTCGTGGATGTCCTCCAGGCGCTGCGCCCGAATCCCCACCTCCTGGCTGAGCCGCCCGACCTCGTCGAGCTGGCGCAAGAGCCGGCACACCAGACGCTGGTTGAGATCTCTGAGGTAGTAACCTTCGTCGCTGGCCGCCGCCCGCTCGCGCTTGCCCTGCAGGAAGTCGGCGACCTGGCCGGGGAACGCATCGACGTCGATGGGCTTGGCGATGTAGCCATCGCAGCCGGCCACGAGCGTCCGCTCGCGATCTCCGGGCGCGGCGTAGGCGGTGACCGCGACGATTGGCACCTCGGAGAGCTTGGGAAAGGCCCGGAGCGCGGTGGCGACGGTGTAACCGTCCACCTCCGGAAGGTTGACGTCGAGCAGGATCAGCGCCGGGCGCTCACGCAGCGCGAGCTCGATCCCGGTGATGCCGTCCTCGGCCTCGAGCACGACGTAGCCGACCCGCTCCAGCACGCTCCTGACCAGGAGCCGGCTCCCCGGGTCGTCCTCGACATAGAGGATGCGGGACGTATCGCCCTGACCCCGCGGCTGTGTCATCCCCCTCCCCGCGCCCCTGTCTGCACCGTGGCCTCGGTCTGTCCCGGGATGAGGACCAAACTTTACAGGGGGGCTAGGGACCGGTCAAGGGACCCCCAGGGGCGGGCGGGCCCCCGGCCGCCGGGGGCGGTGACGCCTGGGGGCCGCTAGCCCGAGGGGTCCGCCGGCTCTGCCGCCAAAGTTTGACTCGCTTGCACGGCGGATGGTAAGTCCAAGAAGTACGTGATGTCCCAGCCCTCGCGTGCGAAGGAGGCGCCCTGATGTCCATGTTCGGCGGCAAGGCCACCAAGCCGCCCGTCAAGCCCGCCGACCTCAGCGCCTTCATCGACGAAGGCTCGGAGATCGAGGGCAAGTACAGCTTCAGCGGCACCGTGATGCTCAACGGCAAGCTCAGCGGCGAGATCCAGACCCGGGACACCCTCATCATCGGCGAAAAGGGCGTCGTGAACGCCATAGTCCGGGCCGGGACGGTGATCATCAGCGGCGAGGTGGTCGGGAACGTTAACGCCTCCGAGCGCGTAGAGCTCCGCGGCACGGCCCGCGTGTTCGGCGATGTCGAGGCGCCGGTGGTGGTCGTCGAGGAAGGGGTGCTCTTCGAGGGGCACTGCCGGATGAGCAAGGGCAAGCTCGATGTCAAGCTCGACGGCCCCGTCTCGCTCGACGCCGCCGTCATTCCCCTCACGCGGTAGCTCGGGCTGTCCGCCCGCCATCAGCGGGCCAACGCCACGCAGACGACGCCGCCCAGGATCACTGCGGCGCCGGCCAGGCGCGGCAGCAGCCGTCCCTCGCGAAACCACAGCGCCCCGATCAGCGCCGAGAGCACGATCGACGTCTCGCGCGCTGCCACCACGTAGGCCGTCTTGGACAGACGGAACGCGAACAGGACCAGCAGGTAGGCGACGAGCGTCATCACCGAGGCGGCCACAATAGTCCGCCAGTTGGCGCGCCACTCCCGCCGCAGCGCCTGGGACTCGGACAACACGACGGGCAGGAGCATCAGGCTCATGCCCAGAAACATCAGAACAATGTAGGGCAGCGGGTGAAGACGCGCCACGCCGGCCTTGTCCACCAGCGAGTAGGCGGCCGTGGTGAGCCCTGTCGCCAGCGCCCACCAGGTGCCGGCGTCCGGGCGCGCCAGGCGGGCGACCTGCGGCCCCACGCTGGCCAGATGGAGAGTCACGATGCCGACGACGACCAGTCCGACACCAGCCCCCCCCACTGGCGAGGGCCACTCGTCGAACACGAGGAGGGCCACCCCCGGCACCAGCGCCACGCCGAGGCCGCGGGCCACCGGGTAGACCACCGAGAACTGCCCCGAGTAGTAGGCCCGCCCCAGCGCATAGAAGTACAGCGCGTGCAGCCCGATGGTGGCGATGACGTAGGGCCAGGCCGCCGGGGGAACGCCGGCGGTCAGCAGCATGGGCAGCGCGGCCGGAACGCCGACAACAGTCGCCAACGTGACAGCCGACCAGAGGAAGCACAGGGGATGACGAGCCTGCTTGCCCAGCGCGTTCCACGTCGCGTGCAGGACCGCAGCGACGAGGACGAGGACAAGGGCAGTGGTCGGCATGCCGCCCGCTCAGTCGAGCGGGCCCAGCGCCTCTTCCACGGCTGCCAGCACGACGCCCTGCTCCACCAGCTCGACGGCGGCGTCGAGGTCGGTCTTGAGATAGCGGTCCTGGTCGAGGGGCGGAATGCGCCGACGAACGGCGTCACGGGCGGCTGCGCTGCCCTGCCCCGGGCTCAGGGGCGCGCGCAAGTCGAGGGCCTGAGCGGCCAGGAGCAGCTCGATGGCCAACACCTGGCGCAGGGCCCGGATTGCCGCGCGGGCCTTCAAGGCCGAGCCGGCCGCCATCGCGTTGTAGTCCTCCTGCAGCCCGGAGGCGGGAATGGAGTCCACGCTCGCCGGCTGGGCCAGCCGCTTGCACTCCGACGTCAGGGCGGCAGCGACATACTGCGCGATCATGTAGCCGGAGTGCACGCCGCCGTGGGGCGACAGGAATGGCGGCAGCCCTTCGTTGGTGAGCGGGTTGACCAGACGGTCGATGCGTCGCTCGCTGATGCCGGCCAGCTGGGCCAGGCCGATGGCCAGCGTGTCGAGAGCCAGGCCCAGCGGCTCGCCGTGAAAGTTCCCGCCGCTCAGCACCAGGCTGTCGTCGGCGAACACCAGCGGGTTGTCGGTGACGCTGCCCAGCTCACACGTGATGATGGCCCGGGCGAAGGCGATGGCCTCGCGGGCGGCGCCGTGGACCTGGGGCATGCAGCGCAGGCTATAGGCGTCTTGCACGCGGGTGCAATCGCGATGGGAGGCGATGATGGCGCTCTCCGCGGTGAGCCGCCGAAGGTTCTCGGCGCAGGCCAGCTGGCCGGGGTGCGGGCGCAACGCATGGATCCGCACGTCGAAGGCGGCGTTGCTGCCCATGAGCGCCTCCAGGGACATGGCGCCGACGACATCGGCAACCTGCTCGAGTCGGGACGCATCGAGCAGGGCGAGCGCCCCGAGGCCGGTCATGAGGTGCGTGCCATTGAGGAGCGCCAATCCCTCCTTGGCCTCGAGGTGGAGCGGCGACAGCCCCGCCCGGGCCAGCGCGTCCCGAGCCGGCACCCGGCGCTCCTCCACCCACGCCTCGCCTTCCCCGATGAGGCAGGCGGCGACGTGGGCCAGCGGTGCCAGGTCACCTGAGGAGCCGAGCGAGCCCAGCTCGGGCACCACGGGATGCACGCGCCGGTTCAGGCAAGCCACGAGGGCGTCGACCAGCTCGGCCCGGACGCCCGAAGCCCCCCGGGCCAGGGAGGCCGCGAGCAGGAGCATCACCGCGCGCACCTCTTCCTCGGCCAGCGGTGAGCCCACCGCGCCGGCATGGCTCAGAACCAGATTGCGCTGCAGGCGCGCCCGCTCAGAGGCGGGAATCAGCGTGTCCTTGAGCTTGCCCACCCCGGTAGTGATGCCGTAGACGGGTGAGCCCTCTCGGGCCAGACGATCGACGAAGGCCCGGCTGGCCGCGATGAATCGCCGGGCGCCAGCGGAAATCTCGACGGGAGCCCCCTGCCGGGCGGCCCGCTCCACCATCTCCAGAGTCAGCGGGCCGCCGTCCAGGATGACCGCAGTCACCGCCGCCACCCCCGCGTGAGGTGCCGCACCCGACCGAGCAGCTCGGCCATGTCCACCGTCGTCAGGTGGCCATCGGCCACCACCCGGCGCCCGTGGACCCACACGTCGGTCACGGCTTGCGCCGACATTGCGTACACGACGCTGGCCAGAAGATCCGTGCGGGGATGAAGCGAGGGATGGCCGAGGTCCACGGCGACGAGATCGGCCAGACGATTCGTCGCGATCACGCCGGCCGCCAGTCCCAGGATCTCGGCCCCCGCGCGGGTGCCGAGGCGGAACGCTGTGGGTGCGTCCAGGGCCCGGCCGTCGAGCAGGCGCACCCGCTGGAGCAACGCGGCCATCCGCATCTCCTCGAAGACGGACAACCGGTTGTTCGTGCAGCCGCCGTCGGTCCCCAGCCCGACCCGCACCCCGGCCCGCAGCATCTCGGGCAGACGGGTGATGCCGTCTCCCAGGAACATATTGGACGACGGGCAGTAGGCGAGCGCCGCCCCCCGGGCGCCCATCAGGGCGATTTCCTCGGCGTCGAGCCACACGCAGTGGACACCTATCGTCCGCGGGCCGAGCACTCCGAGCTTGTCGAGATACCGGATCGGCGTGGCGCCATGCTCGGCGACGGTGCGCTCACCCTCGTACTGTCCCTCGGCGACGTGGATGTGAAAGGGACAGCCCTCCGTCTCGGCGACCTCCCAGCCGGCGCGGATCATGGCCGGCGATGCCCCGTGGGGACTGTGCGGAGCGGGCTGCACCGCCACGGTCGGGTCGCTCCGGTGGAGCGCGATCAGCTCTCGCGTGCGACGGGCGGCGTCGGAGACACGCTCACGATAGCGCGGGGGTGCCCCCTCCCAGTCGTAGAGGGCCCGGGCCAGGACGAGACGGATGCCCACGCGGCGGGCCGCCGCGATGACCGCTTCGGCGTTCTCGTTCCCGTCGTCGGACAGGTAGAAGAAGTCCACGCACGTCGTGGCGCCGTGCCGCAGCATCTCGGCGAAGGCGAAGGCGGCGCCCAGCGCGATGCCATCGGGGTCCAGTCGCCCCGAGAACGGGTAGAGCACCTGGTCGCGCCAGGCCATGAAGTCGAGGTCGTCGCCGAGCCCGCGCAGGAGCGACTGGAAGGTATGGCAGTGGGCGTTGACGGTGCCGGGGAGCAGCGCCCGGTTCCTGAGCGTTACGTCGCCCGGCCGCGGTAGGTTGGCGGGCTCCACGGCCACGATGCGTCCATCGGCGATCGCCACGGCGCGATCCGGCTCCCAGCCGGCCTCGGTCAGGACCAGATCGGGAATCAGTCTTGTTGTGGCGGGGCCCGCAAGCCCGGCTTGGACCGAGGGTGGGCTGCTCGAGGTGCGGCGTGGCTGCGTGGGTTTATCGCGCATAGACTAATTCACCACGCTTCAGGACGCGGCTGACGTGGTTGACGCCGTAGAAGTACGAGAGCCACCGCCAGTTCGGGACATCGCAGAGGACGACGTCGCACTGCTTGCCGGGGCCGAGGGAACCCACCTCGCCTTCCAGGCCCATGGCCCAGGCGCCGTGCCGGGTCACACCGAGGAGCGCTTCCTCGGGCGTCATCTTCATCTGGCTCACCGCCATGGTCATCACGAGCTGCAGATTGCAGCCCATGGACGAGCCGGGATTGAAGTCCGAGGCCAGGGCGACGCGAACACCCGTCTCCAGAAAGGCTCGCGCCGGCGCGTAGGGCAGACCGAGAAAGAACGCCGTGCCCGGCAGCAGCGCCGCAGTGACGCCGGCCTCCTTCATCCGGGCGACATCCTCCACCCGGGCCTTCAGGAGGTGATCCGCCGAGAGCGCGCCGACCTCGGCGGCCAACGCGGCGCCGCCCAGCGCAACGAACTCATCGGCGTGGATCTTGGCCCGCAGCCCGTGCCGGGCCCCGGCTTGAAGGATTCTCCGCGCCTGCGCGACGGAGAAAACGCCCTCCTCGCAGAAGACGTCCACGTACCGCGCCAGGTTGCGCTCGGCAACGGCCGGCAGCATCTCGTTCACCACGAGATCGACGTAGGCGTCGGTCTGGCCGCGATAGGTGGGCGGGACCTCGTGGGCGCCGCAAAAGTTGGCGTGGACGTCCACCGGCTGCAACTTGCCCAACCGCCGCGCCACCTCCAGCATCTTCAGCTCGTCGGCCGTGGTGAGGCCGTAGCCGGACTTGATCTCGATCGTCGTGGTGCCGTGGGCGAGCGCGGTCCGCAGCCGCGGCCGGGCCAGGTTCACCAGCTCATCCAGGTCGGCGGCCCGGGTGGCCACGACCGTCGACAGGATCCCGCCGCCGGCCGCGGCGATCTCCTGGTACGAGGCGCCACGCGCGCGCAGCGCGTACTCCTGCTCGCGGGAACCGGCGAAGACCAGGTGGGTATGGGAGTCGACGAAGCCGGGCAGCGCGACCGCGCCCCGGGCGTCGATGCGGTCCAGGCCTGGCCCGGCAGGGCCGACGGCCAGACGCTGGTCGAGCTCCGCTTCCCGGCCCACCCAGACGACGTGCCCGTCGGCGGCGGCCAGCGCGGCGCTGGCGATGACCCCCAGCGGGCCCTGGCCCAGCGTCGGATCGCAGGTCACCAGCTCGCCGATGTTGACGACGACCAGGTCGGCGTCGGTCAAGCTCACGTGGTGATTCCCGGCAGGTCGAGACCGTGGCGTCGGGCCGCCGACACGGCTTCGGGGTAGCCGGCGTCGGCGTGACGCATGATCCCGGTGCCGGGATCGGTGGTCAGCACCCGCTCCAGTCGGCGGGCAGCCTCCGGGGTGCCATCGGCGACGACGACCATGCCGGCGTGCAGCGAGTATCCGATGCCGACCCCCCCGCCGTGGTGCACGCTGACCCACGTGGCCCCCGCGGAGGCGTTGAGGAGCGCGTTGAGGATGGGCCAGTCGGCGATGGCGTCGGAGCCATCGCGCATCGACTCCGTCTCGCGGTTCGGTGACGCCACCGACCCGGAATCGAGGTGGTCGCGGCCGATCACGATCGGGGCCGTGACCCGACCCGTGGCGACCAGGTCGTTGAAGATGCGTCCGGCCTTGGCGCGATCACCATAGCCGAGCCAGCAGATCCGCGCCGGCAGTCCCTGGAAGGGCACGCGTTCCCGGGCCAGGCGCAGCCAGCGAACGAGAGACTCGTTGGCCCCGAAGGCGTCGATGAGGGCGTCGTCGGTGGCGAGGATGTCGCGGGGATCACCGGACAGAGCCACCCAGCGGAACGGACCCTGGCCCTCGCAGAAGAGGGGACGGATGAAGGCCGGCACGAAGCCGGGATAGGCGAAGTCGGTGACGCCGGCGTGGTGGGCCTCCTCGCGGATGTTGTTGCCGTAGTCGAAGAGGATCGCACCCAGGCGCTGGAGCTCGAGCATCGCCCGCATCTGCGCGGCGAGCGACTCGTAGGCCGCCTTCAGATACGCCGTGGGATCGCTCGCGCGCAGCGCGGCGGCCTCCGGCACCGACATGCGGGCGGGGACATACCCGTTCAGCATGTCGTGGGCTGAGGTCTGGTCGGTGACCACGTCGAAACGGACGCCGCGCCGGGCCAGCTCGGAGTGCGTCTGGGCGGCGTTACCGTGAAGCGCGATCGACAGCGGCTGCCTGGCCCGTCGCGCATCCTCCGCCCACGCGAGGGCCTCGTCGAGGGAGCTGGTGACTCGATCGACATAGCCCAGGCGCCGGCGGCGCTCGACCCGCTCCGGGTCGACCTCCACGATGACGGCCACGCCGCCGTTCAAGGTGATGGCCAGGGGTTGGGCGCCGCCCATGCCGCCCAGGCCCGCGCTGAGCACCAGGCGGCCGGCCAGCGAGCCGCCGAAGTGGCGGCGGGCGCAGGCGCCGAAGGTCTCGTAGGTGCCCTGGAGGATTCCCTGGGTGCCGATGTAGATCCAGGAGCCGGCCGTCATCTGGCCGTACATCGTCAGCCCCTTGGCCTCGTACAGGCGAAAGTGCTCCCAGTCGGCCCAGGCGGGAACGAGCAGCGAGTTCGCGATGAGCACCCGGGGCGCCTCGGGGTGGGTCGAAAAGATTCCCACGGGCTTGCCCGACTGCACGAGCAGCGTCTCGGCGTCACCCAGGCGCTGCAGCGCGGCCACGATGCGGTGGTAAGCGGGCCAGTCGCGGGCGGCCCGTCCCGAGCCGCCGTAAACCACGAGGTCCTGCCACCGCTCGGCGACGTCGGGATCGAGGTTGTTCATGAGCATCCGGAGGGCGGCCTCCTGCGGCCACCCTCGACAGGAGAGCGTGCTGCCGCGGGGCGCGCGGATCGGGCGGGCCGGACGCCCCGCGCCGAACGCCTCGCCGTCCATGAGGGGACGCTCAGACCGCCATGATGTGGTAGCCGCCGTCGACGAAGATCACCTCGCCGGTGATTCCGGAGGAGAGCCGGGAGGCCAGGAAGAGCGCGGTGTCCCCGACCTCGCGGGGCTCCACGTTCCGCCGGAGCGGCGCCTTCTCGGCGTGATGCTGGAGAATGCCGGTGAAGCCCTTGATGCCCCGGGCGGCCAAAGTGTTCACAGGACCGGCAGAGATGGCGTTGACGCGGATTCCCCGCGGCCCGAGGTCCGCCGCCAGGTAGCGGACGGCGGCTTCCAGCGCGGCCTTGGCCACGCCCATCACGTTGTAGTTGCCCGCCACCTTCTCGGAGCCGTAGTAGGTCATGGCGATGACCGAGCCCTGACCCGATTTTTCCAGCAGGGGCCGGGCCCCCCGGGTGAGGGCCACGAGCGAATAGGCCGAGATATCGTTGGCCAGCTTGAACCCCTCGCGCGAGGTCGCAACGAACTCGCCGTCCAGGTCCTCTTTCTGGGCGAAGGCCACGGAGTGGACGAGCGTGTCCAGCGCGCCGAACTCCCGGGCCAGCCCGGCGAAGACGGCGTCGATCTCGGTGTCCGAGGTGACGTCGCACGAGTAGAGGAGCGAACCCGGCAGCGTGGCGGCCAGCTCGTGCACGTTCTCCTTGAGGCGCTCGCCCTGATACGTGAAGGCCAGCCGCATGCCGGCCCCGGCCAGGGCCTGGGCGATGGCCCACGCGATCGACCGCTTGTTGGCCACCCCGAAGACGATCCCCGTCTTGCCGTCGAGGAGTTTCATGGATGCCTCCGCCGACATGATAGTACGACTGCCGCCGGAACCCCGCCGTCTACCGAAACCGGAGGTCGATCGCCGTGGAGTATACTCGCGCTGGTCTCGACCCCATCCTCGAGAGGGTGACCGTGATCCCCAACCATGTGAAGCAGACGCTCCGAGCCGGCCGGCCCCAGTTCGGCACACTCTTGAATTTCGGTGACCCGCTGGTGGCCGAGATGATGGCCGCCGTGGGCTTCGACTGGCTCCTGGTCGACACCGAGCACGGACCGATCGACCTCGCCACGCTCGCCACCATGTTCGCCACGATCACCCGCTACCCGGTGGCGCCTCTGGCCCGCGTGCCGGCCCTGGCCGAGGAGGACTTCAAGCGCGTGCTCGACGCCGGGGCCTGGGGCGTGCTGGCGCCCAACGTGCGCTCGCGGCAAGAGGCCGAGCTGCTGGTGGCCGCGTGCAAGTATCCGCCGGCTGGCATCCGCAGCCTGGGCGCGGGCCGTTTCGCGCTCTCGTTCAAGACCGACCCGGCTACCTACTTCGCCCGGGCCAACGACGAGCTGCTGCTCATTGCCCAGATCGAGCACATCGAGGCCGTGAAGAACATCGACGCAATCCTGTCCGTGCCCGGTGTCGATGCGTGCTACGTGGGGCCCAACGATCTCTGCGCCTCGATGGGGTTGGCGCCCTCGCTGGAGCCGCCCCATCAGGAGTTCGCGGACGCCATGCGAACCGTCCTGGCCGCCGCCCGCCGCCACGGGGTGATCCCGGGTATTCACTGCGCCACCGCCGAGACCGTGAACCGCCGCATCGCCGAGGGCTGGCCCCTGGTGGGGATGATCAACGACCAGCGATTCCTCACCGGAGCGGCTCGGGCCGCCCGCGATGCCGTCAAGACCGGGCGCGCATGAGCGGAACGCCAAGCCGGTTGGGTCTGGCCGTGCCCTTCTTCCACGCGCTGGGGACCGCCGAATACGTGGCCCTGGCTCGCGAGGCCGAAGCCCGCGGATACGATACGGCCTGGACCGCCGAGGTCGCCGGCCAGGACGCCTTCACGACGATGACGCTCATCGCCAGCCAGACGACGCGGCTCCGAGTGGCCACCGGCGTCGTCCCCGTGCAGACTCGCACGCCGATCGTGCTCGGGATGACCGCGGCGACGCTGGCCAACGTGGCGCCCGGACGTATCGCGCTGGGGCTCGGCGTCTCCAGCCCGGTCATCGTGGGCCAGTGGCACGGCCTGCCCTTTCGCAAGCCGCTCCAGCAGCTTCGGGAGGCGGTGCAAGTGATCCGCCTGGTGCTGGCCGGCGAGCGGGTGAACTTCGACGGCGAGTTCTACCATCTGCGCAACTTCCGCCTCAGCCTGAAGGTCCCGGCCCCCGTCCGGATCTACCTGGGCGCGCTGGGACCCCGCATGCTCGAGCTGGCTGGCGAGATCGCCGACGGCGTCCTGCTCAACTGGCT
>DATIAY010000006.1:0-2549 GCA_035457825.1 Candidatus Methylomirabilota bacterium
TTTCCCCTCCCCGCTCGTCAAACCGGACGTGCGGATTTCCCGCATCCGGCTTTCCGACTGGCTTCATCGCAGGGCACACGGCGGGGGTCCCAGGTGGACACGCCTGAGGTGGAGCACCTCAAGGGCGCCGAACACCGCTTCGCGCGGGAAGCGGTTGGTGCCGTGCGAGGGCACCTTGTGACGCCGAACCAGGAAGCGGCGGACCCGGTCGTAGACGTGGTTGTCGATCGCTCGGTACGCCGGCAGGCGGGTGCCGTAGCCGAAGTACGTCGACCAGCCCCGCAATAGGCAGTTGAGCCGCTCGCGCACCTCGGGCCAAGCACCCATGTTGCCGGGCACCAGCAGATCGCTGACCTTGGCCTTGAGCCGCAGCACGCTCTTCTTCGAGGGGCTCGCCCCCAGGTACCAGTGGCCATCCTTCCGGTAGTGGTGCGGGCCGAACGCGTAGCCAAGGAAGTCGAAGCGCTCGCGCCGGGCATTCCGGACCGCGGTCTTCGTCTCGTTGAGGGCGAGCCCGAGCCGCGTCATCACCTGCCGCGTCCAGTCCAGAGCCTCGGCGGCTTGGCCTCGGCTCAGGATGACGAAGTCGTCGGCATAGGTGATGACGTGGGCGCGGTAAGCCTCGCCCCGTCTGGTGCGCCGCCAATGCTTCAGGAAGCGGTTCATGTAGAGATTGGCGAGCAGTGGGCTGATCACGCCGCCCTGCGGTGTGCCATACCGACTGCCCTTGCCTCCCGTCATGCGCCGCCTCCCGTCGTCGCCACGTTCCTCGACCGGGGCTTTGAGCCACAGCTTGATCAGCCGCAGCACATGCCGGTCGACGATGCGGCGCGCCACCGACCGCATCAGCTCGCGATGCGGGATCGTGTCGAAATACCTCGACAGATCGGCGTCCACCACATCGGTGAAGCCTCGGCACAGCAGGGCATGCACCGCCTTGATCGCGTCGGTCGCGCCCCGGCCCGGCCGATAGCCATAGGCCGCAGGGTCGAGATCCGCCTCGAAGATCGGCTCCAGCACCAGCTTGGCGGCGGTTTGCACCACGCGGTCCCGGATCGTCGGGATGCCGAGCGGCCGCTCACCTCCACCGGGCTTGGGGATCATCACCCGTCGCACCGGCGCTGGCCGATACGTCCTCACAACCAGGTCCTTCCTGATGCCGGCGAGCCACTCCTCCAGCCCGGCCGCCTCGATCGCCGCGAAGCTCTCCCCGTCCACCCCCGGCGCACCCCCGTTGGTCCGGGCCAGCGCGTAGGCGTGTTCCAGGATGTCGTCGCGGCAGATCTTGTCGTAGAGCAGGTAGAAGCGGAACGCCGGCTCCGCCTTCGCTTTGCGATACAGCTTCCTCTGAAGGGTCCGGATCTTCTCGGGTGTTGCCAGGCTCATCGCCAATCACCGACCCTCGCCGTCGTCGAAAGCACGCCAGAAGTCAGGGCCCTTCCCTCCGCCGACGTTACCCGGCCTCAGCGGTACCATGACCCTGTCCGACGCCCGCCAGCACCGCCGTCCGAGCCGGCGTTGGGCCGCAACCCCCGTGCCGAACGGGCCTCCCCAGATGACCCGCATCACCCTTCCAGCGTGCCGCGCCCACTACCCCGGCGGATCGAGACAGGTGCTCGTGTCGGTTGCTTCCCCGTCCCGCGCGGCCTTCCCCGAATCTCAGGCGGGTCGGCATCCGCGACGTCACTTTCGAGGCCTGCTCAGGCTTCACTCGCGTTACGGCCCGCTGGATCGCTCAACCGCCCAAGGCGGCCTTTGTCGCAAGGCTTCGACCCGGCCAGTTACCCAGCCGGGCCGCTTGCCAGCTACCAAACCACACCGACAACTCTCTGGGTGGAACCTTCCTCCACTGGTGATGCGCGCCGTCTGGGCGCACTGAGAAATCCGGGCTTCTGTAACGGGCCCTCGGCTGTCAACCCCTGCTTCAGGTATCCTGTCGTCGAGCTCGGGCTTCTGTCCGCAGTCGGCGCATCGGCCGCTGACGCATGGTGTCCAATCGAGATCGTCCGGCCGATCTAGGGACGCGCAGTCGTCGACGACGCTGCTCCCGGATATAGCGGCCTGGACCGATCCCGCGTCCCGACGACGGGCTCCTGCCGGGCGGGCGATGGTGCCTCCCGCCCGAAGCTGTGTCGGCCTCCTACCTGGCCATGGACGCTGGACGAGGCACGAAGGTCGTGCCGTCGGCGAGCATGCGGTGAAGGATGACGGCGAGCTTGCGCGCGAGCGCGACCTTCGCCTTGCGCGGCCCGGCGCGGCTGGCGACGGCGAGCGCCCAGTCCTTGAGCGCCGAGCCCTTCACCGGCCGCGTCAACATCACGTTGGCGGCTTCGTACAACGCCGTTCGGACGCCATGATCGCCGATCTTCGAGATCCGTCCCGTAACGTCGGTCTCGCCGGACTGGTAGCGGCTCGGCGTCAGGCCGAAGTAGGCGCCGACCTGCCGCGACGATCGGAACCGGGCCGGATCGTCGATCGCCGTGGTGAAGGTCAACGCCACGAGATTGCCGACGCCGGGCACACTGACGAGCCGGCGTACCCGTTCATCG
>DATIAY010000007.1:0-3080 GCA_035457825.1 Candidatus Methylomirabilota bacterium
GTCGCGCCGGCGCATGGCGAGGAACCCCGCCCGGTGGGCCTGGTTCTCGAGCACCCACTCGCGCGCGAACTGCCCGGACTGGATCTCGCCCAGGATCTTCTTCATCTCGGCCCGGGTCTGCTCGCTGACCACCCGTGGCCCCCGCGTGTAGTCGCCGTACTCGGCGGTGTCCGAGACCGAGTAGCGCATGTAGGCGAGGCCGCCCTGGTAGAAGAGGTCGACGATCAGCTTCATCTCGTGCATGCACTCGAAGTACGCGACCTCCGGCTGGTACCCGGCCTCCACCAGCGTCTCGTAGGCCGCCTTGATCAGGTGCGAGATGCCCCCGCAGAGCGTCGTCTGCTCGCCGAAGAGATCGGTCTCCGTCTCCTCCTTGAAGGTCGTCTCGATCACCCCGGCCCGGGTGCAGCCGACACCCCGGCCGTAGGCCAGGGCCATGTCCTTCGCCTTGCCGCTCGTGTCCTGCTGCACGGCCAGCAGCGCCGGCACGCCTGGCCCCTGGGTGAACAGGTCGCGCATCACGTGGCCCGGGGCCTTGGGGGCGATCATCGTCACGTCCACCTCCGGCGGCGGCACCACCTGGTTGAAGTGGATGTTGAAGCCGTGGGCGAACATGAGCATCTTGCCCCTGGCCAGCCCGTCCCGGATGGACTCCTCGAAGACCTGGCGCTGGGTCTGGTCGGGCAGCAGGATCATGACCACGTCGCCCATCCGCGCGGCGTCGGCGACCGGCGCCACCTTGAGCCCGTCCGTCTCGGCCTTCGCCCAGCTCTTCGACCCCTTGTACAGGCCGACGACGACGTCCTGCCCCGAGTCCTTGAGGTTCAGCGCGTGGGCGTGCCCCTGGCTGCCGTAGCCGATGACCGCGATCTTCTTGCCCCGGAGCACCCCGAGGTCCGCGTCCTGGTCGTAGTAGATCTTTGCCGGCATTGCGTTGGCGTCCTTTCCCTTCGTGGTCCCGATCAGTCGGCGAAGCCCACCACGCGCGGATCGTCCGGCACGCGTGGTCGCTTCGCCGTCTCCACCGTCTTGCGCGCGCGCGTCTTCGGCCCGCGCGCGATCGCCACCTTGCCCGTGCGGACGAGCTCCTGGATGCCCATGGGCCGCAGCAGCTCGATCAGCGCCTCGAGCTTCTCCGCGTCGCCCGTCGCCTCGATGGTGAAGCTGACCGGCGTGACGTCCACGATCTTGGCCCGGAAGATGTCCGCCGTTCGCATGATCTCCGCGCGGTGCTGCGGCTCGGCGTTCACGCGGATCAGCATCAGCTCGCGCTGCACGTGGTCGTCGTCGGTGAGGTCGCTGACCTTGATCACGTCGATGAGCTTGTGCAGCTGCTTCATCACCTGCTCGATGACGAACTCGTCACCGTGGACCACGATGGTCATGCGGCTGACCGTCGGGTCGAGCGTCTCGCCGACCGACAGGCTCTCGATGTTGTAACCCCGGGCCGAGAAGAGCCCGGCCACGCGCGAGAGCACGCCGAACTTGTTCTCGACGAGCACGGCGATCGTGTGCTTGCGGGGCTCGCTGCCGTTCTGCATCGTCATCCTCGGAGAGGGGTTGGCCCCGGCAGCGCCGGCGCTCGGCGCAGCGTCATTCAGAATCCCGTCTGCGATTTCGCCGCCCGGTCGCGGACTTCGCGGGTCGGCGGCGCCAGGATCATGTCGGTGTTGGCGCCGCCCGCCGGCACCATCGGGAACACGCACTCGTCCTTGTCCACGCACACGTCCAGCACCACGGGCGCCGGGGTGCTCAGCATCTTCTCGATGGCAGGCACGACCTCGCTCGGCCTGGTCACCCGCAGGCCCACGCAACCGTAGGCCTCGGCGAGCTTCACCCAGTCCGGCACGCCGGGCAGGTCGATGGCGCAGTAGCGCTCCTTGTAGATGATGCGCTGCCACTGGCGCACCATGCCGTGCCCGCTGTTGTTGATGATCACGGTCTTCACGGGCAGCCCCTCGGTGAAGCAGGTGGCCAGCTCCTGGCTGTTCATGGCGAAGGAGCCGTCGCCGTCGATGTTGACGACCAGCTTGCCCGGTTGCGCGGCCTGCACGCCCATCGCGGTGGGCAGGCCGTAGCCCATCGTGCCGAGCCCGCCGGACGTGCACCACCGCCGGGGATGCTTGAACTTGTAGTACTGGGCCGCCCACATCTGGTGCTGGCCGACGCCGGTCACGACGAAGGCCTCGCCCTGGGTCAGGTTGGACAGCTCCTGGATCACGTACTGGGGCTTGATGACGTCGTCGCTCCACTCGTAGCGTAGCGGGAACTTCTCCCGCCACTCGCCGATCCGGTCGGCCCACTGGCTCCGCGCGTCCCGGATCCCCCCCGGGACGTCCTGGGCGAGCTCCTCGCGCACCGCCTCGATCAGCGCGCGGAGCACCCGCCGGCAGTCGCCGACGATGGGGACGTCCACCTTGATGTTCTTGGAGATCGACGAGGGGTCGATGTCGATGTGGATGATCTCCGCGTGGGGGGCGAAGGCCTCCACGCGGCCGGTCACCCGGTCGTCGAAGCGCGCGCCCACGGCGACGAGCACGTCCGAGTGATGCACGGCCATGTTGGCGTAGTAGGTCCCGTGCATACCCAGCATCTCGAGCGAGAGCGGGTGGGCGGAGGGGAAGGCACCGAGCCCCATCAGCGTCGTGGTCACGTTAGTCTGCGTCAGCTCGGCCAGCTCGCGCAGCTCCGCGTTCGCGTCGGCGATGATCACACCGCCCCCCACGTACAGGACGGGCCGCTCGGCGCGCACGAGCAGCCGCGCCGCCTTCTTGATCTGCCCGGGGTGCCCGTCGTAGTTCGGGTTGTACGAGCGCATCTGCACCCGCGCGGGCCATACCAGCTCCGCGTCCTTGACGAGGATGTCCTTGGGCAGGTCGACGTGCACCGGGCCCGGGCGGCCGGTCGCGGCCAGGTGGAAGGCCTCGCGGATGATCGGCCCGAGGTCCTTGCCGTCCTTCACCAGGAAGTTGTGCTTGGTGCACGGACGCGTGATGCCGCAGTTGTCGGCCTCCTGGAAGGCGTCGTTGCCGATGAGGTGCGTCGGCACCTGCCCGGTGAAGGCGACGATGGGGATGGAG
>DATIAY010000008.1:0-39975 GCA_035457825.1 Candidatus Methylomirabilota bacterium
GATGATGTGGACAAGCGGGTCGCCGTGCTGTCGGGAGGCGAGAAGGCTCGTCTGGCCCTGGCCAGGATGCTGGCCCGTCCAGCGACCCTGCTTTGCCTGGATGAGCCGACGAACCATCTGGACCTGGCCTCCCGCGAGGTGCTGGAGGAGGCCCTGGCCTCGTTCGCCGGGACGATTGTCTTCATCTCACACGATCGCTATTTCATCAATCGCATCGCCACCAAGGTGGTCGAGGTCGCGGCCGGCCACCTCAGCACGCATCTCGGCGATTACGACTCCTACCTCGTGGCCAAGCGTGGCGCCGCCCCGGAGGCACCCAGTGGTGGGCGGCCGCAACGGCCCGCGGACCCCGGCAAGGCGACGCCTGCCACTGCTGCCGAACCGGTGGAGGGCCAGCGGGCCCGCCGGCGCGGGCAACAGCGGCCGAGCCGCGCCGTGCGGGAACTCCAGCGGCGCCTCGGAGAGGTCGAAGCACAGATCAACGCCCTCGAGACTCGGTTAAAGGACGTCGGCGAGGCGCTCACCGATCCCGGCCTCTACACCGACGGCGAGCGCGTTCGAGCGCTCGCCCTCGAGCGCAAGCGCGCCGAAGAGCAAGTGGCCTGGCTCCTCCGAGAATGGGAGGAGTTGTCCGAAGCCGTGGCCGCCCATGAGTGATTTCTACATCCCGGTCGATCCCGGAGCGCTGCGACGGGAGCGTGCCAGGGCGCGAGAGCTCAGACAGAGCCAGTGGTGGAAGCGGCGCATCGCGGCGGGCCTTTGCTATTACTGCCGGCGTCAGGTGGGTCGCCGCCTCCTCACGATGGACCATCTGGTGCCGCTCGGCCGCGGTGGGCGCAGCGTGCGTGGCAATGTCGTGCCGGCGTGCAAGGACTGCAACAGCCGAAAGCAGTCGCTCTTGCCCGTGGAGTGGCACGGCTACCTGGCCTCGCTTAGCCTCCCGGGCGAGGACTAGCGGTACCGGGCGCCGTGACACCAGTGGGCACTTTTTTTGAAGAGCGGCTTGCCGGCTGGGGTAGGATGAAGGCAAATCAGCCGGAGTGGCCAACAGCGCTCCTTTCGGCGTCCCCGTCGACAATTCCGCCGGCGGCTGACGTGGCTGAGCCTCGGGCCGGGAGTCGGCATCCGGTTCGTGGTCGGTGGGACTGGGCCCGCGTGGCGCCCTTGCCGAGATAGGAGGTGATCCAGCCGATGTGTACCCCTACGGTGATCTGTGAGGTGGATGCCTCCTAGGCAAGGTCCACGCTAGCTCCAGGTGGATTGCCTGGGAGAACCAGGCACCACCGGCCCCGACGATCCCGCCTCACCAGCGGGGCGACGCTCCGTCCGAACCGGCGTCGCAAGCATCGTCGGGGCTTGTTTTTGGACTTCCTGACGGAATGGCGATGTAGGGGACGAACACGTCCTCGCCGCCTGGACGGAGTCGTAGCCCTTAGCGTCGTTGAGTCACTTCATCGTGGCTCGAGCGGTACCTGCTTTGCTTCTTGCGAGCAGTGCGGACACTCGTGAGGCGCCCCCCGGCCTCCCGACATGGCCGGAATTGATTCCTGGGGCAACAAGAAACGTCGCGGGACCAGGTCTCGCGCCGTTGCACTCCTCAGACCCGATCGACCGGGACGTTACCCGGGCCCGGCGGAGAGCCGGGCCCGGGTGGTCTAGCGGGGCGGGAGCCTAGACTTTCCGGACGTTGCTGGCCTGAAGACCCTTCGGGCCGCGTGTGACCTCGAACTCGACGACGTCCCCCTCAGCGAGGCTCTTGAAGCCCTGCGACTGAATCGCGCTGTAGTGGACGAAGACGTCCTCGCCGCCCTCCTGCGTGATGAACCCGTAGCCCTTCGCATCGTTGAACCACTTAACTCGACCTTGTGCCATACCGCTAACCTCTCCCTTTGGGGTCTTCGGCCCCTTGTGCTCCCGCCGTCCCGGCGGGGTTTGCCCCCTGCGGGGCAAAAAAAAGCGCCGTGCGCGTATGGTTTCGCACGGCGTGGCTCATTGACTATCGCTACCGGCGCATCCGATTTGAACTAAAAGCCGCGCCATTTTTACACGGTTTTTTTGGCGACGTCAATCGGTTTCTACAGTGCGAGAAATGGGGCTGAGTTGTTCTTCGTCAACCACCAGACCTCCGGAGCGTCGACTCGGATCCGTTCGAACAAAGGGGGAGGCGCTGTCAGGACAACAGCGAAAATCCTATATGTCGTCGCTTGTTTCGCGCACTATACTTCGCATGACGTTGTCCGTCCACCTGTCCTGTCGGGAGTCGCTTTGGTGACAGTTGGCGTCATACGCGGTGCCATCCGGGCGGACTTACTGAAAGTACGGCTAGGCCAGAACCCCCTCGTGCTTATCCACCATCGGCGGCTGGCTAGACGCCATCCAAATCTTCGAGCTCGGGCCAAGGATCGGCAACCGTATGAAAACCCGTTCCTTTTGCCTGATCGGGAGTTTGACTGGTGTCCGAATGGCTCTAAATCCCCGTCAAACCAGCGATTTTCTCTGGCCTTGGCACAGACTGTGCTACTGTAGGGCCCGCTCCCGCGGGGGGAAGCGGGCGCACTTTTATCAACCATTTGCTGTCAGCTTGACGGGGTATCGATGTTCTACAACTTGCTCGCCGGGATGTTCTCGAACGACCTCGCAATCGACCTCGGCACGGCCAACACGCTAGTGTATGTTCGCGGCGAGGGCATCGTACTTAACGAGCCCTCGATCGTGGCAATTCACCAAGCGGATCACTCGGTGCTGGCCGTCGGGCACGAGGCCAAGGCCATGCTGGGCCGGACGCCGGGCAATATCGTCGCCATCCGTCCGCTGAAGGACGGTGTCATCGCCGATTTCGACGTGACCGAGAAGATGCTGCATTACTTCATCAACAAAGTGCACCGTCGCCGCACGCTCGTCCGGCCCCGTATCGTGGTCGGTGTTCCATCGGGCATCACTCAGGTGGAGAAACGGGCCGTGCGGGATTCGGCCATGCAGGCCGGAGCTCGGGAGGTCTACCTCATCGAGGAACCGATGGCCGCGGCCATCGGCGCCGGACTGCCGATCCAAGAACCCGGCGGCAACATGATCGTGGACATCGGCGGGGGTACGACCGAGGTGGCGGTGATCTCCCTGAGCGGCATCGTGTACTCGAAGTCGGTCCGTATCGCCGGCGACGAGATGGACGAGGCGATCGTCCAGTACATCAAGAAGCACTACAACCTGCTGGTCGGCGAGCGACGGGCTGAGGAGATCAAGATCAACCTCGGCTCGGCCTACCCTATGGGCGGGGAGCGCCGGACGATGGAAGTCAAGGGCCGGGACCTCATTGATGGCATTCCCAAGACCATCGTGATCACCGATGAGGAGATTCGCGAGGCCCTGCGCGAGCCCGTCATGACAATCGTCGAGACCGTCCGGACCTGCCTGGAGCGGACCCCGCCGGAGCTGGCCGCCGACATCGTCGACAAGGGCATTGTGGTCACCGGCGGCGGCGCGTTGCTGCGGGGCCTGGATCACCTGCTCCGCCAGGAGACGAACTTGCCCGTTACCGCCGCCGATGATCCTTTGTCGTGCGTGGCCCTGGGGGTGGGCAGGGTGTTGGACGAGCTTGAGCTCCTCAAGAAGGTCGCGATCCCCGCGTAGGGCTCGCGCCGGGCAGGAGGTGCTGGGTGAGGATCCGGAGGCTGGCGCTGCTCGGTCTAGTGGTGGCAGTCTGCCTGGTGCTCCTCACCGTGCAGACGCGCGGTCACGCCGCCCCCGCTGCCGACCTCATCGCCCTCATCACGGCGCCGGTGCAGAAGGTCCTGACGGGTATCCACCGCGCATCGTTCGGGATGTGGACGACCTACCTGGACTTCAAGAACATCCGCACTGAGAACCGCCAACTGCGGGACGAAAACCACCGACTGCGCGTGGAAGCGTTGGTTGTGACGGAGACGCTGCAGGAGAATGGGCGACTGCGTCGTCTCCTCGATCTCCGGACCCGCATGCCGCTGGACACACTGCCCGGCGAGATCATCGCCCGCGAGTGGGGTGGCTGGGTGCGGTCACTCACCGTCAATCGAGGTCGAGCCGACGAAATCCGTCGACTCACGGCAGTCATCTCCCCTGACGGCCTGGTCGGGCGAGTCGTGGAGGTACGGCCGGGAACCTCGGTCGTCCAGGTCCTGACCGACCCGGCATCCACCGTAGGCGCCCACGTTCTGCGAACGCGAACGCCCGGCATCGTCGAGGGTGAGCCACGGGGCACGGTTCGTTTCAAGTACATGGCGCGCGACGGGGCTCTCGCTGTCGGTGACATCGTGGTGACCTCAGGTCAGGGCGGCCTCTTTCCCCGGGGGGTGCCCATCGGTCGGGTGCGCAACCTCGACCAGAAACCGACCGGCTTGTTCCACCACGCGATTCTGGAACCCGTGGTGGATCTCGCCAGCATCGACGAGGTCCTGCTGGTGACCGGGAGCCGGACCACTGACGTCAGCGCCTACTTCGCCACTCCGAGCGGAGGCTAGCGTGCGTGGCCTCCTGGCCCTGACGGTCTTCGGCGGTGGTATCGCTCAGGCGACGATCGCGCCGGCGCTGCGGGTCGCTGACGTCGTTCCGGACATTCCACTGATCGTGGTCGTACTGCTGGCCCTGCGGCGAGGTCCCGAGTTTGGCTGCCTGGGAGGGTTCGCGGCCGGCCTGCTGCAGGACGCCGTCGGCGGCGGTCTGCTCGGCGTGCAGGCGTGCACCAAGGCCCTCATGGGCTTCACCATCGGGGCCCTCGGCGGGCGATTGTGGGTGACTCAACCCCTGGTGCAGGTGCCGGGCCTCGTTCTGCTGAGCCTTAGCGAGGGGCTTGCCCGGTTCCTGCTCCTCAAAATCTTCCATTTCCCGGCGCCCTTCGGCCAGCTCATGACCTATGTCGTGCTGCCTCAGGCGCTGTACAACGGCTTCCTGGGCGCGGCGTTCGTCTTTGCCCTGACCTGGACCCAGTCCCGGCGAGGTGAGGCATGAGGCGAAGTCGGCTCGGCCCTCCTCACGGCCGGACGCCGTTCGTCGACCGCGCGGACGTGGGAAAGGGACGGGTAGTGACCCTGGCCTCGGTGGCGCTGGTCGCATTCCTTGTGATCATCGGTCAGCTCTGGTACCTGCAAGTGCTCGAGGGGGGTCGCTTCCTGGACGCCTCCGACAAGAACCGGATCCGCGTGCGGCCGATCGCTGCGCCCCGTGGCATCCTGCACGATCGAAACGGCGTACCGCTCGTCGACAACCGGCCGGCATTCACCCTCTCGCTGATCCCCCACGAGCTGCCTCGAGATCCCCAGGAGCGCGACGCGGTCCTGGGGCGGGTGGCCTCGCTTCTGCGTATCCCCTTTGCCGAGCTCAGCGAGTCGGTGGTTCGGGTGGCGCCCGACTCCTTCCTGCCTGTGCGGGTTCGGCGCGGCCTCGCTCTGGAAGACATGGCCAAGGTCGAGGAATGGAAGCTGGAGCTACCCGGTGTCATCGTCGAGGTCGAGCCACAGCGGGCCTATCCATCGAGCCGCTTCGCCGCACACCTGCTCGGCTACGTGCGGGAGGCCAGCGACGAGCAGCTCCGACAAGGTCGCTACCGTCGTGGCGACATGGTCGGCCAGAGCGGCCTCGAGCGCTTGCTCGACGAGCACCTGCGGGGTCGCGATGGGGGCGAGCGTATCGAGGTTGACGTGATGGGTCGTCCCGTCCGGCTGATCCAGCAAACCGACCCGGTCCCCGGGGCCCAGGTGATCACGACCATCGACCGCCGGATCCAGGAAGCTGCCGAGATGGCGATGGAAGGTCGGGCGGGGGCAGCGGTGGTGATGGACCCGCGCACGGGTGACGTGCTAGCGATGGTATCCACCCCGGCGTACGAGATCGATCGCTTCACCGGTACCATCGATCGCGCCGCCTGGCTGCGGGTCGTCCAGCATCCCGACCATCCCCTGCTGAATCGGGTGCTGCAGACTCAGTACGCTCCCGGCTCTATCTTCAAGATCGTGGTCGCGGCGGCCGGACTTCAGGAGAGTGTGCTGACGCCGGTCGACCGTGTGTACTGTTCCGGCGAATTCAAACTGGGCACCGCGACCTTTCGAGACTGGAAGGAAGGCGGCCATGGTGTCGTCGATCTCAAAGGCGCGCTGGCCGATTCCTGCAATGTCTTCTTCTACGAGGCCGGGCTCAAGGTCGGCGGACCTACCATCGTCAAGTACGCTCGGGCCTTCGGCTTTGGCCAGGCTTCGGGCGTGGAGTTTGGTGGCGAGAGGTCCGGAGTCCTTCCCCGGCCGATGGTTCGACGCGGTCGAGAGGTGTGGCAGCCGGGCGATGTAGCCAACATCTCCATCGGCCAGGGTCAGCTCGCGGTCACCCCGTTGCAGGTGGCCAGGTTCATGGCCGCGGTCGCCAACGGCGGAGTTCTGTGGAAGCCGCGCCTGGTGCAACGCATCGAGCGGCCGGAGCGTGGAGTGGTATGGGCCGACAGCGGTAAGGTGATGGGGCATGTGGAACTGTCGCCGGTGGTGTGGGCGTTCCTTCGCCAGAGCCTGCTGGCGGTCGTCCAGAGTGGCACCGGTGTCGCCGCCCGCATTCCTGGCCTCGCGGTGGCGGGCAAGACCGGAACCTCGCAAATTATCGCCAACTCCAGGGCCGACAAAGGTCAGGATCACGCGTGGTTCGCGGCCTTCGCGCCGGCTGGTACCCCCGAGGTCGTGGTCGTGGTGCTGGTAGAGCGGGGTGGCCGCGGCAGTCAGGTAGCGGCACCAATCGCCCGCAAGATCTTGAACGCGATCTTCTTCGAGAAGGTGGCCGCGCTGGAGGTCTCGGGGTGAACAGCCTTGGCCTCCGGGGCGCCTATCCGGTCACCGTCGGGTTCGATCGCCGGCTGCTCCAGAACGTCGACTGGCTCCTGCTGGCTGCCGTACTGGGGTTGATCGTGATGAGCGCGACCACGCTCACCAGTCTCAACGTCGGCCGAACGGGCGGGGCGGTCGTGTTCCGGCAACTGCTGTGGGTGGGACTGGGGACGGTGGCGCTGCTCGTCATCGCCAGCTTCGATTACCGAAGATTAGTGCGACTGGCGCCCCCGCTCTATTTGCTGGGGCTCGGGGGTCTCGTGGCCGTCCTCGTGCTGGGACGCACCGTCTCGGGGGCCCGGCGGTGGATCTCACTGGGCACGGTGTCCGTCCAGCCCTCGGAGTTCTTCAAGGTCTGCTTCCTGCTGATGCTGGTGTGGTTTCTGACGTCGCGCTGGGCGCAGCCGGTGACCCCGGTCGTCCTGGCGGCGACGGTGCCGATCGTCGCCTTGCCCTTCTTCCTCATCGTCCGGCAGCCGGACCTGGGCACGGCGCTCATGCTCTATCCCTTGCTGATCGCCCTCCTGATCGCCGCGGGGACGCGGCTCAGGTTGCTCGGTGGATTCGTCCTCGCCTGCCTGGCTACCATGCCGGTGGCCTGGCTCGCGCTGAGGGACTATCAGCGGGAGCGAATCATGGTCTACCTGGATCCGTTTCGCGATCCGTTGGGCAGCGCGTACAACGTGATCCAGGCCAAGATTGCCATCGGATCGGGTCAGCTCTTGGGCAAGGGGATCGCCGGCGCGACGCAGAGCCGGCTGGCCTTCCTGCCCGAGCGCCACACGGACTTCATTTTTGCCGTATTCGCCGAGATGTGGGGGTTCGTCGGCTGCCTGGTGCTGCTCGCCTGCTACGGCCTGCTCCTGCTGCGGGGGTTCGAGATCGCCGCCGCCGCGCGGGAGCCGATGGGTAGGCTGCTCGCACTCAGCGTCACGTCGCTATTGGGGATCCAGACGGTCATCAACGTGGGGATGGTCACGGGGCTGCTGCCCGTCGTGGGAATCCCGCTGCCGTTCATGAGCTACGGCGGATCGTCGATGCTGGTCTCCATGGCGGCCCTCGGCCTGCTCCTCTCGGTTCGGATGCGGCAGTTCCAATGAGGCATGACGACCTCTCCCCGACCTCGGGAGGCCGACATGCCGGCGAGGTGCTGCCGTGGGCAAGCGGATTCTTGTCAACGCCGGGATTACGGAAACGCGCGTGGCCGTGCAGGAGGGCAACCTTCTCACCGAGATCTATCTGGAGCGCCACGCCCGCCGTTCTATCGTGGGGAGCGTATATAAGGGTGTCGTAACGAACGTGCTGCCTGGCATGCAGGCGGCGTTCGTTGACATCGGCCTCACCAAGGACGCCTTCCTCTACGGTGGCGACTACGCTGCTGCAGGCCTCGACGACGGCCGCGACCTGGAGCTGGAAGAAGACGCCGACATGACCGACATCGACGTGGCCGACGAGGCGGACCGTCGGGCGGCACGGACGCCGATCGAGGAGATCCTGCGCAAAGGACAGGAGGTCCTGGTCCAGGTCTCCAAGGAGTCCCTGGGAAGCAAAGGCGCCCGCATCACCTCGTTCATCTCGCTGCCGGGTCGTTATCTGGTGTATATGCCGCTGGCCCACCATATCGGGGTGTCCCGACGGATCCACGACGAGCAGGAGCGGGATCGGCTGCGCGGGATCGTACGGGCTTTGAACCCGCCCCCCGGCGGCTTCATCGTGCGCACCAACGCCGAAGGCAAGGGCGAGGCCGAGTTCGCCGCCGACGTCGAGTTTCTGGGCCGGCTGTGGTCGCAGGTCCAGAGTCGGGCCGAGCAGACCAAAGCGCCCGCAGCCCTGCATGAAGAGATGGATCTCACCTTCCGTGTCGTGCGCGATCTGCTGTCCCCTGAAGTCGAGGAGTTCATCGTGGACAGCCGGGATGTCTACGCGAAATGCTTGGACTACGTGCGCTCACTGGTTCCTGGGCTGGCTGGGCGGGTCATGCTCCACGAAGGTCGCACGCCCCTGTTCGACGCTCACGGGGTCGAGAAGGACATCGAGAAGGCGCTGCGCCGGCGGGTCTGGCTCAAGTCCGGCGGCTATATCGTCATCGACCACACCGAGGCCCTCGTCTCGATCGATGTCAATACCGGCAAGTATGTGGGCAAGCGCGATTTCGAGCAGACCGTGCTGAAGATCAACCTCGAGTCGGTGGGGGAGATCGTCCGGCAGATCCGGCTACGGGACCTCGGCGGCATCATCATCATCGACTTCATCGATATGGAGGTGCCCGAGCACCGCGAGCAGGTGTACCGAGCCCTCAAGCGGGCTTTGGCCGAGGACAAGGCGCGCACCAACGTCCTGGAGATCTCCGACCTGGGCCTGGTGGAGATGACCCGCAAGCGCGTGCGTCAGGATCTCCGGTCGCTGCTCACGATGTCCTGTCCCACTTGCCGGGGCAACGGCGTCATCCGATCAGACGCCACGCTGGCGGCCGAGATCTTCCGGGCGGTACAGGCCAAGGCCGCCGAGTCCCCGGCCGGCGAGATCGTGGTCCACGTGCATCCCGACATGGTGGCCTTCTTCGAGGGCGACGGACGCGAGGGACTGGCCCGACTCGCCGGCGCGCTCGACCTCAAGGTCAGCGTGCAAGCCGCCAGCGGGCACATCCACCGCGAGGAGTACCAGATCCAGACGCGGTAGGTGGTCTCCGCCGGCCGCTGGCCATGCTCCCGTGATAGCATCCGGGCCGATGCGCAAGGAGCTGCCACTGCTCCCCACCACCGTCTGTGGCTCCCACGCCCTGCCCTCCTGGCTGTTCCTTGTTCGTGAGGCCCAGGACGCGGCCCGGCTGGGGCCGGTGGATCTGCGCGAGGCCTACGACGATGCCGTGCGGATCGCCATCCGCGATCAGATGGAGGCCGGGGTCGACGTCATCTCCGACGGCGAAATGCGTCGGGTCACCTTCATCCGCGGGTTCTACGAGCGCCTGACCGGGCTCGAGCCTCTTCCCGCTCCCCGTCGGCTCGGCCCGCTCAACTACGACTCCCACCGTCCCTATCAAGTGATCGGCCGCATCGAGGCCCCCGAAGGCCTCGGTATCGTGGACGAGTTCCTGTTCGCCCGGGCCCACACCGATCGTCCGCTCCGCGTCGCGGTGCCCGGTCCTATGACGCTCCTGATGCCGCTGCGCCGGGCGGCGCCGTACGCCTCCGAGGAGAGCCTGGTGGCGGACCTCGCCGCCATCGTCCATGAGGAGATCCGCGCCCTCGTGGAGGCCGGATGCGATTTTGTCCAGGTGGACGAGCCCAATTACGTCATGGGCGCCGGCAAGCACCGCATCACCAAGGCCGGGCCCGGGCCCATGGTGGAAGCGCTGGCCGCTGCGGTGGGAGGGATCAACGTCAAGCTCGCGCTCCACGTCTGCTTCGGCAACGCTCATAATCGTGCCTTCGCCACCCCCCGGCGTTTCGCGCCGCTCTTTCCCAAGATCCTGGAGGCGCCAGTCCAGCAATTCGTGTTCGAGTACGCCAGCCGGGAGATGGCGGAGATCGAGCTGTGGAGCGTGTACCCCACGGACAAGGAGGTGGCCGCCGGCGTGATCGACGTCAAGGCCTTCCGGGTCGAGTCGCCCGAAGATGTGGCGGCCCGCGCGCGGCTGGCCCTCAAGCACGTGCCGGCCGAGCGTCTGTGGCTGGTGCCCGATTGCGGGTTGTGGGAGACCCCTCGCTGGGTGGCAGTGTCCAAGCTTCGCTCGCTGGTGGAAGCGGCTCGCCTGTTGCGGCGGGAGCTGTCCGGTAAGCCCTGACGTGGCGCGTCCGCGTCCCTCCCGCCTCAGCGGCGGGCGTATCCTCCGGGATTTGCGCGTCGCGGCCCGCCGCGGCGACCGCGCGGCCCTCACGCTGGCGGTCGACCAGATGCGCACGCTGGCGCTCTCACCACGGTACTGGGAGAAGTACCTTGTCCTCCTGCGCAACCCGCTGGCCAGGTTGGTCGATCTCCTGGTGATCAAGCAGGGAGACCGCATCGCTCAGCAGAAGGGCTGGAAGAAAGGGGGTGGCAGGCCGCGCCCGAATGCCCCCGCGCGGCCCTCCCGGTCGCGACCCGCCCCCCCGGCCAAGCGGCGGCCGCGGCGGCCAGCGGTCGGTCCCGAGCAGGGGCAACTGTTCGAGCTCTAGACCTTGGCGGCCCGTCCTTGACAGCGGCCCGGCTGGGAGGATAATACCCCCACGGGGTATCCACAGCCCGCGGAGGTGCCATGATCGACGAAACCACCAAGGCCAAGGCGCTCGGCCGACTCCGCCGTATCGAAGGGCAGGTTCAGGGGCTTCAGCGCATGATCGGGAGCAGCGCGTACTGCGTGGACATCCTCCTGCAGATCTCCGCGGTCCAGGGCGCGCTGGAGCAGGTCCAGAAGCTCCTGCTGGGGCGCCACATCGAGTCCTGCGTCGCCGACGCCTTCCGGCCCGGATCGCGCGGCGACCGGCAGCGGAAGATCGACGAGCTCATCGACGTGTTTACGCGTTTCGCCGCGCGGTGATGGCGACCACCGAGCGCATGACCCTACCGGTGCGTGGGATGCACTGCGCGGCCTGCGTGGGCAAGGTCGAGGCCGCACTGCGTACGGTCCCCGGTGTCAGCGACGCGTCGGTGAACCTCGCCACCGAGCGAGCCACCATCGCCTTCGACTCGGCCGGGGCCGACCTGGCCGCGCTGCAGGCAGCGGTGGCGTCGGCCGGCTACGAGTTGGTGGAGCCGACGGTCCCCGGTCCCGCGGCCCTCGACCGGGAGCGCGCCGAGCGGGACCGTGAGCAGCGGGCTATGCGACGGCGCGTCATCGTGGGCGCCGCGCTGTCCGCGCCCGTGCTCGTGGGGAGCATGACCGGGCTGTTCCCGTGGGCTCCGGCCTGGCTCCGTGATCCCTGGGTACTCCTGGCGCTCTCTACCCCTGTGCAGTTCTGGGTGGGCGCGCCGTTCCATCAGGGTTTCCTTCGGGACCTGCGCTACCGCACCGCCAGCATGGCGACCCTGGTCTCCCTGGGCACCAATGCCGCCTACTTCTTCAGCCTCGCCGTCACCCTGTGGCCCCACGTCTTCATGCGGCTCGGGGCCATGACCTACTACGAGACGAGCGCCGTGGTGATCACGCTCGTGGTGCTGGGACGGTGGTTGGAAGCCCGCGCCCGGGGCCGGACCTCGGAAGCGATCCGCCGTCTGGTGAGCCTAGCGCCCCGCACGGCCCGCGTGCTGCAGGATGGTCAGGAGGTCGACGTGCCGACCGACGCCGTGCTGGTCGGCGATCTGTTGCGCATCCGTCCCGGCGAGCGGATGCCCGTCGACGGTGTCGTCGTCGAGGGTACCTCCACCGTGGACGAATCTATGCTGACGGGCGAGAGCCTGCCCGTGGAGAAGGCACCCCAGTCCCGGGTCGTTGCCGGCACCGTGAATCGCGTCGGAAGCTTCGTCTTCCGGGCGACCGCCGTGGGCAGCGAGACGACACTGGCCCGCATCATCCATCTGGTGGAGGAGGCCCAGGGCTCACGTGCGCCGATCCAGCGTCTGGCCGACCGTGTGGCCGCCGTGTTCGTTCCCGTCGTGCTGGTGGTGGCGGCCCTGACGTTCGCGGCCTGGCTGCTCCTCGGGCCCGAGCCCAGGCTGCTCCTGGCGCTGACGACGGCCGTCTCCGTCCTGGTGATCGCCTGCCCCTGCGCCATGGGCCTGGCCACACCCACGGCGATCATGGTGGCCACCGGCAAGGGCGCCGAGCACGGCCTGCTCATCAAGAGCGCGGCGGCGCTCGAGGTGCTGCACAAGGTCGACGTGCTCGTCTTCGACAAGACGGGGACGCTCACGGTGGGGCGCCCCGAGGTCACCGACGTGATCGTGCAAGCCGCCGGCTCGCCGGAGGGTGGGATGACCGGGGCAGTGCGAGCCGCAGGCCCATCGGAGGCCGAGGCGAGCGGTGAAATGACCGTGGAGGAGGTGCTCGGCCTGGCCGCCGCCGCCGAGCAGGCCTCCGAGCACCCCCTGGGGGAGGCGATCGTGCGGCGGGCCAAGGAAGGGGGAGTGGCGTTGCCGCCGGTGACCGGGTTCACGAGCGTACCCGGGCAGGGCGTAGACGTGCTCACTCCGGAGGGACGCATCCTGCTCGGCAACCGCCGGCTCATGGAAGCCCGCGGGATCAACCTCAGCCTCTGGGCCGAGCGTGCCCGCTCGCTGCAGAGCGAGGGCAAGACAGTCATCTATCTGGCCTTCGCCGGCCGCCTGGTGGCCCTCCTCGCCGCCGCCGACGTGCTGAAGCCCGATGCCGCGGCCTCGGTCGCACAGCTCAAGGCGCTAGGCGTGGGGGTCGTCATGCTGACCGGCGACAACCGGCAAACCGGGGAGGCGATCGCGCGGCAGGCCGGTATCGCGCGCGTCCTGGCCGAGGTGCTGCCCGAGGACAAGGCGCGTGAGATTCGCCGGCTGCAGGAGCAGGAACATCTCGTCGCCATGGTGGGCGACGGCGTCAACGACGCTCCCGCCCTGGCCCAGGCCGATGTGGGCGTGGCCATGGGCTCGGGGACCGACGTGGCCATCGAGGCGGCCGACGTCACCTTGATGCGGGGACAGCTCGCGAGCGTGGTGGCCGCGATCGAGCTTTCCCGCCGCACGATCCGCATCATCAGGGGCAATCTGATATGGGCTTTCGGCTACAACGTCGTCCTCATTCCCGTGGCGGCCGGCGTCCTCTACCCGCTCGGGGGAGGGTTGCTGTCGCCGATCCTCGCCGGCGCCGCGATGGCCTTCTCCTCGGTCTCCGTCGTCGCCAACAGCCTGCGGCTCCGGCGCTGGGCGCCGCGGCCGGCAGCCAGTCTCTCCATCATTTCACCGCTCGCCTCGGCCCGAGGCGGGCCGGCGGCTCGCACCGCCACGGAGGAACCCATGGCCGTCGATCCCGTCTGCAAGATGAGCGTGGAGCCCGCGAAGGCCGCGGCGCAGTCGACCTACAAGGGCCAGACCTATTATTTCTGCGCGGTCGGCTGCAAGCAGACCTTCGATCGGGAGCCCGAGCGCTACCTGGGCCAGAAGTAGGCGTGGCCCTCGTGCAGCCCCGCCTGCTCCGCGGGCGTGATCGGTACGAACGCCGGACGGAGGCGTGGACGGATAGCCTCCACGCCGACGCGCTCACCCACACCGTGCGGCTCGGCGACGACGATGGCGCGGTAGAGGTGGTGATGCTCGCGCTGCCGTCGCCGAGCTACGAGATCCGCGAGGCCGCCTGCCGTGCTCTGGCCGGCGACCTGGCTCCGGACGTCGTGCATGGCGTGACGACCCTGGCCGGGACCCGTATGGTAGCCGGCTTCACCCGGAAAGTGGCCGAGGCCACGGGCGGGAGCCCGGGCGGCGCCCTCGTGGTCGACGCCGCCGTCGAGGTCGCCCGCCTGGCCCGCCAGACGACCCGACTCCCGCGCGCGCGCGCGGAGCGAGCGGCGGCGGGCGCATGGGAATGCTGGCAGCTCGACATGGCGGGATGGGCGGACCTGCCCGACTCCTGCTTCACCTACAGCCCGGCAGGCCGGGCGCTCTTCGCCACGCGTGCCGTCGCCACGTCGTCCCATCCGGATCTCTACAGTCCGCGCCCGGGCCAGCGCCGAGTCTTCGTGCGGGCGAAGCTGGCCAGGATAGAGCGAGCCGATGGGCGCCTCCGGCTCTTCCACGCCATGCACGACAACGTCCACGGCTTCGAGGTGACGTGCGAGGTCGATGGCGCCACGGGCACGATCGTCCGGGCCGAGCACGTCACCCCCCGGCTGCCCTACGCGGGGATCTGCTCGGAGCCGCAGACGCGACTGCGCGCTCTCGTCGGCGAGAGGGTGGACGACGGTCTGCGCAAGCGTCTCGGGGGTCTGGTGGGCGGTCCGTCGGGTTGCACGCAGCTCTACGATCTCACTGCCGACCTCCTCAAGCTGCTGACCCCCTGAGCCGATCACGGTTGCCCAGGCGGCTCCCGCGCGGGCCGATGGGTGTCCAGCAAGAGCTCGGGCGAGAAGCTGATGAGGCCGACGCTGGCCGGTGTCCGCCCGGCGAAGGCGGCCCGGGGAGCGACTCCGACCAGCTCAGCCCTCAGGATCGCGATGCCCCGCCGGGCCGCCTCGGCGCACACGCGATCGAAGGCCACGGGGATCGGCGTCACCCGGTAGTCGAGCAAGTTCAGCGCGACCTGCGTCAGCCCCCGGCTGGCCAGCCGCATCCCGAGCGCCTGCACGGCGGGCAGCCCACCGCCTGACTCGCGCACGGCCCTGGCGATAGCCCGCGCCGCGGCGACGTCGTCCCCGTCGAGCCAGACATTGAAGGCGACCAGGATGTCACGCGCGCCGACGACAACCGCGCCGGCGCGAGGATCGAAGCGCGCCGGCCCCACGTCGGGCGTGTCACCGCTGCGCAGCCGCTCGGCCAGTGCCTCGTAGCCCCGCCCGCGCACGTCAGGCAGGCGCCGTCGGGTCGCCCGAGTAGCGGCATGACCGTAGTAGTAGACGGGCAGGTGATGTCGCTCCGCGATGGTCTGCCCGACCCGGCGAGCGAGGGTCACGGCCTCATCCATCTCCGTGCCGGCCAGGGGGACGAACGGGACGACGTCCAGGGCCCCCAGGCGGGGATGCTGACCCTGGTGGAGGCGCAGATCCACGGCCTCGAGCACCACCTGGGCCAGGGCCAGTGCCGCGGCCTCCACGGCCTGAGGGTCGCCGAAGAACGAGTAAACCGAACGGTGATGATCGGGATCGGCGTGCACGTTCATCAGCGTGACGCCGGGCGTGACTCCCAGGACGCCAGCGAAACGGGCCAGGAGGGCGGGATCGCGCCCTTCGCTCACGTTGGGGACACACTCGATCACGGGCCGGTGCACGGCACGGGTATACTACGGATCACCACGATGAGCGCCCTGCCCGTCGGCAAGCTCCGTGCCCAGTTCCTGAAGTCGGTATTCGACCGACACCCGGTCAAAGATCCCCGCGTTATCGTGGGTCCTCGGGTTGGCGAGGACGCGGCGGTGATCGATCTCGGCGACCGGTATCTCGTGGCCACCAGCGATCCCATCACCTTCGCGGCCGAGGACGTGGCCTGGTACGCGCTCCAGGTGAACGCCAACGACGTGGCCGTCCGGGGCGCGCGCCCGCGGTGGTTTCTGGCCACGCTGCTGCTGCCCCCGGGACAGACCAGCGAGGCCTCTGTCGCCACGCTCTTCGATGCGCTGGCCGAGGCGTGCGCGGAGCTGGAGGTGTCGCTGGTCGGCGGCCACACCGAGGTCACGCACGGCCTGGACCGGCCCATCGTCGCCGGCACGATGCTCGGCGAGGTGGACAAGAACCGACTGGTCACCACGGCCGGGGCCCGCGTGGGCGATGCGGTAGTGATGACCAAGGGCATCCCGCTCGAGGGTGCGGCGATCATCGCGCGCGAGCGGGAGGCTGAGCTGCTCGCCGCCGGACTCTCGGCTGCGGTGATCGCGCGGGCCAAGGCCTTTCTCCGCCGCCCCGGGCTCAGCGTACTGCCCGAAGCCCAGCTTGCCTGCGAGCTCGCCGAGGTCCACGCCATGCACGACCCGACCGAGGGCGGTCTGGCGACTGCGCTGTGGGAAGTGGCCGGCGCCGCCGATGTGGGATTGCGCATCGACCGGGAGCGCATCGTCCTGCTGCCCGAGGGCGATCAGTTGTGCCGGGCCCTCGATTTGGACCCGCTCGGCACCATCGCTTCCGGCGCGCTGCTGTTGACCTTGAGTCCCGCCGATGCCGCGATCGTGATCCACGCCCTGGCCCGCGAGCGGATCGATGCCCACTACATCGGCCAGGTGGTCGCCCGGGAGCGCGGCGTCGTCCTCGTGGACGGGGGACGGGAACGGCCACTGCCCCTCTTTCCCCGGGACGAGATCACGAAGCTCTTCCCAGGAGGTTGTTGAGCGTGCCCCAGCTCGGGTACTCGTTTCGCCCCGTTGCGCTCGGACGCGAGGGAATGGTGGCCTCGGCCCATCCGCTGGCAACCCTGGCCGGGATCGAGGTCCTCAAGTCGGGGGGCACCGCCGCCGATGCTGCCGTCGCCACGAACGCGGTGCTGGCCGTGACCCAGCCCAACAGTTGTGGCCTGGGCGGGGATCTCTTCTGCCTCTATTACGAGGCGGCAACTCGGCAGATCCACTTTCTCGACGGCGCCGGCCGCTCGGGTTCCCGCGCCGGGCTCCAGGAGTTGCGCCGCCGGGGCCTGGATCACCTGCCCACGCTGGGGCCGGCGACGGTCAGCGTCCCCGGCTGCGTGCGCGGCTGGGGCATGCTCCTCGAGCGCTTCGGCACCCGGCCGCTGGCCGGGCTGCTCGCGCCGGCCGTCCACTACGCCGAGCGCGGCTTCCCGATGACGTCGATCGTGAGCCAGGCGATCGCCGAGCTGGCGCCGGACAACGCCGATCCCGAGTGGCATCGCGTGTTCCTGCCCGGCGGTCGCCCGCCGGCGCTTGGCGAACCGTTCGTTCAGCCCGATCTGGCGGGCACGCTCCGCGCCCTGGCCGCCGAGGGGCCAGAGCTCTTCTATACGGGCCGGGTGGCCCGGGCCATCGCCGGACACCTCGAGGCGGAGGGCTTCGTCACTGCCGACGATCTGGCCAGGCATCGCGGCGAGTGGGGAGACCCGATCGCCACCGGCTACCGGGAGTATACGATCTACCAGACTCCGCCCCCCACGCAGGGCGTGGCCGCTCTGCTTGCCTTCAACCTGCTGGAGGGCTTTCCCCTGGCGCGCCGGCGTTTGCACTCCGTGGAGCACTTGCATCTGCTCATCGAGACCGTGAAGCTCGCCTACGCCGACCGGGACCGCTGGATCGGTGACCCCGTTCACGCTCGCGTGCCGGTCGCCTCCCTGCTCGACAAGGCGTACGCGGCCAGGCGCCGGCGGGAGTTCGATGCGCGCAAGGCCGGCGCCTACGCCTCGGGCCAGCCGGACGGCGACACGACGGGCTTTGTCGTCGCCGACGGCCGGGGCAATCTGCTCGTGGTCATCCAGAGCCTGTTCAGTGCCTTCGGGTCGGGCGTGGTGGCTCCGGGCACGGGGATCACCCTGCACAACCGCGGCCGCCACTTCAGCATGGATCCGGGGCATCCCAGCGCGTTCGCTCCGGGCAAGCGGCCGTTTCATACTCTGATCGCGTCGATCGTCACCCGCGGGGAACGCCCGTTGCTGGGTTTCGCCACCATGGGAGGCAACGGCCAGGCGATGTTCCACGTCCAGGTCCTCACCAACGTCCTCGACTACGGCCTGGACGTTCAGGAGGCGATCGAGCGTCCCCGGTTCCTGATCGGCGCCTTCCTGCCCGGGGAGCCGACCGACACCATTCACCTGGAAAGCCGCGTCGGCGCCCGCGTGCTGGCGGGCCTGGCGCGCAAGGGCCATCACGTCAAGCCGGCTCCGCCCCTGTTCTACAAGGTCGGTCACGCCCACGCGATCGCGCTCCGTGACGGCACGTTCGCGGGGGGCGCCGACCCGCGCGGCGACGGCGTGGCCCTGGGGTTCTAGCGATGAGGCCACGTGGACCATGGTGTTGCCTGCTGGGTGCGCTCGCTCTGGCGCTGGTCGCCACGGGGGCCGAGGCCGCCGAGTGGGGGGGCATCAAGCCCGGGGAGAGCACCATGGAGATGGTGCGCTCTCGCTATGGCGCGCCGACGGCCAGCAGGACCGAGAAGACCGACGGGTACGACACGGCCAAGTGGTCGTACGAGAGTCCGCGAACGCCCGCCGGCGTCAAGAGTCTCGTCGTGGACTTCGGCCTCCTCGTCAACGGTGTCTTCCAATCCCAGGTGGTCCGGACCTTCCGCCTGGAACCCAAGCCCGGCATCTTCACCCGGGCCACGGTCCTGGCCGGTTGGGGTGAGCCCGCCCGCAGCTCACCCGTTGGTGAGATCCCCCTGTGGTTCTTCTACGAGACCGGCCTGATCGTCTACTTCGACAAGGAAGGCTGGCAGGTGGAGTCGATGGTCTTCGTGCCGCCCCAGTCGCCTACGCCGGGCGCAGGCGGGCGGCAGCCCTGAGGAGACCGTCCCGCGGGATGGCCACCCACGCGGGCCGGTGGTTGGCTTCGTACACGACCTCGTAGGCAGCCTTCTCCAGCTCGAGCACCGCGAGGGCCCGCGTGAAATCGTTGTCGCCCCGAGGCACGAAGCGCGCCCCGTGGACGGCACGCCGGTAGGCCGTGGTGAAGACGCGTGCCCCCTCGCCTTGCCACGTCTGGGCCCAGGCCTCCAGGCCGGCGGGCCGCGTGGCCATGGCCGCGTAGTCGATGGAGCGCAGAACGCCGGCGACGTCACGCAGGGGGGTGTGCTTGCGCCGGCGCTCGGTCAGCGCCCGCAGCGGTTCGCCCTCGAAGTCGATGATGAAGAAATCGCCGGTGGCCTCGCGATAGAGGGTCTGTCCCAGGTGCAGGTCGCCGTGGTGCCGGATCTTGTCAACGCCTCTCAGGGGCTGCAGTCCGCGCTCCAGATCGAGCGCCTGCGCCGGCGCCGCCGATCCCAGCGCGGCTCCGGCCGCCGTGAGCTGACGGGCGACGTCGGCGGTCCACGCCGCAACGTCGGCAGCCGTGATGGGCTCCGGGGCGAAGGCGGAATCGGTGGAGTCCGAGGCCAGCGCGCGATGCAGGGCGCCCGTCACCGTGCCGAGCCGCTCCAGAGCGGCCAGCGTGGGCGCGGCCAGCGCGCGGACCTGGGCCTGATCGGGCGCCGTCGCCCGGCGGGCCTCCCGATAGAGCGCGTCGAGCGCGGAGCACATCCATTCCCAGCCGTCGCGGGCGCCCGTCACCAATTCCTGGACGACGGCCAGTGTGGCGCGGGCGCCCGCGCGCCGGTACTCCAGGTGACCGGCCAGGCGCGGCGTGTGGGGAAAGCGGGCGCGATCGGTGAGAAAACGCGTCATCTCCTCTTCGGGATTCGGGCCGTCGGCTAGCCGACGGAAGTGCATCATGATGAGGCGATCGCCGAAGGCCACCGAGGTGTTGCTCTGCTCGCCGCCCACCCGACGCGCGGGGAGCGGCGGCAGATCGGCAGGAAAGGCCGCGGTGGGCACGCCCCGCACTTCGCCGTGCTCGCCGCTGACCACGCCGCCGCGTCCGACGAGTTCGAGCAGGCTCCGGCAGAAGGCGGTGTCGTCGAGGGCATCAGCGATGGGAATGGCGCGGGAATCGGGGCCGAGCGGCACGGCGTAGCGATCCCGGGCGCCGTCGTCCAGCACGATCTCGACGATGGCGAGGACACCGCCGGTGAGGACGATCGTGTCGGCCACGACCAGCGAGGTGAGTCGGCGGGTCTTGGCCGCGAACCAGCGCTGACCGGGAAGCCAGGCGGCCAGGACGTCAGAGGGCGGTGTCCTCGATTCCATAACGCAGGGGGCGCGGCTCTCGGCGCTCCAGCCGGAACCAGTAGAAGCCGTGCGGGCCCAGGGCGAGAAAGTAGGGTGTCTCGCCGATCGGGGGAAAGCGGGTATCGCCGAGGACCTCGAGGGGCACGGCGCCACGATGACGGGTCAAATCGAGGGTCACCGGCTGCGAGCGCTCCGAGAGGTTGGCCACTACCAGGATCGTCTCGTCCTCGTGCTCACGCAGGAAGGCCAGGATGTTCTGGTTCAGGGGCCGGAGGAAGTCGATCGTCCCCCGGCCGAAGGCCCGGGAGCGCTGGCGCGCGGCGATGAGGCGCTTCATCGTGTTGAGCATCGACGACGGCGTCCTGAGCTGCGCGGCCACGTTCACCGCCTGGTAGCCGTACACGGGATCGGCGATGACGGGCAGGTAGAGCTGGCTCTCGTCGGCCGCCGAGAAGCCGGCGTTGCGGTCGCCTGACCACTGCATCGGCGTGCGCACCCCATTGCGGTCACCCAGGTAGATGTTGTCGCCCATCCCGATCTCGTCGCCGTAGTAGAGGATGGGGCTGCCGGGCAGCGTGAAGAGCAGGCAGGTCAGCAGCTCGATGCGGCGCCGATCGTTGTCCATCAGCGGGGCCAGGCGCCGGCGGATCCCGAGGTTCAGCTTGGCCTGAGGATCCCGGGCGTAGGCGTAGTACATGTAGTCGCGCTCCTCGCTGGTCACCATCTCCAGAGTCAGCTCGTCGTGGTTCCGGAGGAACAGACACCACTGACAGGTGGGCGGGATCGCCGGGGTGTGGGTGAAGATGTCGAGAATGGGCAGGCGCTCCTCCCGGCGGATGGCCATGTACAGCCGCGGCATCAGCGGGAAGTGGAAGGCCATGTGGAACTCGTCGCCCTCGCCGAAGTAGGGCCGCACGTCCTCCGGCCACTGGTTGGCCTCGGCGAGCAGGACCCGGTCCCCGCCGTACTCGCGGTCGATGACGTGGCGGAACTCCTTGAGGATCTCGTGCGTCTCGGGCAGGTTCTCGCCGTTCGTTCCCTCCCGCTCGAGCAGGTAGGGGACGGCGTCGCAACGGAAGCCATCCAGCCCCCGGTTCAGCCAGAACCGCATCACATCGAGCATGGCCGTGCGAACGGCCGGGTTGTCGTAGTTGAGGTCGGGCTGGTGGCTGAAGAAGCGGTGCCAGTAGAACGCCTTGCGGACGGGGTCCCACGTCCAGTTCGACTTCTCGGTGTCGACGAAGATGATGCGAGCATCCCGGTACCGGCGGTCCGTGGGGCTCCACACGTAGTAGTCGCCGTAGGGGCCGGTGGGGTCGGAGCGGGAGGCCTGGAACCACGGATGCTGATCCGAGGTGTGATTCATCACCAGATCGGCGATCACCCGCATGCCCCGCGCGTGGGCGGCGTCCAGGAACTTCTGGAAGTCCTCGAGGGTCCCGTAGGCGGGATGCAGGCCGTAGAAGTCGGCGATGTCGTAGCCATCGTCGCGCAGCGGTGAGGGGTACATGGGCAGGATCCACAGGCAGTCGACCCCGAGCTCCTTGAGGTAGTCCAAACCCTCGGTGAGCCCGGCGAAGTCGCCGATGCCGTCGCCGTTGGCGTCGCGGAACGCCTTGACGTGCACCTCGTAGAAAATCGCGTCCTTGTACCAGTCCCGGCTCATGGACCCCAGAATGAATTCTACCGCCTGGGCTGGCGGGCCCCAGCGGAACGCGTCACTTCGTGGCCGGGAGTCGGCCGCGACCCGGAAACGTTGCCAATCCGGTCACCGGGGACTAAGCTGGCGCCGCGGTACGGGGGGGCGCTGGGCCGGGGTGACGCTTTCGGCGGTGGCGCCCTCGCCGGGCATCGAGGTCCGCGATGGCTATCCCACCGCCGAAGGTCCGGGTGGCGTACTACTTCATGTCGATCTTCTTCGCGATGGTGATGTAGTAGACGGTGACCTTGTCGCCCTTCTTCACCTTGAGGTCCTTCAGTCCCTCGGTGGAGAACTCCCAGATGTCCCCGGCCTTGTCGACGCTCATCGTCTTGGCCTTGGCATCGACCTGGGTCACGGTCCCGGTCCACTGGTACTGCTTGGGACCGGCGGCTATCGACCAGGTCGCCACGAGGGCGATCACGGCCAGGATCGCGATCATGGTGATGACGATTCGGCTGCGCATGGTCTGCATCCTTTCGGGTCGGGCAGTCCGCGGGGTTGCCCGCGCCCACGCTGGGCGCGGTTCGGCGGGAGTCTCGATCGGATGCCGCCCGATGTCAAGGCGGAGAGACGGGAGAGGGTGGCGCGTTACGTTCGGTGCACCGAGAAGATGGCCGCCGGCGCGGGCTCCCTCTGGGGATCGAGAGTCACGCGCAGCCGGGAGCCCCGCACTTCCTGCCAGGTATCGGTCAGCCGCTCGTGGAGCCGGTACGTCTCGTCTGCGGCGATGCCGAGCTCGTGGACGGGAATTTCCACCCACGCCGAGTGGGGGGCCAAGGGGTCGAGGTTTACCGCCACCAGGACCACGTCGGCTCCGTCCGTCTTGCCGTAGAACAGGATGTGGGGGTCGTCCGCGGGATGAAAGCGCAGATTGGTGTAGCGCTGGAGCGCGCGGTGCTCCTGGCGTAACTGGTTCAGGGTAGCGATCAGGTTGGCGAGGTTGCCGGGCGCATCCCAGTCCCGCGTCTTCAGCTCGTACTTCTCGGAGTTCAGGTACTCCTCCGAGCCCTCGGCGTAGGCCACGTTCTCGCCCAGCTCGTAGCCGGAGTAGATACCGTAGAGCGAGGACAGGGTGGCCGCCAGTACCAGGCGCATCTGGAACGCCGCCCGCCCGCCCTTCTGCAGCGCCGCGTGCAGGATGTCCGGTGTGTTGGGCCAGAGGCTGCCCCGGAAGTAATCGGCGACGGGAGGCCGGGTGATCTCGGTCAGGTAATCGATCAGCTCCTGCTTGTCGTTGCGCCAGGTGAAATAGGTATAGGACTGGGTGAAGCCGGCCTTGGCCAGAGCCTTCATCATTTTCGGGCGAGTGAAGGCTTCGGCCAGGAAGATCACGTCGGGGTGGCGGTCCTGAATGGCGCGGATCAGCCACTCCCAGAACTTCACCGGCTTGGTGTGGGGATTGTCTACCCGGAAGGTTCGCACCCCGTGGCCGATCCAGTGCTCGAGGGTGCTGCGCATCTCCTCCCACAGCGGGCGCGGGTCGGCGCAGTTGAAGTTGACCGGATAGACGTCCTGGTACTTCTTGGGCGGGTTCTCGGCGTACTTGATGGTCCCGTCCGGCCGGTGAAAGAACCACTCGGGGTGCTCGCGCACCCAGGGGTGCTCGGGCGAGCACTGGATGGCGAAGTCCAGGGCCACCTCCAGGCCCAGGTCGTGGGCCCGCCCCACGAAGCGGTCGAAGTCCTCCAGCGTGCCGAGCTCGGGATGCACCGCGGTGTGGCCGCCCTCCTCGGCGCCGATGGCCCACGGGCTGCCCGGATCGCCGGGTCGCGCGTTCAGGGTGTTGTTGCGCCCCTTGCGGTGGGTGCGTCCGATGGGATGGATCGGCGGCAGGTAGACGACGTGGAAGCCCATGGCGGCGATGCGCTCGAGCTGAGTCTCGGCGTCCTTGAAGGTGCCGTGCCGATCCCCGCTGCCCGATCGCGGGAAGAGCTCGTACCACGCCGCGAAGCGGGCGCGCTCCCGGTCGGCCACGACCTCGAAGGTTCGTTCGGCCTCTGTCGCCTCGCGGCGATCGAGGTGGCGCGCCATGAGCTCGGTCAGGACCGGATCTCGGGCGGCGGCTACGGCCGCGGCCTGACTGTCGCGCCGGCCGATCCGGCGCGCCCAGGCGGCGAGGGCCTCGGCGTCCTCGTCCCCGGCGCGCCGTCCGGTCTCGGCGACGAGCGCCGCGCCCTCTAGCAGCTCGCTGCCCACGTCTTGCCCGGCTGCCACCCGCTTGTCGAGGTCGGCCAGCCAGGAGCTGAAGGGGTCGGCCACGGCCTCGATGGTGAAGAACCAGCGGCCCGGCGCCTCGAGCGTGAAGCGACCGGCCCAGCGGTCGTTGTCGACGAAGCGCATCGGGCTGTCTCGCCACTCGCGCGCGCTGGCCGGGCGATACTTGAGGAAGGCTACCAGCACGTCGTGGCCGTCCTTGAAGATATCGGCCAACACCTCCACCACGTCGCCCACCTCGCGCTTGACCGGGTAGCGTCCCCCGTCCACTGCCGGAGCAATGTTCTCGATGATGACCGTGCGTCGGAGGTCGGACGGGTCGGGGAGCACTCAGCGCCACCTGGCCACGAGGTAGGGCTTCAGCCGCTGGAAGGCAGCCGCCACCGACTCGAGACTGGCCTCCGTGCCGGCCGCGTCCCGGGCGGCGGTGGCCGCCACGAAGGCGGCCGTGCGGCCGAGATAGAGAGGCACCAGCGAGCGGAGCAGGTGGTCGCGATGCACCACGCCGTAGTGGTGCGCCAGCGCGAAGTCGTAGACGACTCGGGCCCACAGATCGTCGGGGAAGCGCAGCCGGGTCGGGTCGCCGCCGTCCATGGCCAGGACTTCGCCGAACGTCTCCGGGGCCAGGATGTCCTCCCAGAGGGACGCGAGATCGCGCAGTCCCTGACGGAAGGCGCCCACCATGCGCCCGACGTCGACCGCCATCGGGTCGATGGCCGGCAGCGCCGGCTCGCCCACGGCGGGGACTGGCTCACTGCCGTGCACGTCGAGCCAGAGATCTTGATGTCGGTCCATGGCCGTGAAGACGGCGCCCAGGGTCTGGGCCACCATCGTGGGCAGGTCGGTCGTCCGTGTGCGCGAGGCCACGCGACGGACACCGAGCCAGGCCTCCCAGACGGTGAAGCCGTCCATGATCGCGGTGCCCACGACCCAGAGGTCGGTGACGTCGCGCCCGGGCCAGCGCCAGCGCGGCTGGGCGAGCAGGTGATCGATGAGCCGCGCTGAGAAGGCCTGCGTGCCGGCCAGCGGCTGGTGCAGACGACGACCGTAGAGGGCGCGGATCAGCGGAGCCAGTACGAGATTCGTGATCGTTCCGTCATAGCGGTGGCGCGCGTAGGCCGGCATCACGAAATCGGCCTTGTCATCCCGGATGGGCCGCAACAGCCTCACCATCCACTCGTCGGTCACCGTGGTCACGTCGGCCTCGAGGACGACCGCGGCCCGCACCTTCAGGCGCTGGGCCGATTCCAGCACCAGGCGCAGGGCCGTGCCGCGACCGGGCACCCCGTGGTATGGCACCGCCGCCCGCTCGGTGATGGGCGCGTCGTGACGGGCCAGGACGGCGGGCAGCCCGACGGCGCCGAGCAGCTCGGGCGTCCGGTCGGAGGAGCCGGCGTCGGCATTGATCAGCACGGCCGAGGCGCCGGGGAAATGGTGCTCGAGCCCGGTCCGAGCCGCCTCGGCCACGGCCGGCGCGGTCGCAGCCTGGTTGTAGGTGAGCAGACAGACGGCGAGGTCGGGGGTCCCCACCCGGGCCAGCTGCTCATCGAGGGGCACGACGGGGGGGGGCTCGGCGACGGGCGCGGCCTCGGCGACGGGCGCGGCCACCGGCCTGGCGTCATCGATCATCGGACGAGATGGATCATCAACGCCAGGTAGTCGGTGAGATGGCGTGTGATCAGGAAGCTGCGCCGGACGTGCTCCCGTCCGGCCGCGCCCATGCGGGCGATCAGCTCGGGGTTGTTGAGGAGGTGGCGGATGCGGAAGGCCGCGCCCTCCACCGAGTGCACCGTGTAGCCGGTGACCTCGTTGACGATCTGCTGGGGCAGGCCACCGGCGAACCCACCGACGACCGGCTTGCCCTTCCACATCGCCTCGGCCGCGCCGAGCCCGAACCCTTCCCGCACCGATTTCTGAAGGACGATGGTGGCGCCCCGCTGGAGCGCGTTGATCTGCAAGAGCGCGTCGGGAGGCAGCTCCAGCACCACGATGTCGGGATCATGGTGGGCGGCCTCGCGCAGCTCGGCCAGGACGTCGAGACTCTCGGGCTCGTCGCCGGCGGTGCCGGCCACCACCAACCCCACGTCGTGGTGCTTCTTCACGAGGCGGTAGGCGTTGACCACTCCCAGCGGGTCCTGGGCCGGGGCGAAGGCGCCGACCTGCAGGAGCAAGGGCTTGTCGGCCGCCACGCGGAGGGCGTTGAGGATCGAGGCCACCTCGCGCGGCATCAGATCGCGGTTCTTCTCGGACAGCGGGTCGATGGAGGGGTGGATGACGTACTGGGGCACGTCCAGGCGGCGGCCGAACTCGGGGAGGGAGAAGACGGCCGCGTCGTACTGGGTCAGGAACGGGCGGAACAGGGACCAGGCGCGGCGCTGGGGACGCGAGCAGTCGAAGTGACAGCGCCAGACCCAGCGACCGTTGCTGCGGTTCGCGACCAGGCTGGCGGGCTGCACATCGTGCACGAAGACGAGGTCGGCCTCCAGGGAGAGCTTCTTGGCGTTGATGCGGTTCATCTCGGTCCAGTGAGTCAGGGCGCCGTCGGCCAGCACGCGCTCCGCCCCTTCCAAGGCTGCCTGCATGGCTCGGGTCGTGGCGTAAAAGGCCGGGTCGCCACCGGTGATCTCCCAGCGGGTGTCGATCTCGAGCTCGTTGACCAGAGGCACGGCGGTCATGAGGAACTCGGCCGAGCCGCCACCGAAGCGACTGCCGCTCACGTGCAGGGCGCGGCGCCCGCGCAGGCGCTCGGCGAGCTTGTGGATGATGTCGATGACGCCGGGCGGCGCCACCTGCCGGTAGTCGTCAAGGGTCATGGTAACGAGTGCCGTGTGCTCGGCTCAGGCCGAGGGTGGGCTGTTCTGGGTGCGGCGTGGCTGCGGACCGCCCGGGTCATACGGTTTGGGACTCCAACGCCTCGTCGACGAGACTCAGCAAGCGGGCGCGGACACGCTCCAGGCTCGTCATGTACCCATCGAGCCGCTCGATCCGTTGGGCCAGGGCCGGGAGGCCGAGCGACGTCTTCAGCCACTCCGCGAAGTCGCCGGAGCGACGGCCCAGACGGGCCCGGGCCTCGACCATGTGGAAGTAGATGGCGCTGGCGTCGACACTGGCCAGGCCCTCCCGAAACTCCGCGAGGGTAGTGGCCTGCGGTCCCAACTCCACCTGCACGATGTGCGACTGCTGGAAGTGGAAGGCGCGCCCGGCCTCGGCCCGGGGCACCGTGCCGAGGCGGCGCAGGTGGTCGTAGATGATGGTGACGAGCTCTTCGCGCAGGGCCTCCAGCTCGGGGAACTCGAAGGGGTCCACCACGGCCAGCCGCTCGGCCAGCCCCTGGTCGCGTACCTCCACGGCAACCCAGCGGGCGAAGTCGTTGCCGTAGGCCGTGGTGAGCGGGCGGTGGCGCAGGAAATAGCCGTGGGTGTGATAGAAGACCGCGCCGGCCGGGACCTCCTCCAGCCGGTCCATGAGCTCGCGCTCGTCCAGGGCCTGCCGATCCAGCGCCTGGCGAAGCTCGACGCAGCCCATAAAGGTGAAGGGGGCGGCGGCCGTCTTCATGCTGCCTCCGTCACCAGGAGGGCCACGGGGAGGCTGGCGAACAGGCTCCCGGCGTCGATCCCGCCGTCCCTGGCGGCCAGGGGCTCCCCGGTGAGCGCGTTGACGAAGCGATCTCCCACCTCGGCCGGGATGGCCACTCGGGTTCCTTCCCCCCAGTACTGCCGCCCGAGCGGTGGCTCATCGACCCCCCGCCGGGCCAGCAGGCGAGGAACCACGCTGAGCGCGGCCCGGTCCGATTCCACGCGGGCAAAGGCGCACAGATGCTCGGCGAGCGGGCCCTCGCCCTCGAGCGGCCGGTAGACGCCGGCGGCGAAGAGCCCGGGGTGCCGACGGCGGCAGGCCAGGGCTTGCCGGATCACGAACAGCTTGATGCGGCCATCCTCCCAGCGTTTCGTCAGGTCCTGAGCCAACCCGGCCAGCTCGTGGCCGCTCTCCACCTCGGCCGTCAGCGCCTCCAGAGCCCGGCGACGCAGCGCGAAGTCCACTGGCCGACGGTTGTCCGGGTCTACCAGACTAAGGTCCCACAGCTCGGTGCCCTGATAAAAATCGGGCACGCCCGGCGCAGTGATCTTCACCAGGATCTGGGCCAGCGTGTTCAGCATGCCGAAACGCGCCACCCGCTGCTGGAAGGGCATGAAGTCCGCGAGGAATCGGGCGGAACGAACAGGGTCGAGGATGGCCGCGGCGAACCGGTCGATGGCCTCATCGTAGCGGATATTGGACTCCACCCAGCTGGTGTGGGATTTGGCCTCGTGGATGGCCTTGTAGAGATAGGCGCGTAGCCGCTCGGCGCTGATGGGCCAGGCTCCCACTAGGGTCTGATAGATCAGATACTCCGTGTTGGGGCCCGGGGTGGGCTTGCCGTCGACCATCGTCCGGTGCCGGCGGTTCAGCTTCTGCCAGACGCTCAAGCGGTGGCGCCACTCGGCGACCATCTCGGGCAGCACGTTGAGACGGGCCCGCACGTCTTCCCCGCGCTTGGTGTCGTGGGTGGCCGTCGCGCTCAGGCCCTGGGGCGACGTGCGCTGCCGCTCCATCATAGCGGCGTGGAACTCGGCCAGCGGAGTGCCGAAGCGCGCCGGATCACTGCCGACCTCGTTGAGCGAGACCAGCCGGTTGAAGCGATAGAGCGCGGTGTCCTCGTAGCCCTTGGCCATGACAGGCCCCGTGATCTGCTGCAGGCGCATCGCCAACTCCAGGCGCTCGCGCCGATCGGCGTCGTCCGCCCACGGAGGCTGGCGCAGGAGCAGGATGTCCTGGATCCAGTCGTAGATAGACGCGCTCGTCGTCGGCGTTCGGCGCCGGGCCTGGGCCACCGCGCGCGCGATGTACTCGCGGTCGGCCCCGCTGGGGCCGCCGTCCTCTCCGACGTAGGTCCGATAGACGGGAAAGTTCGCGATGATCTCCCGGAGCGCGCTGGTCAGGCTCGGCAGCGTGAAGTCGCGGGACGAGCGGTGCTTCTCGGAGATGAGATTGAGGCGGTGGGCCAGCATGTTGAGCTCGGAGGCCATCGATGCTCGCAGGATCAGCTGCTTGGACTCGTACACCACCTCGGTGAAGGGCGGGCGCTCCTTGATGAGCCGGGCGTAGAGTTGCTCCATGGCCCGGGCCTGGCTGCGATCGACGAAGATGCCGTTGACGAGATTCAGGAACTCGTAGCCGGTCGTCCCCTCGACCCCCCAGGCGGCGGGCAGGCGCTCGCCCGGCGCCAGCACCTTCTCGGCGTAGACGACCACCGGCCGCCCCGCCGCGGCGCGGAGCCGCCGGAAGTACTCCCGGGGGGCATAGAGCCCGTCGGGATGGTCGATGCGCAGCGCGGTCACCGGAGCCTCGGCGATGAGCCGGATGATGAGACGGTGGGTCGCTTCGAACACCTCCGGGATCTCCACCCGGAGCGCGGCTAGCTCGTTGACGTCGAAGAAGCGGCGGTAATTGATCTCCTCGCCGGCCACCCGCCAGAAGGCCAGGCGGTAGGCCTGCTCGTCGAGCAGGGCGTCGAGCAAGTCGAACGAGCGGGGCTCGCCCGGAATGCCGTTGAAACGCCGCACGTTGTCCTCGACGAAGTCGCGCACCGCGGGGGACGTTCGCAGCAGAGCGGCCAGCCGCTCGATCCCCTGCTGGCGGTCCCGGCGCTGGGCGGCCCGGCGCTGGGGATCCTGCTCGTCAGGGGCGGGGAGCGTCACGAACCAGGCGGCGAGCGTCTTGAGCTCGAGCAGCCCCGGGTGGTCGGCCCCCAGCGCGGCCTGCAGCTCGTCGAGGCGGTAGCCGAGGATCCGCCCGTAGGAGCGGGGGGCCACCGGCAGAATCGTCTCGTAGTGGTGGATGCGGAAGGCCCCGTCCGCCAGCTCGAGCCTGAGCTCCCCGCGCTCGAGCACGACGCCGTACTGATCACCGAGGATGGGCAGGAGCACCTTGCCGGCGAGCTCCGGCTTGACCGGGTGCCACTCGATGTCGAAGTACGGTGCGTAGGGTGAGGCGGCGCCGTTCTCCAGCACGTCGGACCACCAAGCGTTGCGATTCTGGGCGATGCCCATGTGATTGGGCACAACGTCGATGACGAGTCCCATCCCGTGGCGGCGCAGGGCCTCGGCGAACCGCCAGAACGCCGGCTCGCCCCCCAGCTCCTCCCGGAACCGGTTGTGGTCGGAGACGTCATAGCCGTGCGATCCGGTGGAGGCCGTCTCGAAAAACGGCGAGGTGTAGCAATCGGAGATCCCGAGCGCGGCGAGGTAGGGAACGATCGCGGCGGCGTGATCGAAGGTGAGGGTCGGCCCGAGCTGCAGGCGGTAGGTCGCCCGCATGGGTGCGCTCACGACGGAATCGTCCCGGCCAGGTCGAAGCCCAGGGTATCGGCGAGCGGCCGCAGCACTGCCCGGGCGTCGGGAAGCCGCTGCCACAGCGCGAAGAACCGGTTCTGCGTGTGCCACGTCCCGAATCGCGCTTCGAGACGCCGGGCCCCTTCGATCAGCGCGACGGTCGCGGCCACCCGTTCCGGGGCCGGCTGCTCGCCGAGCGCATCCAGCGCCCGGGCGACCGCGTGCCGCATGACCGGCCGGGCCGCGGTGAGATCGAGGGTGAGGCCCATGGCTCGCGCCTCCGCGCTGAGCTCGAAGGCCCGCTCGGAGAGCGTTCCCGTCTCGCGGGTACGCTCCAGCTCCGAGATGAGCTGGTGCTCGAGTACGTGTTTGGCGGTGACGCGCAGCACGTCGGGGATGGGCGCCTCGGCCTGGCGCAGATAGTGGACGAGCTTGCGGCTGTCCTCCCAGATTCGGTGGTGGGCCTCCTCGTACCGTTCGAGGACGGCCTGGATGACGCGGGTGAGGACCCGGCGCCGCTCCTCCAGGAAGAGGTGGGGCAGCCCGAAGAGGTCGCGCGGGAAGTACTCGTCCAGCCCTCGCACCATATCGGCCATGCTGCGCTGGCCGTAGCGGCGGAGGAGGTCGGCCTTCATGCTCTCATAGGCCTCGGGGCCCTCGTCGCCTCGAATCCCGCAGGAGAAGTCGTGGCCGCCGAAGTGAAGCACGGCGTACATCAGATGGCGGGTCTCGCCGGTGACGTCGGAGCTCACGCGCACCCGGCCCACCCGCAGCGTCGTCCCCGCGTAGGACTCACGGGTGTCGTCCAGCCGCTGGACCCGCCAGGCGTACACCCGGGCGTCCTCGCGTTGCTCGTCGAACAGCCCACTGATGGCGTAGTGGGCGACGACCCTGCGCAGATCGACCACGGCGGGCCGGACCAGCCGCCGATAGACCTGTCCGCCGTCGTGATACTCGGCCACATTGCTGGGGGCCGCCTCCAGCCGGCGGACGAACTCCGGCTCGAGATGGCCGCCCCCCAGGTCGCGCAGGTACTGGATTGTGATGGCCGCGTACTTGAGAATCTGCACGGGCTCCAGCGCCGAGATCTCGTCGAAGAACCAGCCGCACGACGTGAACATCAGCATCCGGTTACGCTGCAGCTCGAGCAGCCGCCGGGTCTCCACCTGGGCGGTCGCGTCGAGGGCCACCCGCTGGTGGCGGGCCAGCCACACGGCGAGCCGCTCGGGACTCCGGTCCAGGAGGATCTCTACGTATGCGTCGCGAGCCTCCCAGGGGTCCTTGAGGGTTGCCGAGGCCCGCGCCTCGTAGAAGCTGTCGATCTGCTCCCGCAGCCAGTCGAGCGCCGTGCGCAGCGGAGCCCGCCAGCGCTGGTGCCAGTCGGCTCGCGTGCGACAGCCGCAGTCAGCCTGCCAGCGCTGCAGACCGTGGACGCAGCTCCACGAGGTGGCCGGGCGGACCTGCACTTCCCACGCCGGCGGGTGGGCGGCCAGAAAGGCGCCGTAGTTGGTGAGGGCCGCGAACCCCTCGGACTCGATCTGGTGCACGGCCGCCGCCAGGGCCATCTCGCCGAACTTCTTGTGGTGGCCGTAGGACTCGCCGTCGGTGGCGCAGTGCACGAGCTGGGCGCCCTCGCGGTCGTCGCCGAAGCCGTGCTTGATCCGGCTGACGAGGTGCTCGCTGCGATCTAGCGCGTCCTCGAAGGCGATGGCCCGCGAGATGGGGGCATCGTAAAAGAAGATCGCCAGGGTGAGGCCGCGGGGCCCTCGCCACAGGTAGGGCCGGCTGGGATCGACGCGGTCGCCGACCTCCTCCCAGGCCTCGCCGTCGAGCGGCCGGACCCGCCAGGCCTGGTGCGGGGCCAGGATCGTGAACTTCAGACCGGCTTCGGCGAGCACCTCCAGGCTCTCCTCGTCGACGGCCGTTTCGGGCAGCCACATCCCCTCCGCCTCCCGGCCGAAGCGGTGGCGAAAATCGGCGAGCCCCCAGCGCACCTGGGTCACTTTGTCGCGCCGGGTGCTGAGCGGCATGATCATGTGGTTGTAGACCTGGGCGATCGCGTTGCCGTGACCATCGCGGGCCGCCGCGCTCACGCGGTCGGCGTCCAGGATCTTGCTGCAGACGTCCGGTGCGTGGCGGGCGAGCCAGGCGAGGAGCGTGGGGCCCACGTTGAAGGAGGCCTTGTCGAAGTTGTTCACGATGTCCAGGATGCGGTTGTCCCGGACGACCCGGCGGGCCGCCGTGTTGGGCGCGTAGCACTCCGCCGTTACCCGCTCGTTCCAGTCGTGGTAGGGGGCGGCCGAATCCTGGACCTCGACGGCCTCGAGCCAGGGATTCTCGCGGGGTGGCTGGTAGAAGTGGCCGTGGATGGTGACGAAGCGATCCGCGTTCATGCCTCGTCCAGCGAGCGGAGGAACTCTCGCCGCCCGCCACGAGGCACCACGACCAGGCCGGAGCGATCCACGTGGTAGTGACGGCGGTCAACGGCCGGGTCCAGACCGACCTCGGCGTCGGCGGCGATGATGTTGAACCGGTCGATGATGGCCCGGCGCACCCGCGCCCCTTTGCCGACCGTCGTGTGGTCCATGATGATCGAGTCCTCGATGACGGCGCCCTCGTTCACCCACACGCTACGTCCCAGGATCGAGTTCCGGATGGTGGCGCGCTTGATGAGGGACCCTTCGGCGATCTGTACGTTGTCGACATCGCCGCCGATGAGGCGGGCCGGCGGTCCGGGGTACTGCCCGGTTCGGATCGGCCACTCCCGGTTGTCGAGGTCGAAGCGAGGCGCCTCGCCGAGCAGATCCATGTGAGCCTGCCAGTAGGTTTCGATGCTCCCCACGTCCCGCCAGTAGCCCGGCTCCTCGTAGGGCTTCACCCCGGCGACCTCGTTGACCTGGAAATCGTAGGCGCACACTCGCCGGTGGCCCACCAGCTCAGGGATGATCGAGCGGCCGAAGTCGTGCTCGGTGCTGCGCCGGGCGTCGTCGAGGAGCGCGGCCACGAGCACCGGGCGCTTGAAGAGATAATTGCCCATCGAGGCCAGGGCCCGGTCGGGGCTGCCGGGGATGACGCTGGGCCGGTCGGGCTTTTCCTGGAAGTCCGTCACCCGCCAGTCGCGGTCCACGCCGAGCACGCCGAACTGCGAGGCTTCGGCGACGGGGACCGGTCGCGCGGCCACCGTCACGTCGGCGTCCGTCTCGAGGTGGAAGGCCAGCATCTGGTTCACGTCCATGCGATAGATGTGGTCCGATCCGAAGATGGCGATGATGTCCGGGTTGAAGTCGTCGACGAGGTTCAGGTTCTGCAGTACGGCGTCGGCCGTGCCCCGGTACCAGGCGGGGCCGGCCCGCATCTGGGGGGGCACGATGGTGACGAAGTAGTCGGGCACGATCCCGGTGGTACGCCAGGCCAGCCGAACGTGCTCGATGAGCGACTGGGACTTGTACTGCACCAGGACATAGAGGGAGAGCATCTCCGAGTTCACGAAGTTCGACAGCACGAAGTCGATGATCCGGTGCCGCCCGCCGAAGGGGACGGCCGGCTTGGAGCGATCCCGGGTGAGCGGATGCAGGCGTTCACCCTTGCCACCGGCCATGATCATCGTGAGGACGCGGGGACGCCGCATTCGCTCAGGGCAGCCGCGGTCCCAGCGCCCAGGCCGGGTCCAGATCCGGGAAGCAGAAGTCCTCGCGCTCGAGCCGGCGCAGCATGTCCGCGGCCTCCGGCGTGAGCGGCTGGCCCTGGGCCAGGCCCCGGGCCAGCTCGGCGAGCCGCTTGAACTCCATGTAGTGCTCGGTCAGCCGACGCTCCGCGTAGTCCCGGGCCGCGAAGGTGGTGATGAGGAACTGCCAGTCGGAGGCCTGCAGCAGGAGCAACTCGCGCGTGGCCTGGGCCAGCACGCGGCGGAAGTCCTTCCCGGAGCCCTCCAGGCGCGGCAGCAGCTCGGCCCACTCGTTCTCCGCGCTGTAGACCCGGTCCCACGTCCACTCGGTGTCGGGGTTGAGCCACACGCGGTGATCACCACCCTCACCCCAGGAGCCCTCGGGCAGGGAGACGGTCCCGCGGGGCGGCACGGCCCGCAGGGCCTCGGCCAGTGTGGCCGGGGCCACCCCGGCGGCCGCGAAGTTACGGGCGACCTGCTCGAGCCAGGCCGGTCCCTCGAACCACCAGTGACCGAACAGCTCCGCGTCGTACGGGGAGCAGATGAGGGCCGCGCCTTCGGCGCTGGCGGTGGCGGCGGTGTCCCTGACCAGGTCGACAAAGTGGCGGGCCTGGCCCCGGATGACCTGCGCAGCGGCCTCGGGGTCGTAGGGGGCTTTGCTGCCCAGGTCCCGGGCCGCGTCGGTGATGCGCCAGAAGCGAAGCCCCCCGGGGAAATGCTTCTTGTGGAATTCTAGATACGCGAAGTCGCCGGGGTAGCCGTGCTCCCGGCTCCACACTTGCAGGGTGGTCCGGGGGTCACGGAAGAACGCGACGGCGTGGCCGGCACCGCCCCGCGAGGCGACGCGCCACGGCACGTAGGGCGAGCGCTTGGGGATGCGCGGGATCTCGGGCAGCGCATCGGTCAGCTCGCCGCGGAGGGGAAAGTAGTCGCGATACAAGAACAGCGGCGCGCCGGCCGCGATCAGGTGGGAATCGGCGATGAAGTACTCCAGGCCGTGGGCGGCCAGCATCTCCTCGATGCCGGGCCGCATGCGATGACTCTTGCCCTCGACCCGTCCGATCGGCGGCGTCCACTCGTAGCGGGGCCGGTAGGCGCATTCGGGCAGCCAGATCCCGCGGGGGGGCCGGCCGAAGTGGCGGCGATGGGTCTCCACGGCAGTGCGGAGCTGCAGGTGGATAGACTCGTCCCGGGACAGCAGGGGCAGGTACCCATGGGTGGCGGCACAGGTGATGATCTCCAGGTGGCCCTGGCGCTCCAGGTCGGCAAGGGTCCCGGGAATGTCACCCCCGATGCGGCGGTGCAGCTCCCACATCCGCTCGTAGAAGGCTTCCCAGAAGTCGGTCAGCTTGACCAGCTCGTGATGGCCCTCGCGCTCGAACTGAGCCCGACTGTCGGTGCAGGCGCGGCGGACGTTCTGGTGGTAGAAGGCCAGCTCCTGCTGGAACTCGGGCGCAGCGAGCTGCTCGGCGAGCACGGGCGACACGTTGATCGTCCATCGGGGCGAGATGCCGTCGGCCACGAGCCGGTGCAGGGTCTCCAGCAGCGGCAGGTAGCACTCGAAGGTCGCCTCGCACAGCCAGTCGCTGCCGTGGGGCCAACGACCGTGGTTGACCACCATCGGAAGATGAGTATGGAGAACAAGGGCAAACGGATAACTCATGGCCACGCACCCTTCGTTTGTGCCCCCATTGGACCGTATGAACGGACTGGGCGCAAGCCTCCACGACGGTAGCGTCACCTTTCGCGTGTGGGCCCCGCGCTGCCGCAGCGTGGAGGCGGTCATCGAGGGCCGCCCCACCCAGGCGCTGTGGCGGGGCGATGACGGTGTGTACTCGCTGACCCTGCCCCGCCTGGGCGCCGGCACCCGCTACCAGTACCGGCTCGACGGCGAGCGTTACCGGCCGGACCCCGTCTCCCGGTGGCAGCCGGAGGGGGTGCACGGCCCCTCGGCGGTCGTCGATCCCACGGCATTCAACTGGACCGACGGGGACTTTCCCGGTCACGCCCGCGCCGACCTGGTCTTTTACGAGCTGCACGTCGGCACCTTCACGGCGGCGGGGACGTTCGAGGCCATCATTCCCTATCTGGAGCCCCTGGCCGATCTGGGGGTGACGGCGATCGAGCTCATGCCGGTCGCCGAGTTCCCCGGATCCCGCAACTGGGGCTACGACGGGGTGCACCTGTTCGCGCCGCAGTCCACCTACGGCGGTCCCCGCGGTCTGCGCCGGCTGGTCGACGCCTGCCACGGCCGGGGCCTCAGCGTGGTGCTGGACGTGGTCTACAACCACCTGGGCCCGGAGGGCAACTACCTGGCCGAGTTCGGGCCCTACTTCACCGAGCGCTACGAGACGCCGTGGGGGCCGGCCGTGAACTTCGACGGCTCCGACAGCGCGCCCGTCCGCCGGCACTTCGTGGAGAACGCCCGGTACTGGGTACGCGAGTTCCACATCGACGGGCTGCGCCTGGACGCCATCCACTCCATCTTCGACTCGAGTCGGCTCCACATCCTGACCGAGATCGCCGAGGCCGCCCGGGCCGAGGCTGCCCGGCGGGGCCGCCCCGTGCACCTCATCGCCGAATCGCACGATAACGACCGGAAGATCGTGCTGCCGGCCGACCAGGGAGGGCTGGGGCTGGACGCCATGTGGTCCGACGACTTCCACCATGCCGTGCACGCCCACCTGACCGGCGAGCGCGTCGGGTACTACGGCGATTTCGGGGATCCTCGTCAGCTGGCCCGGGCCTTGGCCGAGGGGTTCGCCGTCCAGGGCGAGTACTCGGAGTACTTCGGCCGGCCGCGCGGCACCCCGAGCGCCGACCTGCCGGGCGATCACTTCGTCATCTGTATTCAGGACCACGACCAGGTCGGCAATCGCGCGCAGGGTGAGCGTCTCACCGCCATCCTGCCCTTCGAGGCGGTGAAACTGGCCGCCGGGCTGATGTTTGCCGCTCCGGCTCTGCCCCTGCTCTTCATGGGCGAGGAGTATGGCGAGACGGCGCCCTTCCAGTTCTTCACGTCCTTCCTCGACCGCGAGCTGGCGGCCGCTGTCCGCCGGGGACGGACGGCCGAGTTCAGCCGCTTCGCCTGGCAGGGCGCCGTCCCCGACCCCGGCGATCCGGCCACGTTCGTGCGCTCGCGCGTCAACCACGCGCTGGCCACGGCGCCACGCCATCGGGTCCTGCGGGAGTACTATCGCGCCTGGCTTGCCCTGCGGCGCACGCATCCGGCGCTGGGCGCCGGCCACAAGGGGCTGGCTCAGGCCAGCCTCGAGCCCGCTCACGCCGTGCTGTCCCTGATCCGGAGCGCGCCGAACGGGGAGACGATCCGCGTGGTGGCGAACCTCACCGGCGAGCGTCAGCCCTTTGCCCCCGGGCCATCGTGGCGTCTGCTCCTCGATAGCGCCGACGCCCGCTTCGGGGGCGCATCCTCCCCGGGACGCGTGCCCGCGCGTCTGGGAGCCTTCCAGGTCTTGGTGTACGAGCAGGCGCGGTGATCGCGTATCATGGAAGCGCGATGACGATCCGCGAGACGTTCCTGGCGAAGCATCCCACCTCGGCACGTCTCGCCGAGCGGGCTCGTCAGGCGATCCCCGGAGGCGTCACCCACGACATCCGTCACCTGCAGCCGTTCGCCCCCTACATCGACCGCGCCGTCTCCACCCGCAAGTGGGACGTCGACGGCAACGAGTACATCGACTACTGGATGGGGCACGGCGCGCTCTTCCTGGGCCACTGCTACCCCACAGTCGTCAAGGCGGTGCAGGCTCAGATGGAGCGGGGGACGCACCTGGGGGCCAGCCACGAGTTGGAGATCCGCTGGGCCGAGCTGGTGAACCGCCTCGTCCCCTGCGCGGAGCTGACCCGCTTCACCATGTCGGGCACGGAGGCCACGCACCTGGCCATGCGGGTGGCCCGCGCCCACACGGGACGCTCGCGGGTCGTGAAGCTCGCCGGTCACTTCCACGGCTGGCACGATGGGGCGGTGGCGGCGGTGAATCCACCTTACGAGGTCCCGCTGTCGGCCGGGGTACCCGGCGCGACGCTGGACCAGGTGGTGATCTGTCCGGCCAACGACATCAAGGCCGTCGAGCTCGCGCTCGCCCGGGGTGACGTCGCGGCCGTCATCCTGGAGCCCGCCGGCGGCCAGGCCGGTACGACGCCCACGATCGCCGGTTATCTTCTGGAGCTGCGGGCCCTCACCGCCAAACACCGCGTCGTGCTCATCTTCGACGAGGTCATCACCGGATTCCGCTACGCACCCGGCGGTGCCCAGGAGTACTTCGGCGTCACCCCCGACCTCACCACGCTGGCCAAGATCGTGGCGGGCGGCTTGCCGGGCGGGGCGCTGGCCGGCGCGCGGGACATCATGTCGATCATCGCCCACCGCGGCGATCCCGACTGGGACCGCAGCCAGCGAGTGGCTCACGCCGGCACCTTCAACGCCAACCCGCTCTCGGCGGCCGCCGCCATCGCCACTCTCGAGCTGTGTGCTGACGCCTCGCTGCAGGCGCGCGCCGGCAAGGCCGGCGAGGAGCTACGACGTGCGCTGGCCGAGGCCATGCGACGCATCGGAGTGCCGGGGACCTGCTACGGCGAGTCCTCGATCTACCACGTGTCGTTCGAGGGCAAGCCCGGGCTGGCCGGGTTCGACCGGCCGCGCCGTGGCGCCCTCTATCATCTGCTCCGCTGCGCGCTCCTCAACGAAGGCGTCGACTGCTCGATGCACCACGGCTGGGTGTCGGCCGTCCACACCGACGAGGACATCGCCAGGACGATCGCGGCCTACGAGCGGGCGTTCCAGGCGATGGCCGCCGAGCGGGTGTTCGGCGCCGCATGAGCCGGGGCCCAGTGGCCGCCGCCGCGGGGGTCGGGCTCGCCCTGCTCGTCCTGACAGGCGGCGGGCTCGTCGGGGGCTGCACCTACTATCCCAGCGTGGTCGACATGGGCGGTGTCCGCCTGCGTCCCGAGGAGGGCCGCGTTGTCCGCGCGGGCAACGGCCAGGACGCGACCGTGTACTTCAAGCTCAACAGCACCGGCAAGTACGGCGACGTGCTCAAGGGCGCCGAGTCGCCGCTGGCCCGCCGGGCCGAGCTGCGGGGGCCGGGCGGCGGCCGGGTCACCGAGGTCGCGATCCCCGGGGCCAGCGTCGTGACCTTCGACCGTGGCGGGCCCCACATCGCGCTCGCCGACTTCACCCGCGCGCTGCAGACGGGCGAGGTCATCATCGTCACCCTGCACTTCGAGAAGTCGGGGCCACTGGGGCTCGTCACCGTCGTCGAGTAGTTCCCGCCGTGGTATTCTTGCACCTCCTGGTGGGCAGGTAGCTCAGTTGGTAGAGCACAGGACTGAAAATCCTGGTGTCGGCGGTTCAATCCCGTCCCTGCCCACCAGCTTCTCACTACTTGCACGACGCTCCACCTGATGCTGTAACCAAACTGATCGGAAATTGTCACCCAACGCAGCCAGTTTCGCCCCTGCCTCGCGGAGATCGCTAGTCGCCACGATCGCGTAACGCCGGTAAATCGCCTCGGTGCGGTGGCCGGTGATCTTCATGGCCACCGATCGACTGACGCCCGCGCGTTCAAGGTTCCTGACCGCGCTTCGCCGGAGATCATGCAGCACGACGCCAGGCCGGCCTGCTGCCTCGGTCGCTGTGAGCCAGGAGCGTCGTAGCGACCGGATCGGGCGGCCCCGGCGGTGAAACACCGACGGGATCACACGCACCTGGGCGCGTTCCATCCGGCGTGTGAGGGCAAGTCGGCGCTCGAGCAGTGGCTCAGCGACAGCGTCACGCAGTACACGGCGATGGGGACGGCTGAAATAGATACCCGCTATAATCCG
>DATIAY010000009.1:0-7630 GCA_035457825.1 Candidatus Methylomirabilota bacterium
GGCGGGCGCCGTGCTTGACGGCGTCCTCGACCAGGCTGTGGACCTTGACCCGTGTTTCCTCGTTGATCAGCGGGCCGACCTGGGCCCCCGGCTCGAAGCCCGAGGCCACCTTGAGGCGCTTGACGGCCTCGACGAAGGCCGGGACGAAGCGATCGGCAATGATCCGCTGGACGTAGATGCGATTGGCGCAGATGCAGGACTGGCCACCCACGCGCAGGAACTTCATGGCCACGGCGCCTTCCACGGCCGGGCCCAGGTCGGCGTCGTCGAAGACGATGAACGGCGCGTTGCCGCCCAGCTCGAAGCCGAGCCGCTTGATCTGCTGGGCGGCCTTCTCCATGATCCCCTTGCCCACGTCGGTCGACCCCGTGAAGCCGATCTTGCGGATGAGCGGATGCGTGAGCAGCTCGTTGCCGACCAGGCGGGAGCGGTTGGTGGTCAGCACGTTGAACACGCCGCGGGGCAGGCCCGCCTCCTGCGTGATGCGCGCGATGGCCAGGGCGGTGAGCGGGGTGGCCGAGGCCGGCTTGAGAACCACGGTGCAGCCGGCGGCCAGGGCCGGCGCGATCTTGCGCGTCACCATGGTGGCGGGAAAGTTCCACGGGGTGACCGCGGCCACGGGTCCGATCGGCTGGCGCATGACCAGGTAGCGCTTGCCCGGCTGGGGCGAGGACACCCACTCGCCGGCCAGCCGGCGGGCCGCCTCGGCGAACCAGCCGAAGTAGCCGAGCGCGAACTGGACCTCCTTGCGGGCCTCCTCGAAGGGCTTGCCATTTTCCAGAGTCACGAGCCGGGCCAGCTCATCACGGCGCGCCTCCATCCCCTCCTGGATCTTGAGCAGGATCCGCCCCCGATCCTTGGCCGCCAGCCCTGACCACTCGCGGAACGCCGTGTGAGCGGCCTGCACCGCGCGGCCGATTTCGGGAGCGGCCCCGTTGGACACCTGCGCCACCACCGACTGGTCGGCGGGGTTGATGACGTTGAACGTCGTTCCCCCCTCGGCGAGAACCCATTCTCCATCGATGTACATCGCCTTGACGTCGTCGCTCATGGAGCCCCCTTGACCGGGTTGGTGACAGCGCAGGCGCTTAGGCTACGGCGCCGGGACGGCCCGCGCTAGACGCAGCGCGCTATGTTGTTGAGATGGGGAGGGGTGAGACACTCTCTCAAACCGACTATTATGGAATTGGGGGGGGGACGAGACGCCCCCTCCCAAACCTCCCCGGTTCACGCGGCGATGTGACGCACGCCAGTCCAACCTGTTCATTCCGACACACGCCCCACGAGCCAGCGCGCGGTGCGCAGCAGCCGCGCATCGCCCTCGCGGGGGCCGACGAGCTGGACCCCGAGCGGCAGCCCGTTGCTACCCTGTAGGAGCGGCAGGCTGACCGCGGGCATCCCGCACAACGTCCACAACGCGCAAAACACGGGGTCCCCCGTCGATTCCAGTCCCTTGGGCGCCGTGCCCAGCGCCGCGGGCGTCAGGATCGCGTCGTAGCGCTGCTCGAAGAGCTCCAGGAAGCTTTCGTGGACGGGCCGGATGCGTGCCACTGCGCGCTGATAATCCAGCGCGCGCACCTGCCGGCCGCGCTCGATGCGCCCCCGCAATGACGGGGACAGCCGGTCGCGACCGCGCTCCCACTCCAGCTCGAGATTCACGGCGATCTCGGCGTCCATGACCGTCTGGTGCCAGTCCCAGGCCGCGGCCGCCGACGGGAAGAGCTCGACCTCTTCGACGCGGTCGCCCAGATGCTCGACGAGCTCGGCGAACGCCGCTTTCGTCTCCTGGTCGGTGCGCTCCCAGTGCGGAGTCTTCACGAAGGCGAACATCGGAGGCAGGGGCGGCTCCTCGGCCGCGACCTGGACGAAGGGCGCGCGCGCGCGCGGCCGCGTGTCGGGATCGCGCTCGTCGTGCCCGGCCACCTGACTGATCAGCAGAGCGAGATCCTCGACCGTGCGGGCGAACAGGCCGACGTGATCGAGCGTGCGCGAGAGCATGAACATGCCGTGCCGCGGAATCAGGCCGTGGGTGGGCTTGAAGCCGTAGACGCCGCAGAAGGCGGCCGGGCGAATGGTGGAACCGCCCGTCTGGCTGCCCAGGGCCAGAGGCACCATGCCGGCGGCGACGGCGGCGGCCGAGCCGCTCGACGAGCCCCCGGGGGTGTGCGCGGGATTGTGCGGGTTGCGAGTCTTGCCCGGCGCCCGCGTGGCGAACTCGGTCGTCACCGTCTTGCCCATGATCACGGCCCCGGCCGCGCGCAGCATCGCCACCACGGTGGCATCGCGGGAGGGCGTACGACCGGCGTACAGCACGGACCCGTTCTCGGTCGGCATGTCGGCGGTGTCGATGATGTCCTTGATTCCCACCGGCACACCGTGCAACGGCCCGATCGGCCGCCCCTCGAGGCGCCAGGCGTCGGCGGCCCGGGCCTGGGCCAGGGCGTGATCGGGATCGAGGAAGGCCCAGGCCTGGACCTCCGTGTCCGTCTCGCGTACCCGGGCCAGGCACGCCGCCACCAGTTGCTCGGCGCTGATCACCCCCTCGCGGATCAGCCGCGCGGCGTCCGTGGCCGTGAGCGCGTGGAGATTCGTCAGATCCATGGCGCGGGAAGCTTACCGTCCATAGAGGAACTCCGGCAACCAGAGACTCATGCCTGGCCAGATGTACATGCAGACCAGACACAGGATGACGATCAGCATGTAGGGCATCATGCCCGCGAAGATCTGGGAAAGCGTCACGTGCGGCGGCGATACGCCCTTGAGGTAGAAGGCCGACATCGCCACCGGGGGCGACAAGAACGCGGCCTGAAGGTTGACCGCCACCATGGTGCCGAAGAGGATGGGATCGACTTCGAAGTGGCTCAGCAGTGGGATGAAGATCGGCACGAAGATGACGATGATCTCCGTCCACTCCAGCGGCCAGCCGAGCAGGAAGATGATGAGCTGGGCCGTGATGAGGAAGCCGAGCGGCGAGAGGTTCATGCCCAGCACCCAGCGCTCGACCAGCCCCTGCCCTCCGTGGAGCGCGAACACGGCCGAGAACAGGGCCGAGCCGACGAAGAGCCAGCACACCATGGCTGTCGTCTTGGCGGTCAGGAAGACCGACTGCTGCAGGTTCACGCGGAGCTCCTTCGAGCTCCCCAGGTTCCAGAGCCCCGGCGCCAGGGCCCCGGTCAGGGCGCCGCCGATGGAGCCGGCCACGAGCAGCGACGCCCACGCCTCGTCCTGCCACCACCCCAGCGCGAAACCCACGACGAACCCGGCCAGGCTCCACCCCCAGACCTGCCGCGGGTACTTCGCCATGACCGCCAGGTACAGCGCGCCGAGCGCGCCGATCGCCGCCGATTCGGTGGCCGTGGTGATGCCGAACAGGATGACGGCCAGCACGACGACGGTGAGCACGCCCAGGGGCACGACCGAGATAACCAGCTCTCTGAGAATCTCGAGCTGCTCGCCGTCCATCCGCCAGAAGTAGAGGCCGACCAGGCACGCTGACACCGCAGCCAGCCCCCAGAACCACCCGTAGAAGTGCGCGGGCACGTGGTCGACTCGCGCCGCGGGCGTCGGCTCGGCCAGCGACGTCATCGCTTCGGGCGGCCCTTCCGCCCTCTCGGCGGTCGGCTGGGGCTCCGCCGCTCCCAGCTCCTGCGGCGTCTCCGGCTCGGTCAGGGCCGGCGGCAACCCAAGCGGCTGGGGCCCCTCCGTCGAGGCCACGACTGGGGCCGGGGCGTTGTAGACGACGACATACCACCACGTGAGACCGAATGTCCCCACTGTCAGCAGCAGCGGCACCGAGAGCGCGAGCACATTCTGGGCCACGAACTGGTAGCCCACCGGGCGGCCGTCCGCCGCCCGCGCGCCGTGCAGAAGCGCCGGCCGGAACAGGGCGGCGATGAGGCCGGGAACGACGCTCCGGGAGGGACCGCGCTCCAGCCGACGGAGCCACTCCGGGACGGCAATACGGTACTGATCTGGCGGTAGCGCGGGCGCGATGCGGGGATTGATGAGGGCCCAACCGAGGATGTAGACGAGATAGAGGAACGTGAGGAAGAAGCCCGGCACCATCGCCGCCGCGTAGAGCTTCACGATCGACTGGCCGGCGACCGCGGCATAGACGATCAGCATGACGGATGGCGGGATGAGGATGCCCAGGGTTCCACCCGCGGTGATGACCCCCGAGGCCAGCCGGACATCGTAGCCGGCCTTCAGCATCGGCCGCATCGCGATCACGCCCATCAGCACCACCACGGCGCCCACGATGCCGGAGGCGATCCCCCAGAATGCCGACACAATGAGGGTGGTCACCGCCAGCGAGGCGGGCACGCGACGGAAGGCGAGCTGGACGGAGTGGAACATCCGGTCGACCAGTGCCGCCCGCTCCATGATGTACCCCATGAAGACGAAGAGCGGGACGGACAGCAGCGTGTCGTTGGTCATCACGCCGTAGCTCCGCTGCACGATCAGGTCGAAGGCGCGGTTCTCCCACCAGTGGTGGGTGGGATCCCAGAAGGCGACGTACCCGAAGATCATCCCCAGCCCCATCAGGGTGAAGGCCGTGGGGAAGCCCATCATGATCGCGATCACGATGAGCCCCAGCATCGTGAGGCCGAGCGCGGGATCGCTCACGGCCGCTTCGGCTCGCGCTCGTCCCCCGCGCTGCGGTGCCGAGCGGCCTCCTCGATCGCGTGGGCGCCCTCGACGGCGGCGCGGCGCGATTCCTCATCCACATACTCGCTGTGCGAGAGCTGGGTCTGGACGACGTCGATCTCCGCGACGTCCTCGAGCCGTGGAGGCCAGGCGCCGGTGCGCAGGCACGCGATGCAGCGGACGATCTCGGCCAGTCCCTGCAGCATCACCAGCACACCGGCCACCGGGATCACCGTCTTGAAGTGATAGACAGGAGGGCCCTCGGCGGTCACCGTGGAGTGCTCGCCGATCCGCCAGGACAGTGCAGCATAGTCGTAGCCCGCGTAGATGAGCCCCAGGATGCCGGGAATGAAGAACAGCAGGTACAGTGTCAGGTCCAGGGCGGCCTGCCCCCGCGGTTTCAGGTAGATGTACACGAAGTCAGCCCGCACGTGGCCCGCCGCCGCCAGCGTGTAGGCCCCGCACATCATGAACAGCGTGCCGTAGAGCATGTTGTTGAGGTCGAAGATCCACGCGGTGGGCGCGTTCAGGATGTACCGCTTGAAGACCTCTAGCGCGACCACGAAGGTGAGGCCCACGATGAGCCACGCGAAGGCCTTACCTGACCAGTAGCTCACCTGATCGACGACGCGAACGAATACGCCGGTGGTCACGGGAGCAGAACGACCGCCAGCCACCCAGCGCCTGCCGGATGGCTGGCGGGACGACCCGCTGCGATCACAGAGCTCTAGCTCTTCTTGGCCGGCTTGACGAAGTAGTGGTTGTAGGCCATGCGCGAGCTGACCTGGGTGTCGAGGAACCACTTCACCGATCGCGCGGCAAACGCCCGCTGCGAGCCCTCGATCTCCTTGAACAGCGGATTGTCAGCCCCCTTCTTCGTGGCGGCGGCGTCGTAGACCTCGAGCTGCTTCTGCAGCACGGAGTCGGGAGTCTTGTAGAACCGCACCTTGTCCTTGGTCTGCAGCTCGATATAGTCCTTCGAGTAGCGGTCGACCGCCTTCCAGGACATGTCGGCCGAGGCCGCTTCCACGGCGTACTCGATGATCTTCTTCATCTTGTCCGGCAGGGCGTCGTACTTGGTCTTGTTGAAGGAGATCTCGAACTGCTCGGCGTTCTGGTGGTAGCTCTGCAGCATGCACACCTTGGAGACGTCGGCGAAGCCCAGGATCCGGTCAGAGGTGGCATTGTTGAACTCGGCGGCATCGAGGAGCCCCCGGTCCATGGCCGGCACGATCTCCCCGCCGGGCAGCGCGTTCACGGCAGCGCCCAGGCCGGTGAACACGTCGATCGAGATGCCCACGGTGCGGAACTTGAGGCCCTTGAAGTCGTCGGCCTTGGTGATCGGCTTCTTGAACCAGCCCAGCGGCTGCGTCGGCATCGGCCCGTAGGGGAAGGACACGACGTTGGCCCCGATGGACGCGTAGAGCTTGTTGAGGAGTTCCCGGCCCCCGCCGTACTTGTGCCAGGCCAGCAGGGTGTTGGCATCCATGCCGAATGCGGGACCCGAGCCCCACAGGGCCAGCGCGGTCTGCTTGCCGTAGTGGTACACGAGCACCCCGTGGCCACCGTCGAGCGTGCCTTTGGACACGGCGTCGAGCAGGCCGAAGGCCGGCACCACGGCGCCCGCCGGCAGCACCTCGATCTTGAGGTCGCCCCCGGTCATGTCGTTGACCTTCTTGGCGAAATCGTTGGCGTACTCGTGGAAGATGTCCTTGGCCGGCCAGGTGCTCTGCCAGCGCATGGTGATGGGCCCCTGAGCCCGGGCCACCATCGGGAAGCCGAGTACGGCCGCGCCAGCGCCCGCGGCGCCGGCGACGGCGGCGCGCCTGAGGAAACTGCGACGTGACGGCTGCGAGTCTTCAGCGACCTTCGTCGTCTCCTCCATAGACCCTCCACTTTCTGGTGATGGAAGCTCCTCTTCCCGGGACGGTGACGGCCTCGCGTGGCACACGGCAACCACGCATCTATAACGCGCTGGTCTCGCGGACAGGTCCCTTCCGCAGCGGGGCTTGCCTGACTATCAACACACTGGTCTGACCACCGCGCAAACCTACGCGCGTATCGTGGGGCTTGTCAAGCTCAGGGCGCGGGAAGCGCCAGGCTCAGGCGACGGTCCCCCCGCCGGACCGTGAGCCGGAGTGGCCGGTCGAGCGATACCTCGGCCAGCGCGTCCCGCGCGGCGTCCCGTGTGAGGACCGGCTGCTCCTCGACCTGCACCAGAATGTCCCCGACCTCGAGGCCGGCTTTCTCGGCCGCCCCGCCCCGAAGGACGGCGGCGACCGCCGGCACCGCGATGGCCGGGCGCGCCCCGAGCGATTCGGCGGGCGCCTCTGCTTCGCGAAGAGCGAAACCGAACTCCGCGGCCACCCGTTCGCCCACGACTTCCCGAGGCATCACCGCCAGTCGCACGGTGAGCTGATGCCGGCCCTCGCTCCTGAGCACGGTCAGCGGCGTGTCGCCCGTGGTGGACGCGGCGGCGATGAGTCGCTGCAGGAGCCGCGTCTCGGTAATGGGGCGGCCACCGACGTCCACCACGACATCGCCGTTCCTGAGGCCGGCCCGAGCGGCCGGGCTGTCGGCGAGCACTTCGACGATGATCACGCCAAAGCCCTCACGAATGCCGTGACGCCGGCTGATCACTTCCATTTCCTGCTCGGACATGTCACGGATCCGGACGCCGAGCCAGGCCCAGGGTCGGGGGTCGGCCGCCGCGGCGGCGAGGAGGAGGAAGAAAGTCAGGGCCGCGGCGCCGATGAGCTTCATGCCGAGTCGCCCCGCCTGCGCAGGGCGTCCAGGACGTCCTCGAGCGCCCTGGCCACCCGGGCCAGTCGCTCACCGACGTCGAGCGTCTCGAGCAGCATCTGGCGTACCTCGACGTCGGGGACAAAGGCCGCGGCCGCACGGTCGGCGATGCGGCCGGGTTCGGCGCCGGGGTCCAGGAAGCCATCGGCGAGGTCGTGCGGACGGTCCAGGAATTCCAAGA
>DATIAY010000010.1:0-4763 GCA_035457825.1 Candidatus Methylomirabilota bacterium
GGGCCGGATGCGCAGCGCGTCCTCGATGACCACCTTGGCCAGCTCGACGTGCCGCATGATCGGGTGGGCGCGGTCCCAGTCCATGATGGTCGGCCGCTCGATACGGCCCAACGTCTCCAGCGGCACGTCGGGCGGCACCACGTTCACGAAGAAGAACCGCCCCGGTCCCACCCGGGCGGGCGCGGTCGAATCCAGCATCACGATGTCGGCTTCGGCCATGCCGCCCTGGTACTGATCAGGAGTGCGGACCTCCAGCGCGACCTGGGGATCGGTGCGGAGGACTTTTTCCAGGAACAGATTGCCGCGGCTCACCAGCAGGACCTGGATCTTGCGGGGTGGCGGCAGCACTGCATAGGCGACGTTGTCGGAAGCCAGGTCGTCGCGCACGTCGATGCCCGCCTTCAGCGTGCCGCCGCCGGTGTGGCTGAAGGGCAGGACCACTGAACGGCGGATGCTGGGCTCCAGGCTCAATGACTTCTCGGCGATGAGCGTGCCGTCGAGCTCCAGCTTGAGCGTGAAGGTCTGGGTGTCCGACGAGTAGTTCACCAGGGAGGCAAAGGCCTGGTACTCGAAGGAGCCCTGGTAACTCTTGCGCACGGCCAGATTGGTGAGGCCGACGTTGCGGCCTCCGCGTCCTACCCCGATCCAGCGGAGCCGGCCGTCGGTGATCTCCGGCGCCCGCGGCAGCGTGAACGCGCCGTCCGTGTATACGTAGATCTCGGCCCTCGGGTCGGCCCCGACGAGGGCGCGCGCCGTCCGCAACGCCTCGGGCAGACGGTTGGGAAGGTCGCGCGCCTGGGCCGAACGGATGGCGGCCAGAGCCCGATCGCGGTCCCGCGAGAGCGGCGCCAGCACGCGGGGGTGGGCGCCGGTCTCCACCACCAGCACCTCGGCCCCCTCGCCCAGCCGACTGACCATGGCCGCCGCTTCGGATCTGGCCGCGGCGAATCGGGGCCCACCGCCATCGCGCGTCTTCATCGAGGCGGAGGCGTCCAGAACCACCGCCACCTTGCGGGCTCCGTCACCCGTCACCGTGAGGGCCGGCCGGGCCAGTGCCAGCGTCAGCGCGAGCAGGGCCAGGATCTGCAGGATGAGGAGGGGATCGCGCTGCAGCCGCTGGAAGAATGCCGAGGCCTGACGGTCGTGCAGCGTCGCCTCCCAGAAGAGGAGGCTGGGCACCCGCTGCTGACGCCGCCGCACCTTGAGGAAGTAGAGCAGCACCAGGGGCAGGGTCAGCCCGAGCAGGGCGAAGGCGAGGGGCGCCAGGAAGCTCACCGGTCCTCCATCACCCCAGCACCAGACCCCGCAGGTGGGACAGGACGAACTCCTCCACCGGGATCTCGGTGCTCACCCGCCGGTAGCCGATCTCCTGAGAGCGGCAGAAATCCTCCACCCGCTGCAGGAACTGTCCCAGGCGCTGCCGGTAGCCACGCAGCGCCTCGCCGTCGACGGTGATCTCGAGCGTCGCGTCGGTCTCGCTGTCGTGCAGGCGGAGGTCTCCGGCCAGAGTCGGATGCAGCTCCTCCGCGGCCAGCACGTGGATCACGTGCACCTCGAACCGGCGCTCGAGCAGCGCTCGGACCCCGGTCTCGAAGCCAGCGGGGTCCAGCAGATCGGAGATCAGAATGGCCAGCCCCGGCTCACGGGCGCGCACGGCATAGTCGCTGAGGCCGCGGTTCAGGCTGGTGGCGCCCCCGGCCTCCAGCCGCGAGAGAAAGTCGACCAGCGTCACGAACTGGTTACGGCCGCGAGTGGGCGCCCACCCCTCGCTCACCTTCTCGCGAAGCACACCGATTCCCACGCGCTCGAGGCTCACCAGCCCGACGAAACCGAGCGCCGCCGCCACCCGGGCCGCGTAGCGCAGCTTGGTCGGCTGGCCGAAGGCCATGGAGCTCGACCCATCGACGAGCAGATGCACGCAGAGATCCTCCTCGTCGACGAAGAGCTTCACGTGCAGGCGGTCCAGCCGGCCGTAGATGTTCCAGTCTACGTATCGGAGGTCGTCGCCGATGCCGTACGGCCGGTAATCGGCGAACTCGACGCTCTGCCCCCTGCGGGGGCTACGCCGCTCGCCTTTCACCCGTCCCCGGAAGGTGCGGCGGGACGCCAGAGTCAGACGCTCGAGCTGGGCCAGGAACTCCGAGCTGAAGAAGCCGTGGTGAGTGGCCGCCGGCACCGCTCAGCGCTCGTCGAGGGACTGGAAGTAGTCGCGAATCTGCTCGTGGTAGTCGCGGGGCACCTGTTCGCGGACCAGCGCATCCTCCATCGCCTTGCGGTACTGGCCGATGACGCCCAGGTAGGTGAGGCGCGAGGGGGTGTGGCCGGCTCGCCCGGTGAGGTTCGTATCATAGCCGTCCTTGCGGCCCGGCCGGGACTCGCCTTCCACCCCCACGTCGTAGGGATTGGCGCGCAAGCGCTTGGAGGCCTCGCCCTTCGGCGATGAGCTCTTGCCCTTGCCGGGCAGCAGCCCCTCGCTCTCGCCGAAATCCGTCTCGTCGGCGCCCGCGCTCGATCCGCCTCGGCCGCGCTCCCGGTCGCGATCGGTCTCGCGACCACCGCGAAGCCCCCGACCCGAGCGCTGCCCTTCCTCCATCGCCCGGAGCTTGTTGAGCGCCTTCTCCATGGCGTCCATCGCGCGATCCTGGTCGCCGTACTCCAGGGCCTCCATGCCCTCGCCGACGTCGGAGCTCCAGTTGCCGCCCTTGCGACCCAGGCGCTCCATCTCCTCGAGGAGCTCGCGCAGTTTCTGCGGCGAGATCTGATCCGGGCGCAGGCCACCACGCAGGGCCTTGGACTTGCGGAACACCATCTTGTACTGATTGTTCGTGAAGTCCGACTGCAGATCGGGCAGGCGATCCACCTGTTCGAGAAGCTTGAGGCGCTCGTCCCCCTTCTTGAGAAAGCTGTTGAAGTCGGGCCGCTGATTGCCGAGCGAGGTGTCCTTGAAGATCGCGCTCAGGTCTCCCGCGGTCGGGGCTCCGCCCCCGGCCGTCCGGGGAGTGTAGTCCCGCTCCTCCAGGCCGGGCCGGCGGAGGGGGTCCTTCGCCGCCGGCCGCTGGTCCTGCTGAAGCAGCTCGCCGGCCGACCGATCCGGTGTCTCGTCCTCCTCGACAGCGGTCGGGAGGTCGAACAGCCGGCCGGACGGTAGCGGCACTGGCGGGCTCAGCAGCAGGACGAGGGCCGCCAGCGCCGCTGCCGGCAGCCACTTCACCTCGCGGGGGAGCACCCGGGGCACGATCTGACGCGGGGTCAACCGGGCCGCTCGCGCGCGAGCGTCGGCGATGAGCGAATCCACCAGCGGAGTCCGGTCGGGCCGATCGACCCACTCCAGCGCGGTGGCCACCCGATCTTCGAGCCCGAAGGCCCGATCGCCGAGCCGGGCTGCCGCGATCGGGGCCACCCGGCGGGCCAGGCCCCAACAACCGCCCCCCAGGAGGCCGGCCACGACCAAGGCCCCGGCCAGGACGGACGCCCAGTAGGCGCCGACGACAACCTTGAGGAGCAGGACGACGACCCCGGCCACTGCGCCCCAGAACACGCCGCGCAGGCCGAAGTGCTCGGCCCGACGCCAGCGCACCTGGCTCGCGATGCGGCGTACCAGCGCGTCGAGCTCGGGGAGAGGCTCGTCCCTATCGACCATCAGGCCCTCCAGGTGCGATCAGCGGAGAAAGAGCTCCTTGCCCTGTGTCGCGTGTTGCTCGACGCTCGCGACGATGTCGCCGATCAGCGTGTCGGTGTCCACGGCCTCCGCCTCACCCTCGAAGTTCAGGATCACGCGGTGCCGGAGCGCCGGCGCGGCCAGCGCCTTGAGATCCTCGACGCTCACATTGAAGCGCCCCTGACACAAGGCCCGCACCTTGGCCCCCAGCACGAGCGCCTGAGCCCCCCGGGGGCTGGCTCCGTAGCGGACGAAGCGCCGGGTGATGTCGGGGGCGTGCTCCCACTCCGGGTGCGTGGCCATGACCACGGCCGAGGCGAAGTCGCGGACGTGAGAGGCGATGGGCACCTCGCGGATCAGCTCCCGGTAGCCAACCACACCGGGCCCGCTCATCACGCGCTGGACCGCGACCTGACGGGTCTGGGTGGTGCGATCGATGATCGCGTTGAGCTCGTCGATGGCGGGATAGCGCACGCGCAGCTTGAACATGAAGCGGTCGAGCTGGGCCTCGGGCAGCGGGTACGTGCCCTCCATCTCGATGGGATTCTGCGTGGCCAGTACGAAGAAGGGAACCGGCAGCGGACGCGAAGCTCCTCCCACGGTGACGTAGCCTTCCTGCATACCCTCCAGCAAGGCCGACTGGGTCTTGGGCGTGGCCCGGTTGATCTCGTCGGATAACAGAATGTGGGCGAAGATGGGCCCGTGCTGGAACTCGAAGTGCTTCCGACCCGAGGCGTCCTCCACGATCATGTTCGTGCCGATGATGTCGGCGGGCATGAGGTCCGGCGTGAACTGGATGCGCGAGAAGGACAGCTCCAGCCCTTCGGCCAGGGTCTTGATGAGCAGCGTCTTGCCGAGGCCCGGCACGCCCTCCAGGAGCAGATGGCCACCGCCGAACATCCCGATGAGGACGTGATCGATGATCTCGCGTTGCCCGACGATGACCTTCTCCACCTCGCCACGCAGCGCGCCGAAGCCGGCAACGAACTCCTGGACCCTGGCCTCCTGCGTCATCGACCCCTCCCCGCTCCGGGTCCGGTTGCGGCCCCGGGCCCCCGGCCTTTCGATCAGATCTGATTCTATCGTCTCAGGCAAGGCGCCTGCT
>DATIAY010000011.1:0-17506 GCA_035457825.1 Candidatus Methylomirabilota bacterium
AGCGGTGGACCTCGGCCAGCATGAGCTCGAAGGCGCGATTGATTAGACCGTGCACCTCTTCGGGATCGAGCCGCTCGGACAGTGAGGTGAAGCCGGACACATCGGCAAAGAGCACGGTGACCTGTTTGCGCTCACCGCTGAGGGCGCCGCGGTCCTTGAGAATGCGTTCAGCCAGGTGCGGCGGCGTATAGGCCTGGGGCGCGGCGAAGCGGTCGACCTTCTCGGTCAGCGGTTGGCCGCACTGGCCGCAGAACTTGGGGTTTCCCGGTAGACGAGCCCCACACGCGGGACAGACGAGCTCCAGCGAGGCGCCGCACTCCTCGCAGAACTTCACGCTGGGGCGGTTATCCCTCGCGCAGGCCGGGCAGCGCATCGGGCCCATTGTACGTCCGGGCCCGGTGGCGTCCCGCTCAGAGCCGCCGCCCGGTCAGGCGCGTGCCGTGAGCGTGCTCGTGCAGTGCGGACAGCGCGTGGCCCGCACGTGCGCCTTGCCCAGGCAGTGTGGACACTCCCGCTCGGTGGGAGCGGCGGGAGCGGGCTGGCTGCGGGCGGTATTGACCGCCTTCACGACGAAGAAGAGAGCCCAGGCCACGATCAGGAAGTTGATCACGGTGTTGACGAAGAGTCCGTAGTTCAGGGTGGCGGCGCCGGCGTCCCTGGCGGCTTTGAGCGAGGAATAATTGCCGGCGCCCAGGATGATGAACAGGTCGGCGAAGTCGACGCCGCCCAGGAGCTTGCCCAGCGGGGGCATCAAGATGTCCTTGACGAGCGAGGCCACGACACCGCCGAAGGCGGTGCCGAGCACGACGCCGATGGCGAGATCCAGCATGCTGCCCTTGAGTGCGAACTCCTTGAACTCCTTGAGCATCAGCCACCTCCTGGGTGAAGAGTCGGCTGCAGGGATCCCCGTAGGCGAGCAGGCGCTCGCTGCAGAAGCTCAGCAGGCTCTGGTCACCACAGGCTGAGCGCGTCGTGCAGGATGCCGTCCAGTTCCTCGGCCCCGACGGCCCGGGGTGCGCCCGACAGCAGCCGGGGTTGCTTGAGCGTGCCCGCGATGAGGGCCGGGATATCGCGCTCGGCATACCTGATCGCCGTGAGACCGTTGGGAATCCCGACGTCCCTCATGAGGGCCAGCAGCGCCCGCGGGAGCGCTTCCCGGCGCTCGCCCTCCGATAGCCCGGCGGTCGGCACCCCCATCAGCTCGGCGGCCCGGAGATGGCGCTCCGGCGCCGTGGGATAGGTGAAGCGAAAGACGGCGGGCGCGGTGAGGATCACGGAGACGCCGTGCGGCACCAGGGGGTGGGATGTGCGGTAGCCGGGCGGCACCCAGTCGCGAACGAGCCCTGCGATCGGGTAGGCGACCGCGTGCGGGATATGCACCCCAGCATTCCCGAACCCTATGCCGGCGTAGTTGGCGGCCAGTGCTAGGTGCAGGCGGGCCTCGAGGTCCAGCCCGTTGAGGACTGCCCGGCGCAGGTACCGGCCCACGTACTCGATGGCCTTCTCGCACCAGACGTCGCTGGCCGGGTTGGCCCCGATGTAGGCCGGCCGGTCAGGGGGATGGTGCTTGGGCCGCGCGTTGAACGGCCGCGTCGTGTACGACTCGATCGCGTGCGTCAGGATGTCGGCTCCCGCGGCCGCCGTGACCTCCGGCGGCGCGGTGAGGGTGTTCAGGGGGTCGACGATACCGAGGGCGGGACGCAGGAGCCGGTGCGAGATGCCCGCCTTGAGGTGCTGCCCGAGGACATGGGTGACCGCGACCGCGGTGGTCTCGCTCCCGGTCCCGGCCGTGGTGGGCACCGCGATCATCGGCTTGAGCGGGCCCGGCACCGCCTTGCCGCGCCCGACGGGCTTGTTGATGTAATCGAGGAGCGGGGCGGGGTAGGTGGCCAGGAGATTCACCGTTTTGCACGTGTCCAGGGTGCTGCCGCCCCCGACGCCGATGAGGCCGTCGAACTCCTTGGTCCGCGCGTACTCGGCGGCCTCCTCCATGGAGCGATCGGTCGGCTCGACCTCGGTCCCATCGTAGACGTCAGCCTTGATACCCTGCTCGCCCAGCAGCGCCCGGATCCGTTCGGGCAGGCCCAACTCAGCGATATTCTTGTCGGTCACGATGAGAACGCGCGCCAGACCCAGGCGCTGCGCGTCATAGGCGATCTCTTCGGTGGCGCCGAGCCCGAACTTGATCGGCGACATTTCCATGATGAAGACAGTTTCCGTCGGCAGCGTGACGCCCTTCATCGAGGCCCTCCCGGCTGGACGCGCGGCGAGATTATAGCGCCACGCTTGCCGGGCGTGCCTCGAGGAGGGCGGTGGCGGACCCGGGCCTGACCCCGGGACGTCGTCAGGCCCGGGTCAAGAAGGTCAGCAGGGGTACTTGCTTGGGAGCCTCCTGGAAACGGCACCGCAACGAAGGGCGCTCGAGGACCTCCACATACGCCCCCATCACCATCCGGTAGTAATGGGGGTGCCGGCCGTTCGGGCCCCCGTTGTACTCGGTCAGGGCCTCGCGGATCGAGGCTTTCCGGGTCATGATGTCTCGCAGATACGCCATGGCGAACCGGGTGCTGACCACCGGATCGGCCAGATCACCGAGATCCCGCTTGCTCTTGTTGAGCTGGGGCCGGCGAAACTTGCCGAGCTGAGGTTCAAATATCGCCGCTGTAGTAGGCAGGATCTGAAACAGTCCGATTTCCCCTGCTGCCCCGACCGCCTCGTGCCTGAAGTCCGACTCGACTTCAGCCTGGGCCAGGGCCAGGCAATGGTCGATCCGCGATCGTTGGGCCTCCACCATCAGGGCTTCAGGGAAGCCCCGGAAGGCGCTGATCGGTGCCTGGGGGTTCTTCTCGGCCACATGACTGAGAATGGCCCGGCTCAGGCGCTCGGCATCCGCCTCCCCGGCCATTGCGATCACGTGCCTGGAAAGGGCCATCCCGCTAACCGCGACCGCGATGAAGAACGCCAGCCCCGCGAACGTTTTGCTGTGCCGGCTCATACGGAAAATCCTCCTTACCCTCAACCCATCTCGATTCGTATCGGATCAGAAGGAAGGATGCTGATGTAACGCCGGCCATCATTGCACGTGACCTCGAGTTTCCGCAAGGGGTGGGATGCTAGGGGGGGTCAGCCCACTAGCCCAAGTAGGTCAAGTGCACTAGATGCGGTGGTTAAATCCCTTCTTCTACCGGCAGTTGCGCATTCGTCAAATCCGTTGTGGCCGAGACCTGACGGTCCGATAGAAGTCAGTTGGGTTGTTGTCGGTCTTGCCTCCGACTGGTGTCCCGCACTCGCCGCAGACGTAGTCGAACTTGTTACCGGTCGGGAGGACCAGCAGCAGCTTCTTGCGGACGGGTGTCGCCCTCCGGCATCGCGGACAGAAGAGACTTGTCGCCTCGAACTCCTCGAATGAACTGGGTTCTTTCATGCCCGTGGATTGTACAGGAGAATCGGTGCCTGTTTAGCGGTCCGAAAGTTGACAGAAGTATCAAAAACGTCATACGTATCATTAAGTATGTCTCGTCGACCCCGTGAGCCCAATCCCGACGGTACACGCTACCTGACCACTCGTGAATCGGCGGAGCGCCTGGGCGTTACGATCAATGCGATCAAGGCCTGGATCCGGGAGAAGCGGCTACCGGCCCTCAGGACGCCCGGCGGTCACCATCGGATCGCCGAGGCCGACCTCGTCAACTTCCAGGCGGAGCTGGCCGAGAGCTCCCAGAAGGCGGCCCGGCCCCGCATCCTGGTCGTTGACGACGACGCCCCCCTTGCTGAGATCCTCAAGGAGTCGCTTCAAGATGAAATGCCTGAGGCCCAGATCCGCACTGCCACGGACGGCTACGAGGCCCTGGTCCAGGTAGGGGGCTTCCGTCCCGATGTCCTGGCGCTCGACATCCGCATGCCACGGCTGGACGGCTTCGAGGTGTGCCGACGCCTCAAGGCTCGCCGGGACACCGCCGCCATCCGCATCCTCGCCATGACGGCGTATTCGGAAGGCGAGGTCAAGCGACGGATCCTCTCGTGCGGGGCGGAGGACTTCATCGAAAAACCCTTCTCCATCACTGACTTCCGGTCCCGCATCGTAGCCCTGCTCGCCAAGAACGCCCCCCGCTAGCAGGCGAAGGGGTTCGCCAGAAGCTCCGTGGTAGGATCGCCCCGCCATGCCTCTGTTTGGCGCCCTCCCGCCGTTCCTGACCGTTCTCAGGCGATCAGCTCGGCGCTGATCCGCGAGCCACCTCAGGATGTTCCGCTCGCGCCTGGCCACCAAGATCACGGTCCTGATCGTGGTGGTGCTCATCATCGGCTTCGGGGCCTCCACCATGTGGACGATCCAGCGCGAAGCCGATCTCCTGGTCGAGCAGAACAAGGTGGCGGCACGCCGGCTGGCCGTGTCCATCGTCGCCAGCATCGAGGGGGCGATGCTCCAGGAGCGTCCCGACGTCACCCGGACCGTCATTCAGGAGCTCAAAGGATCCTCGCCGGTGGAGGGCCTCTCGATCTATCGCCGCAACGGTGTGGAGGCCTTCACCGACCTGGCGACCCTTGACGAAGTGAAGAAGAATGCCGACCTGCCCGGGGACGTCATGGCCAACATCCAGAAGATGGTGCGGGTGCCGGCAGCCCGGGTCAGTGGGCCTCTCTTTCAGCGGGCCATCGAGACGCTGCGGACCCAGGAGTCGGTGGATGTCCGTGAGGGGATCCCCCTGTTCACCCTGCTGCATCCCATCCTCAATCAGGAGCGGTGTCAGGGCTGCCATGGCAGCGACCACCAGGTGCGCGCGGTGGTCCAGGTCGCCTCTTCGATGGCGCCGGTGTTCGCCGAAGTGCGGCGCCAGCGGAACCGCCAGATCCTAATCGCGGTCCTCACCATCGTGGCCGCCGCCGCCGTGTTGACGGTGGCCATGCGACGGGTCGTGGTGCGTCCCATCGAGGCCCTGGCCACCACCGCCCGCCGGGTGGGGGATGGGGACTTCACGGCGCGGGCCCCCGGCGCCTCCGGCGACGAGCTGGGCCAGCTGGGCAGCGCCTTCAACGACATGACGGCCCGCCTGGCGCAGGCCTACGGGGAGCTGGCCGGCAAGAACGCCGAGCTGGCGTCCGCGCTGGAGAATCTCCAGGAGTCGCGGCGGCGACTGGAGCTCCTCGAGCAGCTCAAGGGCGAGCTCGCGAAATTCGTGCCCGAGTCGGTGAAGAAGCTGCTGGAGCAGAACCCCGACGCCACGGAGCTGGAAAAGCGGACCGTGGAGGTTTCCGTGCTGTTCCTGGACATCGCCGGGTACACCAAGCTCTCCGAGCAGCTCGACACCCGGCGGTTGAACCAGATCGTGCAACTCTACTTCTCGAGCTTTCTGGAGATCATCCAGCAGCACCATGGCGACGTCAACGAGACGGCTGGCGATGGGCTCATGGTCATCTTCCAGGCCGACCGGCACGCCGTTGACCACGCCCTGAATGCCACCCGGGCAGCCTTCGCCATCCGGCAGAAGACGGGGATGCTCAACGAGGAGTACGGCGGAGTGTTTCCGCCCATCCAGCTTCACATCGGGATCAACAGCGGCGAGGCGCTGGTGGGGGCGACCAAGCTTGGACAGCGGTGGACCTTCACCGCCACGGGCCCTACCACCAACGTCGCGGCGCGCTTTGCCGGCTCGGCCCAGGCCGGCGAGATCGTCGTGGGCCCGACCACGGCCGAGCGGATCCGGCAGCACTTCGTGCTAGAGAGCCTGGGCGAGCGGACGTTCAAGAACGTCTCCCAGCCGATCAGTGTCTTCCGTGTCATCCCGCCGGGCGTGTACGAGAAGGTCATGTGAATGGCTCCTCGGCCTCCTCCCGGGTCCGCGTGGGTCTGTCCTCGTGGACCGACAGCTCGCTGATCGCGGAGGGCTCGTTCTACCCTCGTCGCTCCATGACGCCCGAGGCCCGACTCCGCCACTACGCCAGCGTTTTCGATGTGGTCGAGGTCAACGCCTCCTACTATGCCGTCCCCGATCCCCTTGCGGTCCTGCGCTGGGTGGAGCGGACGCCTCCGGGCTTTACCTTCAACGTGAAGGCCTACGCGCTCCTGACCGGCCATCACCCGCGACCCCAGACCCTGCCGGCCGACCTCGTCCGGCTGCTTCCCCGGGATGCCCGGCGGACCAGGCGGGGAGAAGTCGATGCCGCGGCCTTCCCGCCGTCGGCCATCGACGAGGCCTTCCGTCTCTTCCGAGCGGCCCTGACGCCGCTCGCCGAGGCCGGCAAGCTCGGTTACGTGCTCTTCCAGCTCGCCCCCTGGGTCCGCTACGGGCATCAGTGGCTCGACTACCTCCAGGCGCTGCCGGCGCGCCTGCCCGGCTGGACGGTCGCCGTCGAGTTCCGCGACCGTTCCTGGCTCCCCGAGCACACCGACGAAGTGCTGAGCCTGCTGCGGCGGGCCGGCCTGGCCCACGTCGTCGTGGACGGGCCGCCCACCGTCAACGCGGTGCCCCGGCTCCCGGTCGCTACGGCCCCGACCGCGGTGCTCCGGCTGCACGGTCGCAACGTGGAGGGCTGGCTCCGCCAGCTTCATGGCGGGGAGCCGACGGTGCAGCAGAAGTACGACTACCTGTATACGGAGGACGAGCTCGTCGCCCTCGTGCCCGAGGTCCAGGCGCTGGCCCGCGAAGCTGCGGAGGTGTTCGTGTCCTTCAACAACAACAACCGCGACTTCCCTGTGCGCAACGCGCTGATGATGAAGCGCCTGCTCGGGCAGCCGGTGGCCCCGCCCGCCGGCCAGCAAGGCTTGCCTCTCGGCGGCCCGCCCTGAGATAGTGGAGGCGATGCCCACGCTGGCGTCGGCCATTCCCCGAGTTGACCTGGCGCTCGGGCCCACGCCCCTCCTCAAGCTCGAGCGCGTCTCCGCGGAGCTCGGTGTAGAGCTGTGGATCAAGCGCGACGACCTCACCGGCCTGCTCGAAAGCGGGAACAAGATCCGCAAGCTGGAGTTCCTCGTCGGCGAGGCGCTCAGTCAGCGCGCCGACACGCTCATCACTTGCGGGACCCTGCAGTCCAACTGCTGCCGGGCGGTCTCGGCCGTGGCGGCCCGGCTCGGCCTGCGCGCCGTGCTGGCCCTCAAGGGTGCGCCCCCCGAGGAATACGACGGTAACCTCCTCCTCGACCACCTGCTCGGCGCGGAGGTCCACTACTGCGATGATGCGGCCTGGGCGCGCATCGACGAGGTCCTGGCCGATCTCGCCGGGCAGGTGCGCGCGCGGGGCGGCGTTCCTTACGTCATCCCGGAAAGCGGCGCCACCGTCACCGGAGCCCTCGGCTACCTCGCCTGCGGGCGGGAACTGGCCGAGCAGGTGCGCCACGGCGCCCCCGAGTTCGACACGGTGGCGATCACGGCCTTCAGCGGTGGCAGCCAGGCCGGGCTGCTCATGGCCAAGCAGCTGACCGGCCTGCGCGCCCAGATCGTTTCCATTCCCATCGCCTGGGAGGGGCACCGCGTCCGCGCCTACGTGGAGGACGTGATCCGGCGGGCGCGGCTCCGCTACAGCCTCGAGGTCGACGTTCCCGAGCGGATCCCTCTGATCGACGGGTATCAGGGTTCCGGGCGCGACCAGGTGCCGGCGGAGCAGCTCCAGACCGTCGTGCGTCTGGCCCGGCGCGAGGGCATCGTCCTCGATCCCGTGTACACGGGCAAGGCGTTCAATGCGCTGCTCGATACCCTTCGTCGGGAGCGAGGCGCCTTTGGACGGCGAGTGTGCTTCATTCATACGGGCGGTATCTTCAGCATCTTTCCGTTCCGCCGAGCCCTGCGCCCGCTCCTCGATCGACACGACTGGTAGAATCTTCCTCCTATGCCGGAGTTGCGCCTGCGGGGAGGGGCTCTCGACGGCCTCAGCCTGCATTACCTCGTTCAGGGTCGGGGCCCGGTGGTGGCGCTGGTCCACGGGCTCGGTGGCTTTGCGGCGTCCTGGGGACCCACCATGGAGGCGCTCTCGGGGCGCGCCACCGTGCTGGCTCTCGATCTACCCGGCTTCGGACGCTCGGCCAAGCCTCGCGCCCGTTACGGGCTAGAGCTCTTCGCCACGGCCCTCGAGGGCTTCCTGGGCGCCCTGGGTGTCGGCCAGGTCGGTCTCGTCGGTCACTCCCTGGGAGCCTCGGTCGTGCTGACTTACGCCCTGACCCATCCCGAGCGCGTCGACCGTCTGGCCTTCGTCGGGGGCCTCGTCCCGGGATTTGCCTACCGGATGTCGCCCGTCTATCGCGCTCTGGCGTTGCCCGGGGTAGGCGAGGCCCTCGCGTTGTGCGGCTGCGCCGCCGTGTATCGGGCGGCCCTGGCGCGGTGCTTCCATGCCCCGCGGGCCGCTGAGATCGCGTATCTCGTGGGCTGCGACTACCCGGCGCGGACGGGATGGAGCGCGCGAGCGGCGTACCTGTCCACCGTGCGGGCCATGCGCGAGGACTACGAAGCGCGGGGTCCGGAGTACCGCAGGGCGCTCCTCGCGTTCACGACGCCCATGCTCATGATCCACGGCCGACAGGATCCCGTGGTGCCGGCCGCCCACTGCCAGGAGGTGGCGCAGGACCTGTTTCGCGTTGAGACGAGGTGGGTGGACGCCTGCGGACACTTTCCCCACCTCGAGCATCCCGATCCGGTCAACGGCTGGCTCGGCGAGTTTCTGGTGGCCAGGCCGGCGGCCCGCTGAAGGAGCGCAGTGATGGAAGAGATCAGTCCGCAGGAACTCAAGCAGCAGCTCGACGCCGGTGGGGGGCCGGTGCTTCTCGACGTCCGCCAGGACTGGGAGACCAAGCTCTGTCGTCTCCCGAACGCCGTGCACATCCCGATCGAGGAGCTCGAGTTCCGGGTGGAGGAGTTGAACCCCCAGGACGCCATCGTCGTGTACTGCCACCAGGGCGTGCGCAGCGCGGCCGTGGCCGAGTACCTGCGCCGGCTGGGTTTCGCGAACGTCCGGAACCTGATGGGCGGGCTCGACTACTGGGCGCGGGTCGTCGATCCGGCAATGCGACGCTACTGATGACGGAGGCGCCGGTCCGCGTCGACCGGGCGGGTCCGGTGGCGTGGTGCACGCTGGCCCGCCCACCCCTCAATCTCCTCGAGCCCGGGCTGATCCAGGCCCTGCGCGCTGCCTTGCTCGGACTGGCCGACGCCGATGAGCTTCGGGCCGTGGTGCTCACGGGCAGCGGGCGCGCCTTCTGCGCCGGGATGGATGTCCACGTCCTCCGCGACCTCGACGTGCCCCGTGCCCGCCAGCTGATCACCGGGCTCCACGCCGCGATCGAGGCCGTCCACCATGCGCCGGTCCCTGTCGTTGCTGCGGTGAACGGCCCTTGCCTGGGCGCCGGGCTCGAGTTCGCCCTGGCCTGTGACTTCCGGCTGGCCTCCATCGACGCCACCTTCGGCCTGCCCGAAGTCCGCGTGGGCGTGCCCTCGGTCATCGAGGCTGCGCTCTTGCCTCCGCTGGTTGGCCCGGGACGAGCCGCCGAGCTTCTGCTGACCGGCGAGGCCATCTCCGCCGAACGGGCCCTGGCCTGGGGCCTCGTCAATGAAGTGGTGGAGGCGTCGCGCCTCCGGCCCGCCGTCGAGGCCCTGCTCGCCAAGATCCTGCGTGCCGCCCCGGGAGCGGTCCGGCTGCAGAAGAGACTGATGCTGCGCTGGCGCTATTCGGACCTCGACACGGCGATCCGCGCCGGCATCGAGGCCTTCGAGGCGGCCTACGCCACCGGTGAGCCGGCCGAGGGCGCCGCCGCCTTCCTCGCCAAACGGGTCCCGAGGTTCGAGGGCTTCGCCTGACAATCCGGACCGTCACCCTCGACCTCTGGGGGACGCTGCTCTACGACCTGCCCGCCAGCGACGATCGCTACAAGCGGGTCCGGCTCGACGGCTTTCAACGCATCCTGACGGCCGTGGGCGCCCCGGTAGCCCGGCCCGTGCTGGAGCGGGCCTACGAGGCGTCGGGCGCGTTCCTGGGGCGCGTGTGGGCGGACAAGCGCGACGTGTCGGCTGAGGAGCACGTGCGCGCCATCCTGAGCGCGGCCGATCCGGCGCTGCCGCGGCGGCTGGCCGGCTCGACCCTGACGGAATTGCTCGACGCCTACTCGCGCCCGGCTCTGCTCGTGCCGCCGACCGTGGACCCGGGAGCGCTCGGCGCCATGACCGCCCTCCGGGCCCGCGGACTCACCCTCGCGGTGGTGTCGAACACCATGCGCACACCGGGCGCGACCCTGCGTCGGCTACTGGAACACTACGGACTGCTGCAGTACTTCGCCCACACCACGTTTTCCGACGAGGTCGCGATCCGCAAGCCGGCGCCGGAGATTTTCTGGCTGACGCTGCGGGCCGTGGGAGCCGAGGCGGAGAGCGCCGTGCACGTGGGGGACGATCCCGTGCTGGACGTGCGCGGGGCCCGCGCCGCGGGCATGCGGGCGATCCAGGTGGGTAACCGCCGGTCGCATCGAGCGGCCGATCCGGAACCCGACGCGGTCATTGCCGGGCTGGCCGCGCTGCCCGAGGCGATCAACCGGCTCGGGCAGCGCTGACTCGCAGGGGCGGCCGCCGCCCGCCCCCCGGCCGCCACACCCTTACGCGCTTCTCAGCGCCACGCTCCGGTGCTGATAGGACGCCAGCCCGATCTCGTCGAGGTACCGCCGGATGGGATCCATGTTGCGTTGCGCGTAGGCCTCCAGCACCACGAACGAGATCCCGCGGTGATACGTCGCGCCCGGTCCGGCGCCGGCACGCCGGCCGAGGACCTTGAGCCTGCCATTCCCACGGTGTTGCAGCATGACGCCGAACGTCCCGTTCCCCGATAGCCAGTGCTCCGGGTCATGCACGGTCACCTCGGTGACTGCTCCGACGAGCTGCCAGTCCGGGGCGAATTCACCGAGGACACATCGAACTATTCGGTCAGCATCGTGACAAGACACCATGAACTCCTCCCCAGCAGATTGCCTCACGCGATGCGGCCAGGAAGGGGAGCAAAGGAAGTGCCACGCCCACTTACAGGTCGCTTCACAGGAATTCGGCGAGTTGCCCGCGGCCCTGACACGTGCGTTGTCGATCGGTTGACACCTGAGCGTCACGCGTGCCACGGTGGCGACCTGCGCTAGGCGCCTTGCGCAGCGCGGCATGCCGCCGGTAATATACCGGCCGTGGATGTCGCCGAGCTGCGCGCGAAGATCCGGGACATCAAGGATTTTCCTACCGAGGGCATCCTGTTCAAGGACATCACCACGCTGCTCAAGGATGCCTCGGCCTTCCGCTACGTCGTCGACCGACTCTCCGAGCTGCACCGCAGTGAACAGGTCGAGGTGGTGGTAGGTGTCGAATCCCGCGGCTTCATCTTCGCCGGCGCCGTCGCACATCAGCTCAAGGCCGGGTTCGTGCCCGTGCGCAAGCTCGGCAAGCTGCCGGGAAAGACGATCGAGGTGGAATACGAGCTCGAGTACGGTCGTGACGCTCTGGCCATGCACGCCGACGCGATCCGGCCCGGCCAGCGGGTGCTCGCCGTCGACGACCTGCTCGCCACCGGCGGAACGATGGCCGCCACCCTCCGGCTCATCGAGCAGGTGGGCGCTCACGTGGTCGGCGTGTCATTCCTGATCGAGCTCGCCTTCCTGCACGGCCGGGAGAAGCTGAAGAACTATCCCTTGCACTCGCTGATCGTCTATGAGTAGCCTCGGTCCAAGGAGGCTGGGAATGATTCGCTGGCGCATACTCGTCACCACGCTCGTCGTCGGTGCCGCCGCCGCCGTTCCTGTCGCGGCCGAAGAGGCCAAGACCCCGGTGAGCGCTCCGATGCTGCTGAACATCCTGTCAGCGCCCCTGGAGCCCCGCGAGGTCGCCTACAACGAGTCGATCAAGGACGAGAGCCCGGCTCCACCGCAGCGGGGTTTCGTACTGCAGCCCGACGGTAGTCTGCGTTACGGCAGCGAGGGGCGGGGGGTGACCGTCACCGTGAAGAATCCCTGCCCGCCGGGCACGGACCACTACGAGCCGCCGCCGCTCCCCGGTCGTCGCCGCAGAAACTAGTCGCCCGCCGAGCTGAGCATCCGACGCGGCCGCGCCTGCGGGCCGAGGTCATTCGGAGGACCCCGATGGTCATCAAACACGTAGGCGTCCTGGGATGCGGTCTCATGGGCTCGGGCATTGCCCAGGTGACGGCCCAGTCCGGCTTTGCGACCACGGTTCTGGAGGCGTCGCCGGAGCTATTGGACCGGGGGCTCGGTACCCTGCGCACGACGCTGGAGGGCCTGGTAACCAGGGGCAAGCTCGAGGCCACGGTCAGAGAGGCGACACTCGGGCGAATCACCGGTACCGTCCGGATCGAGGATCTCAAGGACTGCGACCTGGTCATCGAGGCGATCACGGAGAACCAGGCGCTGAAGAACGAGACCTTCGCCAGGCTGGACCGCGCCTGCCCGGCCCACGCGATCCTCGCCAGCAACACGTCATCGTGCAATGTCACCGGTATGGCGGCCGCGACCAAACGGCCGGGCCGAGTGCTGGGGCTGCACTTCTTCAACCCCGTGCCGCTCATGAAGCTGGTGGAGGTTGCCCGCACGATCCTCACCGACGAGGCGGTCGTGACGGCAGCCACGGAGTGGGTGCGAGCGGTGGGCAAGGTGCCCGTGCATACCAAGGACGCCACGGGCTTCATCGTGAACCGACTCCTGGTGCCCTATCTGCTCGACGCCATCCGGCTCTACGAGGGGGGCCTGGGCTCGCTGGAAGACATCGACCAGGCCATGAAGCTCGGCTGCGGCTACCCCATGGGACCGTTCACGCTCCTCGACCTCGTCGGGCTGGACACCACACTGTACGTGGCCGAGGTGATGTTCGAGGAGTTCCGTGAGCCGCGGTACGCGTCGCCCCCGCTGCTCAAGCGCATGGTGATGGCCGGGCACCTGGGCCGGAAGACTGGCCGCGGGTTCTACCGGTACCGCGACGCATGAAGGCCCGCCGCGGCCTCGCGTCTCCACGTCCCTAGCGCCCACCCGATTGACTCCGCCCGCTCCCTGGTGGTAACTGTCTGGACATTCTGACATCAGGAGGTTGAGGTGGACTATCGTCAGGGTATGCCGCGGTACCTCCAGATCGCTGATGCCATCCGGCAGGATCTACGAGGGGAGGGCGAGCGGATCGCCTCCGAGCACGAGTTGTGTGCGAAGTTCAGGGTGAGTCGCCCCACCGTCCGGCAGGCACTGGACGTCCTCGTGCAGGAAGGCCGGCTCTACCGGCACGCCGGACGCGGTACCTTCAGCACCCCGACCCCGGGGGGTGATCGCAAACTGCGTGTCATCGGCTCCGTGGACGACATGATCGCGCTAGGGGACGAGACGTGGTTCAAGCTCCAGTCCCGCGACATTATCCGCCTGGCTCCGAACATCGCCCAGGCGCTGCGCCTGCCGCCCGGCTCGGACGCGTACCGGGTGGTCGGGGTCCGGCACGCCGATGTGGGGCCGTTCCAGCACGTGACTGCCTACCTGCCGCTCCAGATCGGCCGGGCGCTGTCCGACGAGGACCTCTCGAAGACCTCGCTGGTCGGCGCCATCGAGCGGCAGCTCGGATTGCCCATCAAGGTGCTCGAACAGGTGGCCGACGCGGCGCTGGCTCCGCGGCAAGTGGCCGAGCTGCTCCAGGTCCGGCCGCGCACGCCCCTGCTGCTATTCGAACGGACGTGGTTCGCCGTGAGCGGTGATCCCGTCGAGCATGCCGTGACCTACCAGAGTGGACGCCGCTACCCGTTCCGCGTGGTGCTCGCCCGCCCCGAGCGACGGAGCTGACCTGCGTGGCCCACCGCCTCGGCTTCGACGTCGGGGGCACCTTCACGGACTTCGTGCTGCAGGCGCCGACGGGCGAGCTGGTCACGGCCAAGCGGCTGACCACGTATCCTGATCCCGCCGAGGCGTGCCTGGCCGGCCTCGACGCCTTGATCGAGCGAGCCGGCGTGTCCTGGGCCGACATCGCCGAGGCCGTGCACGGTACCACCCTGGGCTCGAACATCGTCATCGAGCGCAAGGCCCGTGACGTCGGCCTGCTGACGACCCGGGGCTTCCGGGATGTTCTGGTGATCGGCCGGGAGAAGCGCTATCAGGTCTACGATCTCGACATCGAGAAGCCGCGTCCCCTCATTCCCCGTCGCCTCGTCGGCGAGGTCACCGAGCGGGTCCTCGCCGACGGCAGCGTGCGCACGCCGCTCGACGAGACCGACGCTCGCCGTGCCGTGCGCGAGCTGGCCGCCCGCGGGGTGCGAACCCTGGCCGTCTGCCTGCTGCACGCGTACCTGAACCCCACGCACGAGAAACGCCTGGCCCGGATCGTGGCCGAGGAGGCCCCCGACGTCACCGTGACCCTTTCCCACGAAGTGTCGCCCACGTTCCGTGAGTACGAGCGGACGTCGACGACTGTCGTCAACGCCTACGTGATGACCGCGGTGCGTGAGTACCTGCGGGGTCTGCGCCTGGCGTTCCAGGCCCGCGGCTCCCGGGGCCGACTCTTCGTGATGCAGTCCTCCGGTGGCGTGGCCACCGCCGAGGCCATGGAGCGCCATCCGGTACGGATGATCGAGTCGGGCCCGGCTGCCGGCGCCCTCATGGCGGCCGTGTACGGCGAGCTGGCCGGCTGCCGGGATCTGATCGCCTTCGATATGGGCGGCACCACGGCCAAGCTTGCTCTGGTGGAGGAGGGCCGGCCCCTCACCGCCACCTCCTTCGAGCTCCACCGCGTCGGCCTGGCGCCGGGCAGCGGCCTGCCCATCAACATCCAGGCGCTCGACCTGGTGGAAATCGGGGCCGGGGGCGGCTCCATCGCGCGCGCCCGAATGGGCGTCATCGCGGTCGGTCCCGAGAGCGCGTCTTCCACGCCGGGGCCCGTCTGCTACTCGCGGGGGGGCGTGGAGCCGACGGTGACCGATGCCAATCTCGTGCTGGGCTACCTCAACCCGGACTTCTTCGCCGGCGGGACCATGCGCCTGTCGTTCCCTGCCGCGGCCCGCGCCATCGAGGAGAGGTTGGCGCGCCCCCTCGGGCTGGCGCTGGAGGAGGCGGCCTGGGGCGTGCACCAGATCGTGACGACGAACATGGAGCTCGCCACCCGGGTGGTCTCCATCGAGCGCGGCCGCGACCCGCGCCAGCTCACCCTGGTAGCCTTCGGCGGCTCGGGGCCGGTGCACGGCTGTCGCCTGGCCCAGGCTCTCGGCGTCCCCCGGCTGATCCTGCCGGCTGCTGCCGGCGTGACCGCGGCCATCGGGCTGCTCGCCGCCGAGGTGCGGTTCGACGTGGCCCGCACTCACGTCGGCCGGCTGGACGACGCGGACCCGGCGACGATCACGGCGATGTTCGACGAGATGGTTGAGCAGGCCACGGCGGTGGTGCGCGAGTCAGCCGTGACCGGCCAGCTCGCCCTGGCGCGCGCCGCGGATGCGCGCTACCTCGGGCAGGGCTATGAGCTGAGCGTGCCGGTGCCTGGCGGTCGTCTGGACGCCGGGGCCCTGGCTCGGGTGCGGGCGAGCTTCGACGACATCTACGCCGGGCGCTACGGTTACGCGCAGCTCGCCGAGCCGGTCGAGGTCGTCACCTGGAAGCTGTCGGCGGTCGGCGGCACGCCGCGGGTGGCCCTGGCCAAGGCCAGCGCCGAGCCCGGCGAGTCGCCACGCAAGGCGGTGCGTCAGGCCTACTTCCCGGAGACCCGCGGCTACATCGACACACCGGTGTACGACCGGGATCGACTGTGGGCGGGTCTGTCGCTGACCGGGCCGGCGATCGTCGAGGAGCGTGAGTCGACGACGGTGCTGCCCCCCGGCGCGGCTGCCGTCGTCGACGCCTATGCCAACCTGATCGTGACCCTGGCCCCGGCATGACGGCGCTCGATCCCATCACCCTGGGTGTCATCTGGGGCGCGCTGCAATCCATCGCGGTCGAGATCGGCACGACGGTTCAGCGCACGGCGTACTCCGAACAGGCCCGCGAGGGCCAGGACTTCTCGGTCGCGGTCTTCGATCGCGCCGGCCGCATGGTCGCTCAGGGGCCGTACTCGCCGGGTCACATGGGAGCCATGTCGTTCGCGGTGAAGCACGCGCTGGCCGCTCATCCGGTGGAGACGTTGCGCCCGGGTGACGCCGTGCTGCTGAACGATCCGCTGCTCGGCTCCGGCCACTTGCCCGACTTCTTCGTCACCCAGCCCGTGTTCGCGGCCGGCGAGCTGGTCGCCTTCGTCGTGAACATCGTTCACCACACCGACGTCGGTGGTCAGCGGCCCGGCAGCCAGGGCGTGGTCGGAATCTTCGACTATCACCAGGAAGGGTTGCGCGTGCCGCCAACCAGGGTGTGGCGCGAGTACCAGGAGGACCCGGCAGTCATCGGCATCATCGCCGCCAACACCCGTACGCCCGAGAAGGTGATCGGCGACCTCCGGGCCCAGCGTAGCGCGCTGAGGGTCGGCGAGCTGCGGTTGATGGAGCTGGTGAACCGCTACGGACGGGCTGCGGTGTTCGCGGCGATGGAGGAGATCCTCGACCGGACCGAGGCCAGCGTCCGGGCGGCCATCCGGCGCATCCCCGCCGGGAGCTACACCTTCGAGGACTTTCTCGACGACTGGGGACCCGGCACCGATCCCCTGCGCGTGTTCGTGACCGTGACGGTCGCGGGCGACACCATCACCGTCGACTGGGAGGGGTCGAGCCCGCAAACGCCCTCCGGGCTCAACTCCTACATCAACTACACGCGCTCCTACTCTTACGCGGCGGTGAAGTGCCTGACCGATCCCTTCGGACCGATGAGCGAGGGCGCGCTTCGCCCGGTGGTGGTTCGCGCCCCCGAGGGCTCCTTTCTGAACCCACGCCCGCCGGCCGGTGGCGGGCCCCGTGCGCTCATCTGTTACCGGATTTTCGAGGCCGTGCTGGGGGCTCTGGCCCCCGCCCTGCCGGAGCGGGTGGCGGCGGCCGCCTCCCACATGGCCAACCCGACGTTCGGGGGCTGGGACCGCGCGCGCGGCCGCCGGTTCGTCGCCTACGAGCTGGTGCTGTCCGGCACGGGGGCCCGGGCGGCCAGGGACGGCTGCGAGGGCATGGCCTGGGCCTTCAATGCCTCGAACATCCCGGTGGAGGCGCAAGAGGCGCGTCACCCGATCGTCGTGGAGCGCTTCGAGCTGATCCGCGACTCGGGCGGCCCCGGCAGGTTCCGCGGCGGCTGCGGCATTCGGCGCGATCTGCGCTTCCTCGCCGATGACGGCAAGCTGACCAATCTCACCGATCGCCAGCGGTTCGCCCCCTGGGGGCTGTTCGGCGGCCGAGCGGGTGCGCTCGGTCGCACCGTGCTCAACCCGGGCCCCGACGAGGTGACGGTCCACGGCAAGGAGTCTCGCGACTTCGGCTACGGCGATGTCATCTCTTTCCAGCAGTCGGGGGCCGGAGGCTACGGCCGCCCACTGGAGCGCGATCCGGCCCAGGTGCTGGAGGACGTGCTCGACGACTACGTGTCGCCGGAGTCGGCCCGGGCCGACTACGGCGTCGGCATCATCGGC
>DATIAY010000012.1:0-2584 GCA_035457825.1 Candidatus Methylomirabilota bacterium
CGGGGCGCTACGTGGACCGCGTGACCGGTCAGCGGCGCCGCCACCACCTGCACGAGTCGGTCCTCCAGCTGTCAACGGGCACCCAAATTTCCCCAGGCGCGGTCAGGGAAAATTCCCCACCCCCGGGGTTCACTCCGTGGCCTCGGCGGGGCGGACGAGGCCGGCCTTGAGCTTGTCCTTGAGCCGGTACGAATTGCCCCGGATGTTCAGGGTGATGGCGTGATGGAGGATACGGTCGAGGACGGCCGTGGCGATGACCCGGTCGCCGAAGACCTCCCCCCAGCTGCCGAAGCTTTGGTTGCTCGTGAGGATCATGGGGCCGCGCTCATAGCGCCGGCTGATGAGCTGGAAGAAGAGGTTGGCCCCGGCGCGGTCGATCGGCAGATAGCCGATCTCATCGACGATGAGCAGCCGGGGCACGGTGTAGACCTTGAGCCGGTCGTCGAGCCGGCCCTCGGTCAGGGCGCGCGTCAGACTGGTGATGAGGGCGGCCGCGGTGGTGAAGAGCACGCGGTAGCCGTGCTCGATGGCCTTGAGGCCGAGCCCCACGGCCAGGTGCGTCTTGCCCACGCCGGGCGGGCCGAGGATGACGAGGTTCTCGCCGTGCTCGATGAAGTGGCAGGTGCTCAGGGTCTGGATCTGCTTCCTGTCGAGCGAGGGTTGGTAGCTGAAGTCGAAGGCGTCCAGGCCCTTGACGAAAGGGAAGCGGGCGAGCTGGGTCCGCATCGTGACGTGCTTGGCCGTCTTGGAGGCGACCTCTTCGGTGAGGACCTGGTCGAGGAAGTCGGCGTAGGAGAGCTCCTTGCCGGTGGCCTCCTGCAGGAGGGCTTCGAGCCGGTCGCGGCTCTTGAACAGGCGCAGGCGCTGCAGGTGCTCTTGGAGACGCTCGAGCTGGGCGGCGGTCATACCGGCACCCCCGTCCGCATCGGATCGAGCGCCCCGGCGGCCTCAGGAGCCGCGTTCAGGCAGGGGGCTGCTATCTCGGTATCCCCCAGGAGCGCGTCGTACACGGTGAGATCCCGGATCTCGACGACGGTCGCGGACAGTGCCGAGCGCGCGGGCGCCGGCGTGGAGTGCTGCCGGCGGGCGGTGCGGGCGCTGGCCCCGGGCCCGTGTTCGGGCAGGATACGGATCTGATGTTTGCCGAGGAGCTCGGGGTGCTCGGCCACCGGCGCGCCGCGGTGCAGGATTCGCAGCGTGCCGTTGCGGCGGTGGACCTCCACGGGCTGGCCGATCAGCAGGAACGGCACCGAGTAGCGGTTGGTGTCGACGCTGACGAGCCAGTCGTCGGCGACGATGCGCGCCAGCGGCGCCTCCAAGCGAAAGCTCGGCTGGCTCGTGGTGGGGAGCAGCACCGGCTGCTCCTGGGCAAAGCGGTCAATCGGCCGCTCGTGCGTGGTGCCGTGGATCCGCACATCGGCGATCGTGGCCATCCACTCGGCGAGCTGCTCGTGCAGGTGGACGTCATCGACGAACTCGCGCCCGGGCAGGAAGTTGCCCTTGAAGTACTTCACCCCCGATTCGACCTTGCCCTTGGTCTGCGCCCGATACGGGCGGCAGAGCCGGGGCTCGAAGCCCCAGTACTCGGCGAACGCGCGGAAGGTCGGGTTCCAGATGATGCGCCCCCGCTCGGTGCCCTGGCAGACCGTCCGGGGCCGGTCGTAGAGATGCTCGCGGGTGTGGCCGCTGAAATGCTCGAAGGCCCGCTCGTGGGCATCGAGGAACTGCGGCAGCGTCTCATTGGGACAGGTGTGGTAGAAGCCGCGCCGGCTGAAGCCGAGGGTCAGCACGAACACGTGCACGACCCGGGGCTGCTGGCGGAAGCGCACCGTCGCCGTCCCCCAGTCGATCTGACTCTGGGCCCCCGGCGGCGTCTCGAAGCGCGTCACGGTGCCCTCGGCCAGCAGCTGGGCCGTCCGCAGGGGGCGGACAAAGCGCTTCACGGTCTCGTAGCTCCCCCGGTAGCCCTGCTGCCGCAGCTCCTGGAAGAGGATCTGGGCCGAGTATCGGACCTTCGGCGCCCGGGTGCGCAGATACTCGGCATGCTGCGTCAGCAGCGTCTCGGGCGGGGCCGGCCGCTGATACGGCCGCCACGCCGGATCCCGCAGACACCGGCGGACGGTCTTGCGATCGAGTTCAAATCGCCGCGCCAGCTCGGCGATCGGCACCCGATCCTGCTGCCAGAGCCGGCGCAGTTCCTCCCAGCGCTCCTGACGGACCATCGGCACCTCCTCGGCCAGGGTGACCTCCGGTCCGATGGTCTCTACGATCTGCTCGCTCTCGGTCGACATTTGACTCCCTCCTCCGGGAAGGAGGGTGGGGAATTTTCAATGACCACAGGTGGGGATTATTGGATGACCGATGACATTCGCCGGCAAGTGGTTGCGGGCCCCTGCAACCACCGAAAACGCTGCGACCGTTGGGATCACTGCTTCAGAGGGTCACCTCCGCGTGATGACCCCCGCGGCGGGAGGCACCGGCGGGCGCTGAGAGGGGCATTGGAACCCTCGTGCCGGGGCCTCCGCCACAGACTTCCGAACATAGAATCGGCAATCGCACTGCGCCCACACTGCTGACCTCCGAG
>DATIAY010000013.1:0-4184 GCA_035457825.1 Candidatus Methylomirabilota bacterium
CTGGGGCTTCTCGCGCGTCCTCGTCATCGGCGCCCGCGAGATGGCCGACGTCATCGCCGCCCGGGGCCACACGATGGTGGACGTGAAGGACTGGCGGGCCGCCACCGTGGTGGCCGTCGGCAATGACTTCGATCTCACCTACGAGCGACTCACGGCGGCAGCGCGGGCTGCCCGCGCCGGCGCGTCGCTGGTTACCCCGAACCTCGATCCCCGCCTGCCCATCGAGGGAGGTGAGTTCCTGCCCGGGTGTGGCGCCATCGTGGAAGCGGTGGCGGTCGCGGCCGGGGTCCGTCCCCTCGTAGTCGGCAAGCCAGAGCCGCCGCTCTTCCGCATGGCGCTGGCGCGGCTAGATCTGCCGGCCGCCGTGGTAGCCATGGTTGGCGACAGCGTGGCCTCCGACATCCGTGGCGGTCATGCCGTCGGGATGCCCACCGTGCTCTACGCGCCCGGGGGTGTCGGGGGAGCGAGTGAGGCCGACGCGGTGGTGCACTCCTTCGCGGAGCTCGCCGCACTGATCGGGGTCTAGCGGCCGATCCAGTTCCGGAACCGCCGCCACCACTCCACCACTGGCTCGGGCAACGCCCCGTGCTGGTCGCACGGTGAGGGCTCGGTCCCGGTCAGGAACGTCTCCCGCACCACGACCGGGCAGAACAGGTTCGCGACCCTGCCGTTGCTGGCGTCGATCCCGACGAGGGTGATGCCGGCGGGGGTGGCTAGCGCGGGCGGAGGATAGGCGTCGAGGGCCTGGCGCATGAACTCCGTCCAGACGGGCAGGGCGGCCTCGGAGCCGCTGAGGCCGTGGGGCTCGCCGCCGTCAAAGCCGACCCACACCAGGGCCAGGAGGTTCGGGGTGTAACCCACGAACCATGCGTCGCGCGCGTCGTTGGTGGTGCCGGTCTTGCCAGCCAGGTTCCCCAGGGCCTGCAGGGGGCGCGCGGGGGCGCCGGTTCCGGAGGCGATGACGCCTTCGAGGAGCGTGGTCATGAGGTAGGCCTCAGCGGGCGTGATGACCTGGGCCGTGCCTGGCTGGTCCAGGGAGCCAGGATTGCCGTCGGCGGCGCGGACGGCCCGGACCGCCGTCGCCCGGTTCACGCGCACGCCGCCGTTGGCGAGGGGCAGGTACGCGCGAGCCAGCTCCAGCGGACTGACCTCGAACGCACCCAGGGCCATGGCCGGCACCGGCGCCAGCCGGCTCGTGACTCCGAGCTCGCGCGCCGCGTGGATCACGTGGTCGAGGCCCGTCTCCAGCGCGATGCGCACGGTGGCGGCGTTGAGCGATTGCTCGAGGGCCCGACGCACCGTCACCCGACCCTCATAGCGATCGGCGTAGTTGCGCGGGCTCCAGATCTCGCGGTCGACGGCGACCTCGAGGGGCTCGTCCTCGACGAACGTCGCCGGCGTGAACGCCGGCTGGCCCTGAAATCTGCCGAGGGCGGCGGCGTAGACGAAAGGCTTGAAGGCCGAGCCGGGCTGGCGGCGGGCGAAGGCGGCGCGATTGAACTGGCTCGTCTGGTAGTCGCGCCCTCCCACCAGCGCGCGGACGTGTCCGGTGCTCGGGTCCAGAGCGATGAGGGCGGCTTGTAGCCGCTGCGTGGGCTCGGCGCGCTTCAGGCGGGCGTGCATGCTCTCCAGCCGCTCCAGGCCGCGGCGGATCGCTTGCTCGGCAAAGCGCTGCAGCATCGGGTCGAGGGTGGTGAAGACCCGGTTGCCCACGCCGCCCAGTCCACCCTCGAGCCGATCCTCGAGCTCCTCGCGGACGTAGTCGCCGAAGTAGGGCGCAAGCTGGCCCGGGATCGGGGCCGGCGGGGCCCGAAGCGGCTCGCGGCGCGCCGCTTCATAGTCGGCGAGGGAGATCCGCTGCAGCTCCCGCAGCCGGGCTAGAACGGCGTCGCGGCGCTGCCGGGACCGCTCGGGGTGCAGCACGGGCGAATAGCTGTTGGGCGCCCGCACCATGCCGGCGAGCAACGCGGCCTCCGCCAGCGTGAGCTGGTGCACCTGCTTGCCGAAGTAGCTCTCGGAGGCGGCGCCAACCCCCCGGATCGCCAACCCCCCGCGTTGGCCCAGATAGATCTCGTTCAGATACGACTCGAGGATCCGCTCCTTGTCGTAGTGCCACTCGATCACCGCGGCCAGCCACGCTTCGCGCAGCTTGCGGCCGAAGGTCCGCTGGGCGCCGAGCAGTCGGTTCTTGACCAGCTGCTGGGTGATGGTGCTGCCGCCCTGGGCCACCCGGCCGGTTCTCAGGTTGACCCAGAACGCGCGCGCCAGCCCGTGGAGATCGAGGCCGGCGTGCTCGAAGAAGCGGTGATCCTCGGCGGCCAGCACGGCCTGAACGAGCGTGGGCGGCGCCTCGGCCAACTGGACCGGGCGATACTCCTCTCCCGGGCGGTCGGCAACACTGGTGAGCACCTCGGGCTCCAGGGCCGCGGAAGGCACGGGCTCGCCCGCGTGCAGGAGCCGGGTGATCCGCTCCTCGGCCAGCTCGAGCCGAAGCGGCGCGGGGCGCGGAGGGCCGTCCTCGGCGACACCATGCAGATAGATGTCCCAGAGGTCAGGCCCCCGGTGGAACTGCCCCGGGCTCGCTGGCGTCGATGGCACTTCCCGGTAGCCGAGCCTGTCGAGCGTCTGTGCGAGGTCCAGGGTGTGTACGTTCATGCCTGGAGCCAGAGTCTGGCCGGCAGCCAGCACTATCGTCGTTCGGCGCGTCTCCACCCGCTGGAAGCGCGCCAGCTCGAGGGCCGTGTAGGTCACGAGGGCAGTCCCGGCGAGGGCCATGGCGACGCCGAGGCCCAGAGTGATCAGGACGACCGCCCCCATCCGGGGTCGCCGGCCGAGATTCCGCCCGCCGAAGCCGGTCAGGGCGCGCCACAGAGAGGTGGGGGCGTGTCGCCAGGAAGGGATCACACTCTCAGTATGCCGTCTCCTCTATTGGAGCTGACGACGTGTAATTCATGCAGTAGACGGCGGTATTTTCTACAAAGTGGCGACAAAGTGACGACAGCATTCTCATGAAGTAGACGCACAAGTACCTGTCGACGCGTAGAAATCGCAAGGCTGAAGCTTTTGGCATATCCCCTGCACCCCATGACGCACAAAAGGATGACTCTATTCGCCGTGCCGGAGGATCCCATGAATACTGACGGCCTGAATCTTTGCACGAGCGGCCAGATGCAGTCGGTCCGCGAACTCGTTGCCAAGGTTGCCGGCACCAACACGACAGTGCTGCTCCGGGGTGAGAGCGGAGTGGGCAAGGAAATCGTGGCCCGAGCGATCCACAAGCTTTCGCCGCGGGCTGGCAGGCAGTTCCTCAAGGTGAACTGTGCCGCGCTGCCCAGCGAGTTGTTGGAGTCCGAGTTGTTCGGACACGAGAAGGGGGCGTTTACGGGAGCCTACCGCCAGAAGCCGGGAAAGTTCGAGTCGGCTGACGGCGGAACCCTGCTGCTCGACGAGGTGGGGGAAATGCCGCTGCGCCTGCAGGCCAAGCTGCTCCACGTTCTGCAGGACGGCGAGTTCTCCCGGGTGGGCGGCGAGAAGGTCATCGGCACCGACGCCCGTTTGATCGCCTCCACCAATCGGGACCTGGAAGCGGCCATGCGGGCGCACCAGTTCCGGGAAGACCTCTACTACCGGCTCAACGTGATCGAGATCCGCGTCCCGCCCCTTCGGGAGCGGCGGGAGGAGATCCCGGTCCTCGTCGATCATTTCCGTCGCAAGTTCAACGCCCAGTACCTGAGGACTATCGAGATCCCGCCCGACACTGTGCGGCTGTTTATGGAGTATCACTGGCCCGGCAACATCCGTGAGCTCGAGAACGCCGTGAAGCGCGTCATCATCCTGGGTAGCGCAAGGCCGGTGCACCAGGAGGTGCTCGGCAATCTCAGTCGCGGCGCCCGCCCCGCCAGCTCGACAGCGGCCGCCGCGGCGGTCACCCCCAACCCCGCGGGTGTGGTCAGCCTCAAGGACATTGCCCGTCAGGCCGCGCGAGATGCCGAGCGGGTGGCCATCAAAGATGTCCTCGATCGCGTTCATTGGAATCGGGCCAAGGCCTCCCGGCTGCTGCAGATCAGCTACAAGGCGCTGCTATACAAGATCGTGCAGTGTGGCCTGGTGACGCCGGAAGAACGGGCTCAGAGGGCGAAGGAACTCGGCGAGACCATCGCCTCGTAGGCGTCCGCAGGGGGCAT
>DATIAY010000014.1:0-5549 GCA_035457825.1 Candidatus Methylomirabilota bacterium
GTAGAAGATGTTGTCCCCCAGGGCCAGCGCCACCCCCGAGCCCCCGATGAACGCGCGCCCGATGAGGAACGCCTGGGCCAGCCCCTCCGGGCTCGGCTGCACTGCATAGTCGAGGGTGAGACCGAGATGGCGGCCGCTGCCGAGGAGCCGGCGGAAGGCGTCCTGATCTTGCGGCGTCGTGATGACGAGAATCTCCCGGATCCCGGCCAGCATCAAACTGGACAGCGGGTAGTAGATCATCGGCTTGTTGTAAACGGGCACCAGCTGCTTGGACATCGCGAGCGTCAGGGGGTAGAGGCGAGTGCCGGAGCCGCCGGCCAGAATGATGCCCTTCACGACGCTTCGACTATAGCAAATGGGGTACTATGCAGGGCATGAAGACGTTGAAGGAGATGATCGCCGAGGCCCGGCAGACCGTGCCCGAAGAGGGGCCCGAACAGCTGCAGCGCCGGCTGAAGTCCGGGGAGCCCCTGGCGGTCATTGACGTCCGCGATCCCGACGAGTATCGCGACGGCCACATCGAGGGCTCCACGAATATCAGCCGAGGGTTCCTGGAATTCCGGGTCCCCGGGGTGGTGCCTGATCAGACCACCCCCGTGGTCCTCTATTGCCAGACCGGGCTGCGCTCGGTGCTCGCCGGCAAGGCGCTCAAGGAGCTCGGCTATCAGCAGGTGATCAACCTTCAGGGTGGCTACCAGAAGTGGGCGCAGTCAGGCCTGCCCACCGTGCGGGAGATGCCGCTCAGCCAGGACCAGATCCAGCGCTACAGTCGGCATTTTCTGCTCAACCAGATCGGCGAGAAGGGGCAGCACCGCCTGCTACGCTCCAGGGTGCTGCTCATCGGGGCTGGCGGCCTGGGCTCGCCGACCGCGCTGTACCTGGCCGCCGCCGGCGTGGGCACGCTCGGCGTCATGGATGGCGACGTGGTGGACATCACGAATCTCCAGCGGCAGATCCTGCACACCACCGCCGACATCGGCAAGCCCAAGGTGGAGTCGGCCACGCGCACGCTCAAGGCGCTGAATCCCGACGTCGAGGTGATCGCGCTACCGACCCGGATCACGGTCGACAACGTGATGGAGATCATCAAGGACTACGACCTCATCGTGGACGGCTCGGACAACTTCGAGACCCGCTACCTCGTCAACGACGCCAGCTACCTGGCCGGCAAGACGAACGTACACGGCTCGATCTTCCAGTTCGAGGGGATGGCCACCGTCTTCGCGCCCAACCAGGGGCCGTGCTACCGCTGCCTCTACCCGACACCGCCGCCGCCGGGCCTGGTGCCCTCCTGAAGTGAGGCTGGGGTCCTGGGCGTGCTCCCAGGCGTGATCGGAACGATCCAGGCGACGGAAGCGGTCAAGGTTCTGCTCGGCATCGGTGACCCGCTGATCGGACGCCTGCTCACCTACGACGCGCTCGGCATGCGCTTCCGCGAGGTCAAGCTGCGCCGCGATCCCAACTGTCCGCTCTGCGGCACCTCGCCCACGATCAAGGACCTCTCGATCCACATGAGCGGGGGCGCAGCCTGCGAGGCCTCACCGAACGGCCACGCCCAGCCCGCCGGCGCCCCGACAGCCCGCGCGGGCGGCTGATCGACACCTGTACCGCCTCAGGCTCAGCGAGGATCGCCTCGGCGCCGGTCAGAGTCTGCGGCTAGCGCCCATCAACCGCATCCTCTGGGTGGCCGAAGGCGCGATCCTGATATCCGGGGCGGTCGAGACGAGGCTCGAGCAAGGCCAGGCCTGGCACGGCGCGTCAACCTGTCGGATGACGAGCCCGGCCGGGGCCCACGTGCTCCGCTGGGAGCTCCTCACGCCCACGACGACCGGGTCCCTCGTCGAGCCGATCGGCAGCCCCGGCACCGTTGTCGCGCTCGAGCATCCGATCGTCCTCGATCCCTCCGCGCAGTACCTCATGCGTTGCGACCGGGTCGACTTCGCGCCCGGGGGCGAGGCGCGCCCCCACGGGCACCGGGGTGGCGGAATCCGCCGGCTGCTCGCAGGCGAGCTGCAGGTGCGCATCGGCCCGGGGCCGGGGCGGGTCATGAAGCCGGGCGACGCGTGGTTCGAGAGCGGCGTGGAGCCGGTCCACGCCCTGGCCTCACCCCGTGAGCCGACCAGCTTCATCCGCGTGTCCGTGCTGCCCCGGGCGCTCCGGGGGCACTCGTCCATCGTCTACGTCGACCCCGCCGATGCGGCCATCAAGCCCCGCCAGTACACGGTCTACGTGGACGAGCCCATCGCGATCGGCTGAGCGCCATGACGCGCAGTCGCGGCCCCGCCCTGCCCGAGAACCTGGCTGAGCGGCTGTCCCAGCGGGATCTCGCGGCCCGCCTGGGGCTGGCCCTGCCCTTCATCACCGTGGATGGCGAGGGCCGGCCTCACCCGATGCTGCTCTCCTATCTGGAGCTGCGCGCCTACGATCCGGGCACGCTCGGCCTGGTGATCCTGGCGGGCAGCCGCAGCGCCCGAAACCTGCGTGAGCGTCATGTGGGCACGCTGATGGTGGTCGAGCCGGCGACGGTGAGCTACGTGAAGACGCGGGCTCTCGACGGGCCGCTACCCGTGCCCGGGGGCGAGGCCTTCGGGCTCGGCTACTTCCTGCTCGCGGTCGAGGACGTCCTGGAGGACGCCGCGGCGGAGTGGGAAGGAGGCATGACGATCACCGGCGGCATCCAGTACCGCCCGGTACCCTCGCTGGACGAGCCCTGGGCTCGCGCCACGCTGGCTGCGCTCGCGGCGCCACGCGCCCGGGCCTGAGTCGGAGGGGGCCTCAACGGCCCCCTTCCGAACCCTCCCCCAGCGCAGCAGGGCGAACCAAGCCCGCGCCCGACTCAGTTTCGCGGAGACTCCTCGCGCTCGTCCTCGGCATCGCGATAGCGGCCGACCGTGACCTCGATCTCGGTCTCCTCGCCGTCACGCCAGAGCGTCACCCGGATCCTCTTGCCTACCGGCGACGAGGCCACCACGCGCTGCAAATCGCGCGGGCCGTCCAGGCGCGTGCCATCGAGAGCGACGATAACGTCGTTGGCGCGGACACCGCCGCGATCGGCGGGCTCACCGGGCATGACCGAGCGGATCAGCACGCCCCGCGCCTCCCGCAGCTTGAGACGGTCGAGATCGTCCTCACCGATCTCGGTGATGGCGACGCCCAGCCAGCCCCACTCGATCCGGCCCTTGGCCAGCAGCTCGGGCAGCAGCATCTGCACGAGGGTGGAGGGGATGGCGAAGCCGATCGAGCCGTTCCGCGCGGCCATGCTGTTAACGCCGACGACCTCGCCGGCCATGTTGATCAGAGGCCCGCCGGAGTTCCCCGGATTGATCGCGGCATCGGTCTGGATGAAGTCGAAGCCAGGCGCGGCCACCGTGAGCGGCGAGCCCTTGCGGCTCACGATGCCGAACGACACGCTGTGCTCGAGGCCGAAGGGGTGACCCAGCGCCAGCACGAACTCGCCGACCCGAAGCCGGTTCGAGTCGCCGAACCCCAGGGTGGGCAGATTGCGGACGCCTTCGATGCGCAGCAGGGCCAGGTCCACGCGGGTGTCACGCCCGATCACCTTAGCCGGGAACCGGCGGCCGTCGAAGAGCCGCACCTGGGCGGAGGCCGTGCCCTCGACGACGTGAGCGTTCGTCACGATCACGCCATCCGGCTCGACGACGAATCCGGAGCCCTGGCTCCGGCGAGGCTCGTCCAGATCCCGCGGCTCCTCCTTCGTTACCTCGCGCCGCACCCGCACGTGTACGAGCGCCGGCTTCAACCGCTCGGCCAGTCCGGCCAGCAAGTCATTGAAGCGGGCCAACTCCGGCGCCACCGGCGCCGGCGAGGCGCTGTCGGCGCCAAGTGAACCGGCACAGCCGGCGATGAGAGCAGAGGCAAGCAGCGCGACCAGCGCGTTACGGAAGGGCAAACGTCGTATCGGCTGCATCCGGGTTCCTCCTTGCGTCGGAGCCCGGATTATACAACCTCAGAGACCCGGGCGGGCCTCCGGTTCTGGCCGAACACCAGCCGGGATCAGAATGCAGGGCCCGTTTGTCACCGGGCAGGCAGAAACTGGCGGAGCGTGAACCTCCTGGTCATTAATTCGACGCTCCCAGTGTCCAGGCACATGGAGTAAACCGTCAGAACCGGCGACGGTGCGGTCGGGAACCCACACCCGCTCGGCGGGCGCCACCTTCGGCGCAGGAACCGCCGGCAGCGGACGCGTGACCGCGCGGTTCAGCTGATTGACGGCCCGCGAGCCGGCGGTGGTCGCGGGTTGAAACACGAGGCCGGCCCACACCAACGCCAGCGTGGCGAGCATGCGAACGCCGTGAGCGGCGACGGTCGTCGATGGCATACGCTTATTGTCTCGCACGACGGCGGGCTCCGCTACCGTAGGAGCGCCGGCTCCGCAAAGCCCCCCTCCGAGTTGCCTAGCGACTCACTTCCCCGACGAGGTGCCCGAGCTCGGGGATCAGCAGCTTCTCCAGGGCCAGCCGGCAGGCGTTGGGCGAGCCGGGCAGCGAGGCGACGATGCGCCGTTGCACCACCCCGAGCTGGGCGCGGGACAGCATGGCCGCGGGGCCGATCTCGGCATAGGAAAGCACGCGGAACAACTCGCCGAAGCCGGGCAGGCGTTTGTCGAGCAGCGCGTCCACCGCTTCGTACGTCGAGTCCCGCGAAGTGATTCCGGTCCCGCCAGTCAGGAGGATCGCCTGCACGCCGGGATCCGCGGCAGCCTGCCGGACAATCCGGGCGACCTCGGCCGGCTCGTCCCGCACGATGCTGGTACCCGCCACGCGGTGGCCGGCGGCCTCCAGGAGCTCGCGGATCAGTTTTCCGCTGGTGTCCGTCTCAGCCGTCTTCGTGTCCGAGATCGTGAGAACGAAGCAGCCCACGGAGCTGGGCGCATACGCCTTGTGGGCGTCCGGGGTGCTCGCGGCCGCCCGGTTCATCGCGCATCCTCGGCGGCGTAGGCGCGATCCAAGACCTCGACGAGGTGTAGCACCGGCATCGCGGCGCCGTGAGCGCGCAGCCCGGCCTGGATTTGTAGAATACAGCCGGGATTCGCGGTCACGACGGTCTCGACTCCGGTCGCCAGAATGTGGCCGACCTTGCGGTGCAGGAGCCTGGTCGCCATCTCGGGCTGGGTGAGGTTGTAGATGCCCGCCGAGCCGCAGCACCAGTCCGACTCCTTGAGGTCGATCACCTTGAGGCCGGGCACCTGGGCCAGGAGCGCGCGCGGCTCAGTCCGGATCTTCTGACCGTGCACGACGTGACAGGGGTCGTGATACGTGACGGTCATCGGGACCGGCCGCAACGGGCCCCGAAGCGGCTCCTCGGCGAGGAACTCGGCCACGTCTCGCACCGAGCCGGCGTGCTGGCGAGCGCGCTCAGCGTAGGCGGGGTCGCCGGCCAGCAGGGTGCCGTAGGCCTTCAGGTGGGCGCCACACCCCGAGGTGTTGACGACGATGGCGTCCACCTCCACCGGTTCGAACACGTCGATGAGCCGGCGGGCCATGGCCAGCGCGCGGTCGTGGTCTCCCGCGTGGGCGTTCAGCGCCCCG
>DATIAY010000015.1:0-14701 GCA_035457825.1 Candidatus Methylomirabilota bacterium
TCGACGGGTCCCGCGAGCGCTGGACGGTGCTGGGCGCCGGCCTCTTCCAGGGCAAGATCCGCGGCGTGATCTCCACGTTGCCCGCGAGGTCCCGCGGAGTAGCCACCGACAAGGTCGTGATCAAGCCCGGCCAGATGAAGCTGCTCTACGTGCTGGAGGGCAAGGTGGCCCTGCACTACAACGGCGAACGGCACATCCTGGACGCCGGCGACAGCGCGCTGCTCGACGGCGGGTTGCCCCACGGCTGGGAGAACCTCGGCACCCGGAAGGCCTCGGCCCTCTGGGTGATCCTCGGGTAGGACGACCATGGCTGACAGCATCCATCCTCCGATCGACTTTCGCGTGGATCCCTCTCGCTACCGGCACTGGACGCTGCGGATCGACGGTCGGGTGGCCACGCTGGCGATGGACGTCAAGGAGGACGGCGGGCTCCGACCCGGCTATGAGCTCAAGCTCAACTCCTACGATCTCGGCGTCGACATCGAGCTCTATGACGCCATTCAGCGCCTGCGTTTCGAGCATCCCGAGGTGGGCGCGGTGATCCTCACGTCCGGCAAGGAGCGCGTCTTCTGCGCCGGCGCCAATATCCGCATGCTCGGCCAGTCCTCGCACGGCTTCAAGGTGAACTTCTGCAAGTTCACCAACGAGACCCGCAACGCCATGGAGGAGGCCTCGGCCGAGTCCCAGCAGGTCTACGTCTGCGCCATCAACGGCCCCTGCGCCGGCGGCGGCTACGAGCTGGCCCTGGCCTGCGAGCGCATCATCATGGCCGACGACGGGAACACCTCGGTGGCGCTGCCCGAGGTTCCGCTCCTGGCCGTGCTGCCGGGAACGGGAGGCCTCACCCGGCTGGTGGACAAGCGGCGCGTGCGGCGGGACCGGGCCGACGTGGTGTGCACGCTGGAAGAGGGGATCAAGGGCCGGCGTGCTGTCGAGTGGGGGCTGGTCGACGAGCTCGTTCCGCGCTCGCGATTGGACGAGACAGTGCGGCAGCGCGCGACCGAGCTGGCGGCGCGCAGCGACCGGCCCGCCGACGCCAGGGGCCTCGCGTTGACGCCGCTCGAGCGGACCATCGAAGGTGACCGCGTCCGATACGCGCACGTGGCCTGCGCGCTCGACCGGGCCCGGGGCGTCGCCGAGATCACCGTGACCGGACCGAACGACCGGCCCCCCGCGGATTCCGCGGGGGCCCAGGCTCAGGGCGTCGCGTTCTGGCCTCTGGCCCTGGCCCGCGAGCTCGACGATCTGATTCTGCATCTGCGGACCAACGAGGAGCAGATCGGGCTCTGGGTGATCCGGACGGCGGGCAGCGTGGAGCTCGTCGAAGCCTGCGATCGGTTTCTCGCCGACCACGCCGCGCACTGGCTGGTCCGGGAGATCCGGCTCTACCTGAAGCGGGTCCTCAAGCGCCTGGACGTGTCCTCGCGCTCGATGTTCGCCCTGGTCGAGCCGGGCTCCTGCTTCGCCGGGACGCTGCTGGAGCTGGCCCTGGCCGCCGACCGGGTCTACATGCTGGCCGGCGCCCGCCAGGGCGACGCTGGCCCGCCGGCCGCGCTGCGCCTCACGGCCATGAACTTCGGCGCGCTCCCCATGGGCAACGGGCTGAGCCGGTTGGCCCAGCGCTTCCTGGGCGAGCCCGGGCGGGTGGACGACCTCAAGGGACGGATCGGGCAGGATTTTGCAGCCGCGGCCGCGGCCGAGGTCGGGCTCGTCACCTTCGCGCCAGACGACATCGACTGGGACGACGAGATCCGGCTCGCCATCGAAGAGCGCGCCGCCTTCTCGCCCGACGCGCTCACCGGTATGGAGGCCTCGCTGCGCTTCGCGGGGCCGGAAAGCGTAGAGACGAAGATCTTCGGACGCCTCAGCGCCTGGCAGAACTGGGCCTTCCAGCGCCCGAACGCGGTGGGTCCCCGGGGTGCGCTTCAGGTGTATGGCACGGGGCAACGGGCCGAATTCGATCGGAGGAGAGTGTGATGAGCGGGGCCGATTATCTCGAACGGATCCCCAACAACGTGAGCCTCAAGGACGACCGCCGCCTGCTCCGCGCCCTGGAAGAGTGGCAGCCCCGGTTCCTGGACTGGTGGATGGAGATGGGGCCGCTGGGCTTTCAGGCCGACGACGTCTATCTGCGCACGGCGGTCAGCGTGGACTCCCAGGGATGGGCGGTCTTCGACTACGTGCGGATGCCCGAGTACCGCTGGGGCATCTTCCTGGCCGAGCCCGAGGCGGAGCGCCGGATCGCCTTCGGCGATCACAAGGGCCAGCCGGCCTGGGCGGAGGTGCCCGGGGAGCATCGAGGCACGCTGCGGCGGCTCATCGTCACCCAGGGGGATACCGAACCGGCCTCCGTCGAGCAGCAGCGGCACCTGGGCCGTACCTGCCCCTCGCTCTACGACCTGCGCAACATCTTCCAGGTCAACGTGGAGGAGGGCCGGCACCTGTGGGCCATGGTCTACCTGCTGCACGCCTACTTCGGCCGGGACGGGCGTGAGGAGGCCGAGGCCCTGCTGCAGCGGCGGTCGGGCGATCGCGACAAGCCCCGCATCCTGGGGGCCTTCAACGAGCGGACGCCCGACTGGCTCAGCTTCTTCATGTTCGCGTTCTTCACCGACCGCGACGGCAAGTATCAGCTGGCCAGCCTGCAGGAATCCGGCTTCGATCCGCTGTCGCGGACGTGCCGGTTCATGCTCACCGAAGAGGCCCATCACATGTTCGTGGGGGAGAGCGGGGTGGGCCGCATCGTGCAGCGGGCCTGCGACCTGATGCGCCAGCACCGCACGGACGACGTGCGCGCCCACGGCGGAATCGACCTGGCGATGATCCAGCGCTACATCAACTTCCATTACTCGGTGTCCCTCGACCTGTTCGGTTCCGAGATCTCCACCAACGCCGCCAACTACTACACGATGGGCCTCAAGGGCCGGTTCGAGGAGGGCAAGAAGGACGATGACCACGTGCTCCAGGCGGCGACGTACCCGGTCACCGTGCTGGAGGGCGATCGCGTCGTCGTCAAGGAGATGCCGGCCTTGGTGGCCCTCAACGAGCGGCTCCGCGACGACTACATCGCTGACTGCCAGCGCGGTGTGGACCGCTGGAACGCCATCATCAAGAAGCACGGGATCGACGTCGAGCTGCGGTTGCCCCACAAGGGCTTCCACCGGGCGATCGGCGCGTTCGCGGAAGCCAGGATCTCGCCCGACGGTCGCGTCATCACCGAGGCCGAGTGGAATGCCCGGAAGGAGGAGTGGCTTCCCACCGAACGGGACCAGGTGTACGTGGCCAGCCTGATGGTGCCGGTGGTCGAGCCGGGCCGGTTCGCCGGCTGGATCGCACCTCCGCCCCGCGGTATCAATGGCCAGCCCATCGACTTTCAGTATGTCAGGCTGACCCGGCGCGAGGACCGCGGGTGATCCGTGGCCTCGGCGCGACCCACGGAGAGGTACCGGATCACCACCGGTGACGGCCGTTCCACCGAGGCCCTGGTGGAGGCCGGCGACTACGGGTACGCGCACTCCTGCGTGACCTCGGAGAACTTTCCCGCCCGGCATTTCGGGGGGCAGGGGGCGCGCGAGATCGTGTTGCTGGAATTCGATGCCGACATCACCGCGGACGACGCCATCGGCGCGGCGGTCGCGCTCGGGCTCGAGCGGCCCACGTACGAGGATGCGCTCTACTTCGGGATCGAGTACCCCGAGGTGCAGCGCCAGTGCCCGGTGATCTTCCTGCACGATCCCTGGCTCGGGCTCTTCGGTCGCTGGGACGTGCTCTGTCTGTGGAGCAACGCGGGTCGGCGGGAGCTCGGCCTGGAGGGGTACGATGCGTCGTGGAGCCGGAGCTACCGCTTCGCCTTCGTGCGCCGGCTCGAGGGTACAATGCCGGGCGTGATCGAGGCCCGCTGACGGGGAGATTGAGCCATGCCCAAGACGATCGCACCGAAGATTCTGGGAGCGCCGCTGGGAATGTATTCGCACGGGATGAGCACTCCGGCAGGCGAGCTCGTGTTCGTGGCCGGGCAGGTGGGCATCGCCCCGGGCGGGCAGGTGGCCGCCGGCGACGTCGTCGCGCAGACCAAACAGGCCCTGGAGAACGTCCGCGCGGTGGTCGAGGCGGCCGGGTGCACGATGCGCGACATCGTCCGCCTGCAGACGTTTCTCACCCGCGCCGAGGCCATCCCCGGTTTCATGAAGGCCCGGGCCGAGGTCTTTCCCGGCTACTTCCCCGACGAGGTGTACCCGCCCAACACGCTCCTGATCATCAGCGGGCTGGTGCGTCCGGAGCTCCTCGTGGAGATCGAGGCGATTGCCGTGCGCCGGCCCGCGGCCAGCCCGCGCCGGGCCAGCAAGCCGAGCACGCGGACCCGGGCCACGTCGCCACGGCGCCGGGCCCGCCGCTGAGGGAGGCCGAGGCCGGCATGAACGCGTCGGAGCATCTTCCCCAGCAGTTCAACGTGGCCACGCACTTCGTGGACCGCAACGTGAGCGAGGGGCGGGGCGGACAGGTGGCGTTCACCTGCGAGGACCGCGTGCTCACCTATGGGGACGTCCTCGACCTCACCAACCGCACCGGCAATGTGCTCAAGGCGCTCGGCGTGGGCATGGAAGAGCGTGTCCTCGTGCTGTGCCTGGACACGCCGGCGTTTCTGGGCACGTTCTGGGGCGCGATCAAGATCGGCGCGGTGCCGATCCCGGTCAACACGCTCTTGCGGGGCCAGGACTACCTCTACTTCCTCGACGACAGCCGCGCCCGGGTCGCGGTCGTCTCGGCGCCGCTGCTGGCCGAGGCGGGCCCCGTCCTGGATCGCGCGCGTCACCTCCGGCACGTGCTCGTGGCGGGCGGAGCCCCGGGTGCGTACCTGAGCTACGAGGCGGAGGTGGCGCGGGCCTCTTCGCATCTGGAGGCGGCGCTCACGTCGCGCGACGACCCCGCCTTCTGGCTGTACTCCTCGGGATCGACGGGCTTCCCCAAGGGCGCCGTCCATCTGCATCACGACATGTGGGTCTGCCAGGAGACCTATGCCCGCCAGGTGCTGGGCATCCGGCCCACCGACAAGGTGTTTTCGGCGGCCAAGCTCTTCTTCGCCTACGGCTTGGGCAACGCCGGCTACTTCCCGATGGGCGTGGGGGCGCAGAGCGTGCTCTTTCCCCACCGGCCCGCTCCCGAGGCGGTGTTCGAGGTCCTGCACCGTCATCGGCCGACGATCTTCTTCGGCGTGCCCACGCTCTACGCGGCGATGCTGGCCGTCAAGGAGGCCGACACGCGCTTCGACCTCTCCTCCCTCCGGCTCTGCGTGTCGGCGGGCGAGGCCCTCCCCGACGAGATCTACCGCCGCTGGCGCGAGCGGTTCGGCGTCGAGATCATCGACGGCATCGGGACCACGGAGATCCTGCACATCGTCCTGTCGAACCGGCCGGGCGCGGCGCGACCGGGCTCGTCGGGGCAGCCGGTGCCTGGCTACGAGGCGATCATCGTGGACGACGAGGGCCGGCCGGTGCCCGCCGGGGAGATCGGCAACCTCCGGGTCAAGGGCGACTCCATCATGGCCTACTACTGGAACAAGCACGACAAGACGAAAGAGACGCTCTTCGGACCCTGGATCCAGACCGGCGACAAGTACTCCCGGGATCAGGACGGCTACTTCTGGTACGCCGGGCGCTCCGACGACATGCTCAAGGTGGGAGGCATCTGGGTGTCGCCGGTCGAGGTCGAGGCCACCCTGATCAGGCACGCCGCCGTTCTCGAGGCCGCCGTGGTGGGCAAGGAGGACAGCGACCGGCTCGTCAAGCCCCAGGCCTTCATCGTGCTCAAGGAGCCGGCCCAGGCGTCGCCGGTCCTGGCCGAGGAGCTCAAGGCCTTCGTCAGGGACAAGATCGCGGCTTACAAGTATCCCCGCTGGATCGAGTTCGTGGGCGAGCTGCCCAAGACCGCCACCGGCAAGATCCAGCGCTTCAAGCTCCGGAGCTGAGGTGTTCGACGCCGGCCTCGAGACCCTCCCGCGCCAGCGGCTCCGGGAGCTACAGTGGCGGAAGCTCCAGGGCATGGTCCGCGAGCTGCTGGCGCCGGAGGGCAGCAATCGGTTCGTCAAGCTCAAGTGGGCGGGGGCCGGCCTGCGGAGCGCCGCCGATCTTGGCTCGTGGGACGACTTCGCCCGGCTGCCCCTCACGAGCAAGGCCGAGCTCGTCGACGACCAGGCGTCGCATCCCCCGTTCGGCACAAACCTGACGTTCCCGCTGGAGCGCTATGTCCGGGTGCACCAGACGTCGGGCACCAGCGGCCAACCGATCCACTGGCTCGACACCCAGGAATCGTGGGACTGGTGGACTCGCTGCTGGGGGTTCGTGCTGCGGGGCGCCGGCCTCACGACCGCCGACCGGATCTTCTTCCCGTTCTCCTTCGGGCTGTTCATCGGCTTCTGGGCCGGCTTCGAGGGCGCGCGCGCCATCGGCGCGCTCGCCATCCCCGGGGGCGGGCAGGATTCGACGACCCGCCTGGTCGCGATGGACCGGCTCGGTGTGACCGCGCTCGTGTGCACGCCGTCCTATGCCCTGCACCTGCTGGAGGTGGCGCGCGAGCGCGGCCTGGACGTGCGCGAGCTGGGCGTGCGCACCACTGTGCACGCCGGCGAGCCGGGTGCCGGCATCCCGCCGGTCCGGGCTCGCATCGAGGAAGGCTGGGGGGCGCGGGCCTTCGACCATGCGGGCATGACCGAGATGGGGGCTTACGGGTACGAGTGCGCCGCCCAGGCCGGTCTGCATGTCAACGAGAGCGAGTTCATCGTCGAGGTGATCGACCCCGCGACAGGGCGACCGGCCGCCGAGGGCGAGCTCGTGCTCACGAATCTCGGGCGGCTCGGCTCGCCGGCGATCCGCTACCGGTCGGGAGACCGGGTCCGGCTCGCCGCGACCCCGTGCGGCTGCGGCCGCACCTTCCTCCGGCTGGAGAACGGCATTCTCGGACGGCTGGACGACATGCTGATCGTCCGCGGGGTGAATATCTTTCCCTCGGCCATCGAGGCCATCGTGCGCCGCTTCCGCGCCGTCGAGGAGTTCCAGATCGAGGTGTTCCGCGCCGGTGAGCTGGATGAGGTGCGCGTGCTCATCGAAGCCGTGGACGCGACGTTGTCCCGGGCGGTCCAGGAGGCGTTCCGCGCCGAGATGGGCCTGCGTCTGGAGGTGTGCGCCGTCGCCCCCAACTCGCTTCCGCGCTACGAGCTCAAGGCCCGGCGCGTCGTCAGGAGATCGCACCCGTCGCTTCAGTAGTGCAGCGCGAGCCAGACCGTCGGGTGGTGGGCGTCGGTCCACTCGACGCGGTGGCGGCGGTGCGCGGGAATGACGAGGTGGTCGCCCTCACGCAGCACGACGACATGGGCCGAGTCCTCGAAGCGGAGGCCGGCGCTGCCGCGCAGGACGACGACCCACTCGTTGGTTTCCTGATCGTCCCAGCGCCCGCTCGGCGTGGCGTGCCCCGTCGAGACGATACGCTCCAGGCGCACGTGGCCGTCCGCCACCAGGACGTCGAACTGCTCGGCGGCCAGGGAGCGCGGTACGTCAGCGTAGAGGTTCGGCACCGACGAGCAACGCGGCGGCCAACCGAGGGTGTCTCACGGGTGGTACTCCTTTCCACCGCCCATCATAGCGCAGGAGCGATCCAGTCCACGAGCCCTGTGCCCGACCAGTGTCCGAACGACGTGAGATCGAGCTTCGGCATCCCGATCTCGCGCCAGATGGCGAGCATGTTCCACACGCGGATGTCGTCGAATATCAGAATGGGCTGGCCGGGAAGCGTGAGGTCGGCCAGCCGCTGGATGAGGATTCGCTCGAACCGCCCATCTTTAGGGCCATCGACGAAGATCAGCTCGGCGGCGCGGAATAACTCCACGTGAGACCCCAGGACGGCAGGATCGCTGACATCGCCGATGATCTGGACGAGCGATCCATCGGCGAAGTCCTCGCGCCTCAGGCACGTGTCCGCGAAGGTGGTCCACCCCCGGATGTCGAAGGTGTAGAGCCGCGCTCCCGGGGGAAGATGCTGCTGCATGGCCAGCGCCGACAGCCCGGTCGCGGTGCCGATCTCGATCACCACTCGTGGGCGGCACTCGAGGACGAGAGCGGCCAGGAGCTTGTAATGCTCGCCGGGCCAGACGTCCGGGTAATAGGGAGGCTGCTTCATGCGGGCCACCACGCCGGCCATCGACACGGTTCGAGCCCGGCTCGCCGCTCGAAGCGCCAGATCGAGCAGCCGGTCCGACGGCCGGGCCCGCTCGTCGTCCAGGGAAACGATCGCTGAGTACTCGACGTGCCGGGCCGTGACGGGGAGAGGCCGGGGCGAGGACCTCGGGTTCCTTCGCCTCCACGCGCGCAGTGGACCGATCAAAGGGCGATCTCCGCCCCGAGCCTAGCACGGCGTTGCCAACCCCGGGCGGTTTGGCGAGAATAACCGCTTGGCGCCGCGTCACGATCGGGCCGTCACGACAACCCGCCGAGGAGGAGATTCCACGATGATACCGATAGTGAGCTGGGGATTGACTATTACCCTCGTGCTGTTCGGTGGGACGCTTGACGCCCTCGCGCAGTCTGCGGCGCCACCGATCAAGATTGGGTATGCCATCTCGCGGACGGGTCCCTTCGCCCCCGGCGCCCAGGTCACCCAGGAGCCCAACTATCTCCTGTGGGCCGATCAGGTGAACGCGGCCGGCGGGCTCACCGTCAAGGGTCAGAAGCGCAAGATCGAGCTGATGGGCTACGACGATCGCAGCGAGGTGGAGACGGCCGTCCGCACCTTCGAAAAGCTGATGACGACCGACAAGGTCGACTTGATCCTGCCCCCCTGGGGCTCGGGCATGAACTTCGCGGTGGCGCCGCTGGCGAACCGCCACGGCTACCCGATGCTGGCCCCCACGGCCCTGTCCATGAAGCTCATCGACATGAAGCTGCCCAACTTCTTTTCGATGCTGCCCCAGCCCTACGTGCTGATGCAGGCGGCGGCCGACATGCTGGCGGCCAAGGGCGTCAAGACGGTCGCCGTGATCTTCATGGACGACCTGTTCGGGCTCGAGAACGTCGCCGCCTTCGAGCCCGCCGTCAAGGCCAAGGGCATCGAGATCGTCGAGAAGAAGAGCTATCCCCTCGGCGTGAAGGATCTGTCGCCGGTGCTCCGCGCGATCAAGGAGAAGAACCCCGATGCCTTCGTCGGCCTGACCTATCCGCCCGACACCATTCTGGCCAGCAAGCAGGCCAAGGAGATCAGCTTCAATCCCCGGGTGTTCTTCACCGCGGTGGGCACGGCCTTCCCCGTCTACAAGCAGGTGATCGGGGCCGACGCCGAGGGGGTGACGGGCATCGGCTCGTGGAGCGGCAAGACCAGCCCGGCGGCCCGGGCCTACTTCGAGGCCCACGTGAAGAAGTTCCAGAAGGAGCCGGATCGCTGGGCCAGCGCCCATTGCTGGGCCAGCCTGCAGATTCTCCAGGCCGCCATCGAGAAGGTGGGGCTGGACCGCAAGGCCATCCGTGAGTACGTCGCCGGCCACGAGCATGCGACGATCCTCGGCCCCATTCGTTTCAAAGGCTCGGAGATCCAGTTCCCCGGCACCGTCAGCCAGTGGGTCGGCGGTGACTTCGAGGTGGTGTGGCCGCCCGATCGGGCCACGGCCCAGCTTGTGATTCCCAAGCCCCCGTGGAAGTGAGTCGTCGAGGGAGCGGCGACCTTCCGACTTTAGCTTGGCGGGGGCGAAAGACTCGCCCCCGCCAAACCTCCAATGTCAGCTTGGAGGGGGTACGAGACGCGCCCCCGCCAAACCTCCCCGCTCGCGCGAGGGAGACCACCGGCGGCGTCCAACTCGCGTGAAATTGTGGATCGAGCTGCTCGCCTCCGGCCTGATCACGGGAGGGATCTACGCGCTGGTGGCCATGGGGCTCAATCTGCAGTACGGCCTCATGCGCATCCTCAACGTGTCGCACGGCGAGTTCCTCATGCTGGGCGCCTACCTCACATACTGGGCGTACGTGGTGACGCGGGCCAGTCCCTTCCTGTCCCTTCCCGTGGTCTTCGCGGCGCTGTTCGTGAGCGGCTTGCTCATCCATCGCCTGTGCTTCCGCCGGCTCGCCGCGACGACACCCGAAGTGGAGGCATTCGAGGCGCGTAGCCTGTTGGTGGCCTTCGGTCTCATGTTCCTGGTTCAGAATCTCGCCCTGCTGGTGTGGGGCGCCGACCTGCGCGGCTATGAGTACCTGTCCCAGACGGTTTCGATCGCCGGACTGGAATTCACGGCGAACCGGCTGGTGGCGTTTGCCGGTGCGCTGGCCTTCAGCCTGGGCCTCATTGTGCTGTTGCGGACCACCCTCCTGGGCAAGGCGGTGCGGGCCATGATGCAATCGCCCACCGGCGCCCTGCTCGTCGGGATCGACGTCCGTCGCTTGCATCCGATGGTCTTCGGCATCGGGCTGGCCCTGGCGGGCGTCGCCGGCGCGCTGCTGTCGATGGTGTTCGAGATCTCGCCCTCCATGGGCGAGCCTTACACCGTCACCGCGCTGATCGTCATCACCCTCGGGGGCTTCGGCAGCCTCACCGGCAGCCTGGTCGGCGGGCTGTTGCTCGGCGTGGTCGAGACGCTCGGCATGCACCTCACGAACCCTTCGCTACGGATGGTGCTGTCCTACGGGGTCTTCGTCCTGGTGCTGATCACCCGTCCCCGCGGCCTCTTTGCCCGCGGATGAGCCGCCGCTCGCTCCTGGTCATCGCCGGCGGTACCGCGGGGGCGGCGGCGATCCCGTGGTGGTTCGACGATTTCCTGGTCTCGCTGGCGCTGTCGTGCCTGATGTATGTGGCCCTGGCCACGGGCTGGGCGATGTTTTCAGGGGCCACCCGCTATGTCTCGCTCGGCACCTCGGCGTTCTTCGGGTTGGGCGCCTACGTCTGTGCCTGGAGCCTGGCCACGCTGCCGTGGCCCCTGGTGGTGGCCGCGGGCGCCGCCCTGGCTGTGGCCTTCGCCGCCCTGGCCGGCCTGGCCATCCTGCACCTGCGCGGCACTTACTTCGCCGTCCTCACCTTCGGCATGAGCGAGCTCGTCCGTCACGTCGTCACCTATGGCGAGAAGCAGTATGCCGGCACCGTGGGGCGGGTCCTCACCGTGGCGCCGTCGAACCGGACGGTGTACTACACCGTGCTCGTGATTGCGGTCGCTGCCGTGGTCGTCGCCGTCATGGTGCGGGCCAGCCGCTTCGGTCTGGCCCTCGACGGCATCGGGGCCGATGAGCAGCGCGCCCAGACGCTCGGCGTGCCCACGCGCTGGGTGAAGATCGCGGGGTTCGCCCTCAGCGCGGCGTTCGCCGGGGCCGCGGGCGCCGCGATGGCCGTGCGCTGGACCTATGTCGACCCGGCCACCGTCTTCAATCCGTTCATCGGCCTGCAGACGGTGCTGATCGCCATGGTCGGCGGGGCCACGAGCCTGGGCGGCCCGCTGCTCGCGGCTATCGTGTTCAGCCTGCTGGCCGAGTTCCTGCGCCTGCAGTTTCCCTATGTCTACCTGGTCGTTCTCGGTCTCCTCCTGATCGTCGCCGTTCTGTACCTGCCGCGCGGGCTGGCCGGCCTGTGGAGCGGCCGGGCCGGCGCTCCGCTGAGCCGACCGCAGCCCTCATGACGGTGCCGGCGCTCGCGGCCACAGGCCTCGTCGTCCGCTTCGGCGGCCTCACCGCGGTGGATCACGTCGACTTCGCGATCGCGGACCGGGCGCTGGTCGGTCTCATCGGTCCGAACGGCGCCGGCAAGACGACCTTCTTCAACGCGCTCTCCGGGGTGGTGATGCCCGCCGCCGGTCGGCTCCACGTCGCCGGGGTCGATCTCACCGGGCAGCCGGCCCATGCCTTCGCCCGCGCGGGAGTCGCGCGCACCTTTCAGACGCCCCGGGTATTCCCCGAGATGAGCGTGACCGAGAGCGTACGGTTCGGCCTCGAGTTCGCCGGCCGCCGCCGGCGCGGCGAGCAGGCGGTCCTGGCCGACGTGCCCGCGATCCTGGACTTCCTAGGCCTGGCCGATGCGGCGGCGCAGCCGGCCGGGGCCATAACCCCGGCGCGCCAGCGGCTCCTCGAGATCGGCATGGCGCTGGCGACCCGGCCCCGTGTGCTGCTGCTGGACGAGGTTGCCGCCGGGCTGACCGAGGCCGAGGCCGAACATCTGGCCCGACTGGTTCGACGCTGCCGTGACGAGCTCAAGCTCGCCGTCATATGGGTCGAGCACGCCGTGACGGTGCTGCTCCGTGCGGTGGAGCGTGTCGTCGTCTTGCACCAGGGGCGCACGCTTGCCGACGGCACGCCGCGCACGGTCGCCGGCGACCCGGCGGTGATCGAAGCCTATCTCGGCGAGCCCGTCCGGGGCCCGGAGCACGTCCCGTGAGCGTGGCCCTGACGATCAGGGGCCTGGCCGCCGGGTACGGGGGATTCCGCGTGCTCGACGGCCTGGATCTCGAGCTGACGCCTCAGCGGATCACTGCCATCGTGGGCCCGAACGGCGCCGGCAAGAGCACGTTGCTCAAAGCGCTGGCCGGTCTGCTGCCGCGCGAGGGCGCAGTCACGCTCGACGGCCGGACGCTCCCGCCTGGCGCCGCCGCGGCGGCGGTGCGCGCCGGGCTGTCCCTCGTCGCCGAGGGTCGGCACCTCTTCCCGCAGATGACGGTGCTGGAGAACCTCCAGCTCGGGGGCTGGCCGCTGGCGAAGCCGGAGCGCGCCGCCCGGCTGGAGTGGGCCCTTTCGCTTTTCCCCCGGCTCGTCGAGCGGCGCCACCAGCTCGCTGGCTCCATGAGCGGTGGCGAGCAGCAGATGGTCGCGCTGGCGCGCGCGCTGGTCGGGCGGCCCCGCCTGCTCATGCTCGACGAGCCGTCGCTCGGTCTCGCCCCCCGACTGGTGAACGATGTCTTCGCGATCGTCCGGCGGATCCGGGATGAGGGGGTCACTGTGCTGCTGATCGAGCAGAATGTGGCCAAGGCCCTGGCCGTCGCCGATGACGCTCACGTGCTGGAGCGCGGCCGGCTGATCGCCAGCGGTCGAGCGTCGGACGTCCTCCGCTCGAGCTTGATCCAGACCGCGTATCTCGGCGCTCACTAGACCCGTTTCTGTTCCTCGCTCAGCGTGTGGCCCGGGCGACCGTCGAGCGCGGGCGGCGGAGCAGCCGCGCCAGCACCGGCGCGACCAGGGCCAGCACCCCGATCAGGAGCAGGGTCAGCGTGAGCGGCCGTCCGAGGACGGCCAGGAGATCGCCGCGCTCCATGAAGAGCGTCTGCCGGAGCGTCTTCTCCATGAGCGGCCCCAGGACGAGCGCCACCACCAGCGGCGATGGGTCGATCCTGAGCTGGCGCAGCCCGTAGCCGAAAATTCCGAAGGCCACGAGGACCCACAGGTCGAGTTGGCTGTTGTTCAGGCTGTAGGCCCCCACCAGGCACAGCAACAGTACCAGCGTGGCCAGCACGTGCTGGGGAAGGCGTAGCACGCTGACGAACAGGCCGACTAGCGGCAGATTCAGGACGAGCAGGAGCAGATTACCCACGTACATGCTGGCCACCACGCCCCAGAACACCTCGGGGCGCTGGCTGATGAGGAGCGGCCCGGGCTGAATGCCGGTGATGACCAGCGCCCCGAGCAGGATCGCGGTGGCCGGTGAGAATGGGATGCCCAGGGACAGCAGCGGCACCATGGCGCCCGCCGTGGCCCCGTTGTTGGCGGCCTCGGGCCCGGCCACACCCTCGATGGCCCCCTGGCCGAACCGCTCGGGAGTCTTCGAGATCTTGCGCTCGAGCGTGTAGGAGATGAACGTGGCGAGCACGCTGGCCGGGCCCGGGACGAGCCCGGTGAAAAACCCGATCACCGAGCCCCGGGCGATCGGTGCCGCCGATTGCCGCCATTCCTGACGGGTCGGCAGCAACTCGTGCAGCTTCACCGATACGATGTTCGCGCGGCGAATGCCCGACTCAGCGATGACGAGCACCTCGGCCACGCCGTAGAGCCCCATGATGACCGGCACCAGCTCGATACCCTGAGACAGTTGGACTGAGCCGAACGTGAAGCGCCGAATGGCCGAGATCGGCTCCATCCCCACTGTGCCCAGGGCCAGGCCGATCGCCACCAGCACGAAGGCGTGCATCACCGAGCCGCCCGACAGCCGTGAGAGCAGCAGCAGGCCCGCCACGGCCATTGCGAAGTACTCGGGCGGGCCGAAGCGGAGGGCCTGATCGGCCAGCCACGAGGAGGCCAGCACGATGCCGACCACGCCGAGGGAGCCGGCGATGAAGGAGCCGACGGCGGCCACGGCCAGGGCGGCGCCGGCCCGTCCCTTCCTGGTCATCTGGTAGCCGTCGAGCGCGGTGACTACGGAGGCCGCCTCGCCGGGGACGTTGACCAGGATCGACGTCGTCGATCCTCCGTACATCGATCCGTAATAGATCCCGGCGAGCATGATGAGGGCCGTCGCCGGCTGGAGCGCGAAGGTCGAGGGCAGGAGCAGGGCCATCGCCCCCACCGGCCCGATGCCGGGCAGGATGCCCACGATCGTTCCGACCAGCACACCGATGAAGCAGGCGAAGAGGTTGGTCGGCGTCAGCGCGACAGAGAAGCCGTAGAGCAGTCCTTCGACGGGTCCCATTTATTGGAGCGGGGGCCGCGAGCCCGGTTGGAACCGAGGGTGGGCTGCTCTGGGTGCGGCGTGGCTACGCTCCACA
>DATIAY010000016.1:0-22880 GCA_035457825.1 Candidatus Methylomirabilota bacterium
CGAGGAGCTCGGCTTCGTCGGCGCCGGAATGGTCCTGGCCGCCTTCGCCATCCTGATCTGGCGGGGGCTGCGTGTCGGACTGCGGGCCCCCGACGCCTTTGGCGCCTACCTGGCGCTCGGCATCACCGCCCTCATCGCCACCCAGACCCTCGTCAACCTCGGGGTCGTCACCGGGCTCTTGCCCACCAAGGGGTTGCCACTGCCCTTCATCTCCTTCGGCGGCTCGGCGCTGCTCACCACGATGCTGGCCACCGGGCTGCTCCTCAACGTGTCTCAGCACGCCAATGTTTAAGCGCTATCGCCACATCCACTTCGTGGGCATCGGCGGCAGCGGCATGTCGGGCATCGCCGAGATTCTGGTGAATCTGGGCTACCGGGTGACGGGCTCGGACCAGCGTCGCAACGAGGCGGTGGAGCGCCTCGAGCAGCTGGGGGCGAAGATCTTCATCGGCCATGACGCCTCCCACGTCGACGCGGCGCACGTGGTGGTGTACTCCTCGGCCGTCTCCGCCGAGAACGTGGAAGTCCACGAGGCCCGCCAGCGGTCCATCCCGGTGATCCCGCGCGCCGAGATGCTGGCCGAGCTCATGCGTCTCAAGTACGGCATCGCCGTGGCCGGCACGCACGGCAAGACCACCACGACCTCGCTGGTCGGGGCCGTGCTGGCCGAAGGACATTACGACCCCACGATCGTGGTGGGCGGGCGGGTCATGAGCCTGGGCTCCAACGCCCGTCTGGGCCAGGGCGAGTACCTGGTGGCCGAGGCCGACGAATCGGACGGCTCGTTCCTCACCCTGGCTCCCACCATCGCGGTGATCACGACCATCGACGCCGAGCATCTCGACCACTACGGCAGCCTGGAGGCCATCCGCGCCGCCTTCCTGGCCTTCGTCAACAAGGTCCCCTTCTACGGCTGCGCCGTGCTGTGCCTGGACCAGCCCAACATCCAGATGCTGATCCCCCACATCAGCAAGCGTGTCGTCACCTACGGCCTGGAGTCCGGGGCCGATCTGGTCGCGCGCCACGTGCACCTGGCCGGGCTCACCAGCCGCTTCGAGGTCCACCAGCGGGGCGGGCTGCTGGGTGATTGCGAGCTGCAGATTCCCGGTCAGCACAACGTGCTCAATGCCCTGGCCGCCATCGCGGTCGGGCTGGACCTGGAAATCCCGTTCGGCACGATCCAGAGGGCCCTGGCTGCCTTCACCGGCGTCCAGCGCCGCTTCCAGGTGCGGGGACAGGCCGCCGGCATCACCGTCGTCGACGACTATGGCCATCACCCCGCCGAGATCCGCGCCACGCTGGCCGCCGCCAAGGCCGGCTTCGACGCCCGCGTCGTCACCGTATTCCAGCCACACCGCTACACGCGGACACTCCACTTGCGTCAGGACTTTCTGACGGCATTCAACCAGGCCGACGTCCTCCTCGTGATGGACATCTACCCCGCCGGCGAGGCCCCGATCCTCGGCGTGAGCGGGGCCGACCTCGCCGAGGGCATCCGGGCCCACGGCCACCGGGACGTGACGTACGTGGGCGGCGACCGGGCGCGCGTGGTGCAGCGCCTGGCCGAGCTCACGCGTCCCGGGGACCTGGTGCTGACCCTGGGCGCGGGCGACGTCGGCCTCATTGGACCCGAACTCTTGCTCCGACTCGGGGCTGACTCGTTCGGAGGGAGGCCCACATGTTAGGAGAGATTCGTGGGGAAGTGCGGTTCAAGGAACCGCTGAGCTTCCACACCTCGCTGCGCATCGGAGGTCCGGCGGACATCTTCGTCGTCCCCCAGGACGTCGATGACATCCGTCACGCGCTGGCATTCGCCGACCGCGAGCAGTTGCCGGTCGTGGTGGTCGGCGGTGGCAACAACCTGCTCGTCCGTGACCGCGGTGTGCGGGGGGTCGTGCTCAAGCTCGAAGGCTGTCTGGGCCGGGCCGAGTTCCACGGCGAGGAGGCCGTGGCCGGCGCCGGGGCGGGCCTCTCGGCGCTGATCCGGGAGGCGGCGGCCCTCAACCTGGGCGGGATCGAGTGCCTGGCCGGCATTCCGGCCACGATCGGCGGCGCGCTGGCCATGAACGCCGGCACGCCCGATGGCGTCATCGGGGACTTCGTGTCGGCCGCCTACTTCCTGCATCCCGACGGCACCCTCGGCGAGTACAAGCCGAACGCGGGCGCCTGCACCTACCGGGCCTTTCATTTTCCCCCGGGCGCGGTTCTCATCGGGTGCCGGCTGCGCCTGACGCGCCGATCGTTCGCCGACATCCAGAAGGAGATCAAGCAGCGGCTCAAGGTCAAGAAGGCGACGCAGCCCCTGGCGCTGGCCTCGGCGGGCTGCGTGTGGAAGAACCCCGTGGGCGAGCCGGCCGCGCGGTTGATCGAGCGCGTCGGCCTCCGGGGCAAGCGGGTCAACGGCGCCGAGATCTCCACCAAGCACTCGAACTTCATCGTCAACCGGGGTGGCGCGTCGTCAGGGGATGTGCAAGCGCTCATGGATCTGGCCCGCGAGCGGGTGCACGGGCACTTCGGCCTCACGCTCGAGCCCGAGATCCGCGTCATCGGTGAGTAAGGGCGGGCTCGTCTCTCCGCGCGGTCGCGGTCCGGCGCTGTCCGATCTGGGGCAGCGCGGCGGTCTCATCGCGCGCCAGCGCCTGGCCCGCGCCCACCGCCACCGCTGGCGCCGGGCTGCCCGCACGCTGGCGCTGGTGGGTGCGGGCCTGCTCGTGCTCGCCGTGCAGGTGGCCGGGGTGGCGTGGCTCCTCACCACGGACTATTTCGGCATCCGCGTCGTGGAGGTCCGGGGAACGTCGCGAGTGTCTCCCGACCGGGTCCTGGCCGCCGCGGAGATCCCCGTGGGGACGAACTTCTGGAGGCTGGATGGCACCGCGGTGCGGGCGCGCATCGAGGCCCTGCCCGAGATCCGGCGAGCCGAGCTGATCCGGGAATTCCCCAACCGGGTGGTGATCCTGGTGGAGGAGCGCCGGCCGTTCACGCTGGTGCACGGCGCCCGCTTGCACTGGATCGACGAGGACGGCCGCGTGCTCGGGGAGGAGCGCGATGCGGTCGCTTCCCCAGCGCCCGTCATCACCGGGCTGAGCGAGGAGGAGGTGGCTGCGATGCGCACCCGGCCCTCGCCGAGGGCCCGGGCCGCCATCGCGCTCATCCGGGCCCTGTTGCGCAGCGGCAGCCCCCTGGCCAGCCAGATCTCCGAGATCGACATGAGCCGGCGCGACGGGCCCGTCTTGTACACCGTCGGCGGCATCGAGGTCCGGCTCGGCGACGAGGAGTGGGAACAGCGACTGGCCCGGCTGGAGGGCGTGCTGGCGCAGGTGGGTGGCCAGAACACGACCGTGAGCGCTATCGACTTGCGATATCGGGACCAGGTCATCCTCAAGAGGGGAGGCCGGGGATAGCTCGCGCTCGGCCTCGGGAGCTCGTGGTTGGACTCGACGTGGGCACGACCAAGATCTGCGCGGTCATCGCCGAGGCGAACGCCGCCCACGGAATCGATATCGTCGGCGTGGGCGCCGCCGCCTCCCGCGGTCTGCGCAAAGGCGTCGTGGTCAACATCGACTCCACCGTGGAGGCCATCCGGCAGGCCGTGGCCGAGGCCGAGCAGATGGCCGGGGTCGAGGTGTCCGGCGTTTACGCCGGCGTCGCCGGCGGCCACATTCGCGGGGTCAACAGCCGCGGCGCCGTGACGGTCTCGGGCAAGGAGCGCGAGGTGAGCCCCGCCGACGTCCAGCGAGCCGTCGAGACGGCGCGGGCCATCACCCTGCCCCAGGACCGCGAGATCATCCACGTCCTGCCCCAGGCGTTCGTGGTCGATGACCAGGACGGCATCCGGGAGCCGGTGGGGATGTCGGGCACGCGGCTGGAGGTCGAGGTCCACATCGTGACCGGCGCCGTGAGCTCTATCCACAACGTGATCCGTTCGGTGAATCGCGCCGGCCTCACCGTCCACGACATCGTCCTCGAGCCTCTGGCGTCGGCCGAGGCCGTGCTCTCCCCCGACGAGATGGAGCTCGGCGTGGTCCTCGTCGACATGGGAGGCGGCACCACCGACCTGGCCTTCTTCCGCGACGGGGCGGTCTGGCACTCGGCCATCCTGCCCCTGGGCGGCGACCACGTCACCAACGACATCGCGGTGGGGTTGCGCGCCCCGGTTGGCGACGCGGAGGACCTCAAGCGGCGGTACGGCTGCGCGCTCACCTCGCTCGTCTCGGCCGAGGAGACGATCGACGTGCCCTCGATGGGAGGCCGCAAGCCGCGGCAGCTCTCCCGGCAGATCCTCTCGGAGATCATCCAGCCGCGGATGGAGGAGATCATCACGCTCGTGGCCCGGGAGATGGCCAAGCTCGGCTTTCAGGATGCCGCTACCGCCGGCGTCGTCGTCACCGGCGGCAGCGCGCTGATGGAGGGAGTACCCGAGCTCGCCGAAGCGGTCTTCGACCTGCCGGTGCGGCGTGGGCTGCCCGAGACCGTCGGGGGCCTGGCCGACGTGGTCAAGAGCCCGATTTATGCGACCGGCGTGGGTCTGGCCCTGTACGGCGCGCGCACCGGTCCGCCGGCGGGGGACAGCGTGACTTCGAGCCGGGACGGCGAACGGGGCCTGGGCCGGGTGGCCCGTCGCCTCACGGATTGGTTCGGTGAAATCTTCTAAAAGCGCTCACGGGGAAGCGCGAGGGGAGGCGCGGATGGAGAAGGAACGCGGTCGGCGCCCGCTGTTCGAGTTGGAGGAGACCCCCCAGGCGGCCAAGATCAAAGTGATCGGGCTCGGCGGGGGCGGCAGCAACGCGGTGAGCCGGATGATCGCTTCCCAGTTCACGGGCGTGGACTTCATCGTCGCCAACACCGATAGTCAGGCATTGCGCGCCTCGCCGGCCCCCATCAAGCTCCATCTGGGCGCCAAGCTGACCCAGGGGTTGGGGGCGGGCTCGAATCCGCAGATCGGGCGCGACGCCGCGCTGGAGGACCCCGAGCAGATCACCCGCCTGCTCGAGGGGGCCGACATGGTCTTCATCACCGCGGGCCTCGGCGGCGGCACCGGCACCGGCGCCGCCCCGGTCGTCGCCTCGCTGGCCAAAGATCTCGGTATTCTCACCGTGGCCGTGGTGACCAAGCCCTTCCACTTCGAGGGGCGCCGGCGGATGCTGCAGGCCGAGGCCGGCCAGGACGAGCTCCGGGCCGTGGTCGACACGCTCATCACGATTCCCAACCAGCGCCTGCTCTCGGTCGTGGAGCGGGGGACGGCGCTGATGGATGCCTTCCGCGTTGCCGATTCCGTCCTGCATCAGGCCGTGCAGGGCATCTCGGATCTGATCCTGGTGCCCGGTCTCATCAACCTCGACTTCGCCGACGTCCGCACCATCATGTCGGGCATGGGGATGGCGATGATGGGCACCGGCGTCGGCCGCGGCGAGCACCGCGCCCTCGATGCCGCGCACAAGGCGGTGGCCAGCCCGTTGCTCGACGATTCGTCGATCGACGGGGCCAAGGGTGTGCTGATCAACTTCACGGGCGGGCCGGACCTGTCGCTGCACGAGGTGGAGGAGGCCGCGCGCATCGTGCAGGAGGCGGCCAACGACGAGGCCAATATCATCTTCGGCGCCGTCATCGACCAGAACCTCGCCGACGAGGTCAGAATGACCGTGATCGCCACGGGCTTTCCCGAGAAGCGGGAGGCCCTGACGCCGAGCGGCAAGGTCGTCGACCTGCCCCGGGCCAGCCGGGCGCCTGGACTGGCCAGTGCCGGCTCCTGGCGGCGGCGGGCGGAGCTGCGCGCGGAGGGTGATGACGGCGCCGCCGAAGGTGGCGGCAACGACCTCGACGTGCCGGCGTTCCTGCGTCGCCAGGCAGACTAGCGCTCGACGGGCGGCACCGGGTGTCCCTTGCTTCACCACGCGCGCGGCGCCGAGGTGCACTTGTGCGTGTCGCCACCTCGACCGCTAGGGCGGTCTGGTTGGAGGGAAACGGGTTCCACACGGGACACCCGGCGCCGCCCGCCGACCACCTACCGTCGATCATTCTGGCCGTCCCGGACCCCTGCTGCTAGGCCAACGCAGCCGCAGCGCACGCAGGCATACTGATTCCATGAGTCTCATTCCGCACGGCGAGCCGGTGCGCTTCTTCACGTTCGCCGGCCTCACCGCGCTCGGACTGCCTCACGTCACGACCACACGGCACTGTCCCGGGGTGACGGCCTGGTCCGACGCCGCCGGGCCCTTCGAGTCTGAGGCCGTTCGGGCCCTGGCCGGGGCCGGCGTCGACCTCACCCGCGCGGCCTGGGCCCGGCAGGTTCATGGTGCCGACGTCGTCAGGGTGGGGCCTAACGGCGGCTTCGCAGGATCAGCCGACGCGCTGGTGAGCACCGAGCCGGGTGTTGTCCTGGCGATCTTCACCGCGGACTGTCTCGCCATCGTGCTACACGACACCGACGCCCGCGTGCTGGCCGTGGCCCACGTTGGCTGGCGCGGGACGGTGCGGGGCGCCGCCCAGGCGGCCGTGACCGCGCTGGTGAATCTGGGGGCTCACCCTCAGCGACTCCGGGCGGCGATCACGCCCTCCATCGGCCCCTGCTGTTACGAGGTCGATGAGGCGGTCGCCGCGGAGTTCCGGCAGGCCTACCCTTCCGTGTGGGAGCGCTGGGTCACGCCGGTACGCCCGGGCCACTGGCTGCTCGATCTCTGGCGTGCGAACGAGGAGCTCCTGGCCCGGGCTGGGATTCCCGCGGAGCAGATCGAGAACGCCCGACTCTGCACGGCGTGCCACACCGAGCTCTTCTATTCCTATCGCAAGGGCAACCGCGGTCGCCTGGTCACGCTCGCCGCGCTCCGAATGAACAGAGTTGAGACGGCGAGTGGAGGGGGCAGCCTCGTGCCCCCGCCAATTCAATAGAATGCTAAAATCGCCTCTGCTGGTCATGGATGAAATTCGCGCGAACATCGAGCGCGTGCGCGAGCGGATCGCCCGCGCCGCCGAGCGCGCGGGGCGCCGCGCGGACGACGTGCTGCTGGTCGGCGTGAGCAAGACCGTGGACGTCGACCGCATCCGACAGGCGGTGGCCGCGGGCCTGTCCGCGCTCGGGGAAAATCGCGTGCAAGAAGCCAAGGAGAAGATCGCGGCGCTGGGACGCCCGGTGCCCTGGCATTTGATCGGGCATCTGCAGACGAACAAGGTCCGCGACGCCCTCGAGCTCTTCGATCTGATCCATTCGCTCGATCGGGCGGAGCTGGCCCGTGAGTGCGATCGCCGGGCCCGGCTGCGGGGTCGTCCGGTCCCCGTGCTGCTGCAAGTGAACGTGGCCGGTGAAGCGTCCAAGGGCGGGTTCGCCCCGGAACAAGTCGGCGAAGCCGTGGAGGCGGTCGGTGCGCTGGACCACCTCCAGCTCCGCGGGCTCATGACGATCCCGCCGCCGGTGGAGCGACCCGAAGAGGCCCGCGGCGGGTTTCGCGCGCTGGCCCAGCTGGCCAAGCGGCACGGGCTGAGCGAGCTCTCCATGGGCATGAGCGCGGATTTCGAGGTGGCGATCGAAGAGGGAGCGACGATGGTGCGCGTGGGTACCGCGATCTTCGGACTCCGGCCGTCCCGGGAGGGACAGCGAGCGCCATGAGCCTGAAGGGCCGAAAGGTGGGCTTCGTGGGCTCCGGCAATATGGGCGAGGCCCTCATTCGCGGTCTGGTGACCGCCAACGTGGTCCCCGCCGACGCGGTATGGGCGAGCGACGTCCGCCGAGAGCGTCTCAAGGAGCTCAATGGCAAGTACGGCATCCAGCTCGCCTCGGACAACGGCGAGCTGGTGCGGCAGGTGGATGTGGTCATTCTGGCCGTCAAGCCCCAGATCATGGCCGCCGTGCTCCGCGAGATCGCGCCGGCGCTCACCAGAAGGAAGCTCGTCATCTCGCTGGCCGCGGGTGTCTCCACGGCCCGCATCCGGGCGACGCTGGGCCGGGAGGTCCGCCTCATCCGCGTCATGCCCAATACCCCGGCGCTGGTCCTGGAGGGCGCGACCGCCATTGCCAAGGCCGAGGGGCTTGAGCCCGACGACCTCGAGACCGCCAGCGAGATCTTCAGCGCGGTGGGTCGGGTGGTCGTGCTGGACGAGGACCTCATGGATGCCGTGACCGGGCTTTCGGGCTCCGGTCCGGCCTACGTAGCCCTCGTCCTCGAGTCGCTGGCCGACGGCGGCGTCAAGATGGGCCTGGACCGGATCACCGCCATGACGCTGGCCACGCAGACCGTGCTGGGCGCGGCCAAGCTCCTGCTCGAGACAGGGATGCATCCCGGCGCCCTCAAGGACATGGTGAGCTCCCCCGGCGGCACGTCGATCGCGGGGATCTCGGCCCTCGAAGAGGGCGGCATCCGCACCACCTTCATCAAGGCGGTGGAACGCGCCACGCAGCGGTCCCGGGAGCTGGGACAGGGCCCGGCCTGATGTTCGAGTTCCTTTTTTTGAGGATAGTCGATGTTTTTGATCTGATCTTGTTGGCTTATTTCTGGATCATCATTGCGCGGGCCGTGCTGTCCTGGGTCAATCCCGATCCCTTCAACCCGGTCGTGCGGTTTCTCTACCGCGCCACCGAGCCCGTGCTGCGTCCCATCCGTCATCGCCTGCCCACGCTGGCCATGGGACTCGATCTCTCCCCCTTGGTAGTACTACTGGCTATTTCTGTCTTGCAGAGGTATTTACTCGGATGGTTGCGCGACCTGGCCTTCAGTCTGAGGTAGGCGGAGGATCCAATGCGGTTGACTCCCCTCGATATCCGGCAGCAGCAGTTCACGGTCCGGATGTTCCGTGGCCTCGATCCCCAGGAGGTCGACGCCTTCCTCGAGGACGTGGCCGAGGATTACGAATCGCTGCTCAAGGAGAACGGCATGCTCCGGGAGCAGATGACCGCCCTGGAGGAGCGCAGCCGCGGGCTGCTCGACCGGGAGAAGGCGCTTCAAGACACTCTGCTCACGACCCAGCGCCTGGCCGAGGAGATGAAGGAGAGCGCCCGCCGCGAGGCCCAGCTGATCATGCGGGAGGCCGAGCTTCGGGGGGACAAGTTCGTGGAGGATCTCCGGGCCGAGGAGGCGCGCATTCGCAGCGACATCAACGAGCTCAAGCGGGCTCGCCGCCAGGTCGCCGAGGATCTGCGGGCCACGCTCGATCGCTACCATCGAATCTTCACGGCGGATCTGGCCGATGACGGCCACGAGGATGCGGACGGCCACTAAGGCGACGCTGCTGCGAGTCCGTGTGCAGCCGCGCGCGTCCCGCGACGAGATCGTGGGCTGGCGAGCCGACGAGGTGCTCGGCGTGCGGGTGACGGCGGCGCCCGTCGATGGCCAGGCCAATGCCGCGGTGACCGGGCTGGTGGCCGCGAAGCTGGGCGTGCCCCGCTCGGCAGTCACGGTGGCCCGGGGCGAGCGCGGGCGCGACAAGCTGCTGCGCGTCGCCGGGTTGACCCCGGTTGAGATTCGCGGGCGGTTGGGCCCGGGGCAGGGAGGATCATGACGAACGCGCTGATTGCGGCGGGCCTGGTGGCGTTGCTGGCGGGAGGGGTGGCGCCGGCGTGGGCGGAGCACGGGGAGCTGAGCGGCTCCGTGGAGTTCAACATCAATCTCCGGGTCGATCGCGACGCATTCCGACTGGGCGGACAGCTCCTGGGGCTCGGTCAAGCGTACGGCGTCTGGCTGAACGGCGCCGTTCGTCCCGACCGGCTGCGGCTCGATGGTCAGTTCCAGGAGGGCGAGCGCTCCCTCAACTTCAAGCTCGACGCCGAGATCAGGCGGTGGTTGCTGGACGCCCCGGGGCGGGGCTCGATCTGACGACCTCGATCGCTCCCATCCGGTGGGCCGGGGACCGTCTGGTTCTCCTCGACCAGACTCGCCTCCCCGGTGAGGAAGTGGAGCGCTTCTACACGCGCTGGGAGGACGTCGCCGAGGCCGTCCGCACCCTCGTCGTGCGGGGGGCCCCAGCTATCGGCGTCGCCGCCGCCTTCGGGCTGGTCCTCGCCGCCCGCCAGAGTGCCGCCACGACGTTCGACGAGCTGCTCGCCGATCTGGAGATCGCGAGCAAAGGCCTGGCCGCTACGCGGCCAACTGCCGTCAACCTCTTCTGGGCCCTCGAGCGAATGCGCCGGACCGCCCTGGCCGTCCGGCACCGGCCCCTCGCCGAGATGGGCGCGCGGCTGGGCGCCGAGGCCCAGGCCATTCTCGACGAGGATGTTGCCGCCAACCGTGCCATCGGCACCCACGGGGCCGAGTTGGTGCCACCCAACGCGCGCATCCTCACCCACTGCAACGCCGGCGCACTGGCCACCGCCGGCTACGGCACCGCCCTCGGCGTGGTGCGCGCCGCGCATGCGGCAGGGCGCCTGGCGCTGGTGTGGGTGGACGAGACGCGGCCCGTCATGCAGGGCTCCCGCCTCACCGCCTGGGAATGCGTGCGCGACGGGATTCCCCACCGGCTCGTGGCCGATGTGGTCGCCGCCTCCCTGATGGGCCGCGGGGAGGTGGACCTCGTGGTGACAGGGGCCGACCGCATCGCGGCCAACGGGGACACCGCCAACAAGATCGGCACCTATGCGCTGGCCGTGCTGGCTCGTCACCACGGGGTCCCGTTCTACGTCGCCGCCCCGTTCTCCACCATCGATCCGTCCGTACCTTCGGGCCGCCAGATCCCGATCGAGGAGCGAGACCCCGCGGAGGTCCGGCGCGTGGCCGGCCAGCCCACGGCGCCGCAGGCGTCTCCGGTCTACAACCCCGCCTTCGATGTGACGCCGGCCATGCTCATCACCGCCATCATCACCGAGCGCGGAGTCTTCCGGCCCCCCTACCACTTCTCGCCGTAGCGCCGTCGGTGGGCGCCAACGCCGACATCCGCATCGCCCGACGCTTTCACGACCTGACCACCCACACGCCGCACTCCGTGCGCACCAGCACGCACTCGCTGGACTGGGACATCAAGCCGTTTCCGTTCAAGATCTACACGGCGCTGCCGGCGGTTCCGCTGCCGCGAGAGTTCGCTCCCGTTGCCGTCGACACGCTGGCGGCGCTGGAGCCTGAGGCCTTCCCGGCGGCCTCGGGCCTGACGCTCGAGCATCTGACCACGGTGCTGTACCTGGCCGCGGGCGTGACGAAGAAGAAGACCTACCCGGGCGGTGCCGAGGTGCTCTTCCGCGCCGCCGCCTCGACCGGCGCGCTCTATCAAACGGAGGTGTACGTTGCGGCCGGTGCGGTGGAGGGCCTCGATCCGGGGCTCTATCACTTCTGCCCCGGGGACTTCACGCTCCGATGCCTGCGCGCGGGCGACGTGCGCGCGCCGCTCAGCGCGGCGGCCGCCGAGCCCGACGTAGCCGGGCGCGCGGCCACGGTGATGCTGACGGCAATCTACTGGCGCAATGCCTGGAAGTACCAGGCCCGGGCCTGGCGGCATCTGTACTGGGACTCCGGGACGATGCTCGCCAACCTGACCGCGGTGGCCGGCGCGCTGGGCCTGGCGCCGCGTGTGGTCACCGGCTTCGTCGATGCGCACGTCAATCGGCTGCTCGGCCTCGATGTCGATCGGGAGGCGGCGCTCGAGCTGATCACGCTCGGCCCCCGCGGACCTGGGGCACTCTCGGCGGAGGCCCTGCCGGACATCCGGCACGAGGTCATGCCGCTGTCGCCGGAGGAGGTCGACTACCCCAGCCTGCGTGAGATCCAGCGCGCCTCGATGCTGGAAAGCCCGGAGGAGGTCCAGGCCTGGCGCCGAAGCGTGCCGCCGGCGCCTCGCCGGCCGCGCGGACCACTCACCCACCTGCCATCCGCACGCCGCCAGGCCGGGCGAGCCCTCGACGAGACGATCCAGCACCGCGGCTCCACGCGCCAGTTCAGCCACGCGGCGCTCGGCCTGAGCGAGCTGGCCAGCACGCTCTGGTGGGCGACCCGACCCATCGCGATGGACGTGCCGCCCGGCCTCGTCGATGTCTATCTGGTTGCCAATGCCGTTGGAGACCTGAAGCCAGGGGCGTGGCGGTACTGGCCGGACAGCCACGCCGTGGAGCTGCTCGCCGAGGGGGACTTCCGCCGCCAGTCGGCGTTCCTCACACTGGAGCAGGCGCTGGGCGGGGACGCGGCGGCGACGCTCTATTTCCTGGCCCCGCTGGACGGGCTGCTGAACGCCTATGGCAACCGCGGCGGTCGGCTGGCCAACCTCGAGGCTGGGCTGATCGGTGGCCGCGCCTACCTGGTCGCCTATGCCTCGGGGTTCGGGGCCAGCGGCCTGACGTTCTACGACCGGGAAGTGGTCCGCTTCTTGTCGCCGCACGCCGAGGGCCTCGATGCCGTGTTCGTCACCGCGCTGGGGCGAGCCGCCCGCGCGCCGTGATAAAGTCGATGACATGAAAAAGTACCAGCTGATGGCGCCTGGCCCTACTCCCGTGCCCAGTCAGGTGCTGCTGGCCATGGCCCAGCCGATGATCCACCACCGCACTCCGGAGTACGAGGCGCTGTTCGCCGAGGTGCGCGAGCAGCTCAAGTGGCTCTTCCAGACGTCGCAGGACGTGATCCTGCTCACCTGCTCGGGCACCGGGGCCATGGAGGCGGCGGTCGTCAGCACGCTGTCGCCTGGCGACACGGTGGCGATCGTCCGGGCCGGGAAATTTGCCGACCGCTGGGCCGAGATCGCCAGGATCTACGGCCTGCCGAGCGTGGCCCTGGAGGCGCCGTTCGGCGAGAGCGTCGCGCCTGCCCGGTTGGCCGAGACGCTTCGGGCACGGCCCGAGATCAAGGCCGTGCTCGTGCAGCACAGCGAGACGTCCACCGGCGTGCTGCACGATGTCCGCGGCTACGCCGAGGTCACCCGGAACACCGGCGCGGTGCTCGTGGTGGACGCGGTCTCGAGCCTCGGCATCGCCGATCTGCCCATGGATGCCTGGGGGGTGGACGTGGTCGTGGCCGGATCCCAGAAGGGGCTCATGCTGCCACCCGGGCTGGCCTTCTGCGCGCTGAGCGAAAAGGCCTGGCGCCAGGCCGCCAGCGCCAAGCTACCCAAGTATTACTTCGACCTCGCGGCCGAGCGAAAGGCCGGAGCCAAGAACGACGTGCGCTTCACTCCGGCGGTGGGCATCGTCATCGGTCTGCGCGAGGCGGTGCGCCTGCTGCAGGCCGAGGGACTGACCAACGTGTTTCGCCGTCACGACCGGCTGGCTCGCGCCACTCGAGCCGGCGTCGAGGCCCTCGGGCTCCGGCTGTTTGCCCGGGCCACGCCGAGCCCGGCGGTCACCGCGGTGACGGCGCCACCCGGCATCGACGGCGAGACCATCGTGGCGGCCTACGCCAGGGAACACAACATCACCATCGCCGGCGGGCAGGGGGAGATGAAGGGCAAGGTCTTCCGCCTGGGTCACATGGGCTACGCCGCCGAGTTCGACGTCATCTCCGCGCTCGCCGCGCTCGAGCAGGTGCTCGCCGACCTCGGGCTGCCCATCGACTTCGGGGCCAGCGTGCGCGCCGCCCAAAAAATCTTCGCCGAGAAAATGTAACGAACGTTGGACAGTGACCGTCGGTCGCCGAACGCGCGTACGCTGCGAGCAGGAGTCGCCAGTGACTCGGGTCGTGTGGACGAGCTCTAGCGGGCCAGGCGGTAGCGGGCGGTCACGCTGACTACGATCTCGAGCTGACCGGGCTCCACCGGTCCGGGCGCCATGGCTGCGCTCACGGCGACTCCGAAGCGCTCCCCTGGCGGCCGGAGCGGCGGCGCGCCATCGGTCAGGCTGACGAGCTCCCCGAGACGGGCGCCGGATGCTTCGGCGAGCTGGCTGGCCTTGGCCTGGGCGTCCCGGACGGCGAGAGCGCGGGCCTCGGCCTCGGGCTTCGCAGGGTCGGCGACGGTGAAGCGCACGCCGCGGATGGTGGTCGCGCCGGCCGCCATGGCCGCCTCCACGATGCGTCCCACGGCCGGCAGCTCCCGGATGCGCAGCTGCACGACGTTGACGACACGATAGCCGGCGATGCGGACCGTCTCGTCCTCTGGCCGGCGTGGCGGGCTCACCGGATCGACCGAGTACGTCACCGTCGTGATGTCCCGCTCGCTCACGCCCAGCGCCTTGACGCGCTCCAGCACGGTGCTCATCTGCTTCGACGCCTGGGTGGTGGCGTCGACCAGGCTCGGAGCGCGCAGCTCCACGCCGAGGAGGACCAGGGCCGTGTCCGGGGCCACGGCGACCTTGCCGGTGCCGGTGACGGTGATGCCGGCTCCCCCGCGCCTGGGGACGCTCATGCAGCCTGCGGCGAACACGCCGATGAGCAGCAGCATGCCGGCGGCGATCCGTCTGCACGTCATAGGCTCCTCCGTCGGTGACCCGGTCAGTGGCTCGGCGAGCTGCTGTCGGTGGCCGGGCGCGTTTCAGAATACCTGGAAATGGGGCTAAAATGGCCGGGTTGTCATGAGCTTGCGATTGTTCGCTGTACGACACGGGGCCACGGAATGGTCCGGCGCTCGCTTCGCCGGCTGGCGCGACATTCCGCTGAGCGACGCCGGCCGCCGTCAGTGCGAAGCCGTGGCGCGCGCCCTGGCCGAGAGCCAGGCGGCGGCGGTCTGGGCCAGCCCGCTGGAGCGGGCGCGGGTCTCGGCGGAGATCCTGGCCAAGCCGCACCGACTGGACGTGCGGCTGGACGAAGCCTTCCGCGAGATGCGCTTCGGGCCGTGGGAGGGGCTGACGCGGGAGGAGGTGGCCGCCCGCTTCCCGCGCGAGTGGGAGATGTGGCGCACGAGCCCCACCCGCCTGTCCACGCCGGGCGCGGAACCGCTGATGGCGGTGGCCGAGCGCGTCGCCGCCGGCCTCGATGCCCTGCGCGGCGAGCACGATGGTCAGACGGTGATTCTCGTGACGCACGCCATCGTCATCCGCCTTCTCGTGCTGGCGGCGCTCGGCCTGGGCCCCGACCGGCTGTGGACGGTCGAGGCCGCGCCGGGTGGCATCTCGGAGCTGGAGTACCGGAAGGACTGGGTGACGGTGCACCGGATGAACACGCTGGCGCATCTGGACGAGAACGGGACGGCGCGGTGAGGCCTTTGCTCCGGCAGCTCCCCAAGGGGGCCCGCATCTACCTCCCCGACGAAGCCGCGCGCAAGCGGCACGTCGAGACGCGGTTGTTCGAGGTATTCGGCCGATGGGGGTACCGCGAGGTCGTCACGCCCACGTTCGAGTTCTTCGAGACCATCGCCAGCGGCACCGACCAGGCGCTGCAGAAGAACATGTTCACGTTCGTCGATCGCGAGACGGGGCGGATGCTCGCTCTGCGCGCCGACATCACGCCCCAGGTCGCCCGGATCGTGGCCACCCGGCTGCGCGACGAGCCCACACCCATCCGCCTCTGCTACGTCACCAACGTCTTCCGCTACGACGAACCCCAGCTCGCCCACTATCGGGAGTTCTACCAGGCCGGCGTCGAGCTGATCGGGCTCGACAAGCCGGAGGCCGAGGCCGAGGTCATCGCCATGACCGTGGAAGGCCTCCGCGCGCTGGGGCTCAGCCGCTTCCAGATCGACGTCGGCCATCCCGATTTCCTCCGCGGCCTGATGGAGGAGATCCGGGGCGACGGCGAGCGCCTGCGCGAGGTGCGGGCGGCCCTGGCCCGCAAGGACGTGTCGTCGCTGGAGCGCCTGGTGGGCGAGCTGGCGCCGCCCGCGCCCATCGGCGACGCGCTGCTGGCCCTGCCCGCGCTCTTCGGCCGCGCCGAGGTCCTGGAGCGCGCCGCGCGCTTCGCCGGCAATCCCCGGTCCGAGCGGGCGCTCAGCAATCTGGGCGAAGTCCATCGGCTGCTGACGATCTACGGCCTGGCCGATGCGGTGCTCCTCGACCTGGGCGAGGTGCGGGGCTTCGACTACTACTCGGGCACATACTTCGAGGCCTATGTGGCCGACTTCGGCGCTGCGGTGGCGGCCGGCGGGCGTTACGACCAGATGCTGGAACGCTTCGGCTATGCCTGTCCGGCTGTGGGGTTCGCCTTCGACGTGGCCCGCGTGCTGAGCGTCATGGAGGCCCAGGGCGTGGCGGTCGAGCTCACCGGGCCGGACTTCTTCATCATCGACTCCACCCGGGAGAAGACCGCGGCGCTCTCGCTGGCGCGGCGGCTGCGGGATGCCGGGGCCTCGGTGGCCCGGGACATCGTCACCCGGGGGCTCGAGGACTCGCTGGCGTACGCGCGGGCGCAGCGGGTGTCCCGGGTGTTGATCGTGGGCAGCCCCCGCACCCAGGCCGGAGAGATGCTGGTGCTGGATCTCCGAACCGGTGCCGAGGAGCGGCTGGCCATCCGGACGGCGCTCGACGATCCAGAGACCCTGCTCGGAGGGGTGCGGGGAGCACGGCATGCCTAACATCGTGGTCGTGGGAACGCAGTGGGGGGACGAGGGCAAGGGCAAGGTGGTGGACGTGATCGCGCCGCATGTCGACGTGGTCGTGCGCTACCAGGGCGGGAACAATGCCGGGCACACCGTGGTGGTGGGGCGGGAGAAGTATGTGCTGCACTCGATCCCGTCCGGCATCTTGCATCCCGCCTGCCGCTGCGTGATCGGGTGCGGTGTGGTCGTCGATCCCGGCTCGCTGATCGAGGAGATGGAGTCGCTGGTGCAGCGCGGGGTCGGCCTCGACGGCACCCTCTTCATTTCGAAGAACGCCCACCTGATCATGCCCTATCATCCGGCGCTCGACCTCGCCTCCGAGGCCAAGCTGGGGCCGCGGCGGATCGGGACCACCGGACGGGGCGTGGGGCCGGCCTACGTCGACAAGGCGGCCCGCGTGGGGATCCGCATGGCCGACCTGCTCGACGAGCGGCTGTTCCGCGCCAAGCTGGAACACAACGTCGCCCAGAAGAACCGGCTCCTGCGCGAGATCTACGACGCCGAGACCTTCACGGTCGAGGCCATCTACCATCAGTACCGGCGCTACGCCGGCTGGCTGGCGCCCTACATCACGGACACCGCCTCGTTGCTGACGAGCTGGATCGAGGGCGGCTACGACGTGCTGTTCGAGGGCGCCCAGGGCACGATGCTCGACATCGACCACGGCACCTATCCGTACATCACCTCCTCGTCCACCACGGTGGGCGGCGCGGCCACGGGCACGGGGGTTCCCCCCACCCGGATCCACGGGGCTCTGGGCGTGGCCAAGGCCTACACCACCCGGGTGGGCGGTGGACCGCTGCCCACGGAGATGAGCGGCGGCGTCGCCGACGAGATCCGGGCCCGTGGCAACGAGTATGGCGCCACCACCGGGCGGCCACGCCGGTGCGGCTGGTTCGACGCGGTGGTGCTGCGCTACGCGGTGCGCGTCAACGGGTTCGACACGGTGGCCCTGACCAAGCTCGACGTCCTCGATCAGTGTGAGACAGTGAAGATCTGCACCAGCTATCGCTACCACGGCGACGTCCTCACGGACTTCCCGACGGAGGAGGTGGTGCTGGCCGAGATCGAGCCCGTCTACGAGGAGGTCTCGGGCTGGCTGACGCCGACCGGCCACGCCAAGCACGAGGGCGATCTGCCGGCCAAGGCCCGCCGCTATCTGGAGCAACTCGAAGAGCTCATCGGGGTGCCGTTCTGCATGATCTCCACGGGCCCCCAGCGCGACGACACGATCCTCTGCGAGGACTCGCCGCTGCTGGGCTGGTTCCCCTCGGTTCGTAGTAGCCTGCTCTGAGCGTCGGCGCGGCAGGGTGGGAGCCCTTGTCCCACCTCGCGCGCTTCAACGGCGGCGACGATCGCCCGCTCCGCGTGAGCGCCACCCTCGGGGTCACGACGCTCACCCTGGGGGGTACGCGGAACCCAGTCCGACTCGGCGGCGCGGCGATGCCCAGCCTGCTCGGCATGCGGGTGCTCGTCGTCGACGACGATGCGGACACCCTCGATCTGCTGGCCGCGACGCTGGGACCACTGCATGCCGGGGCCACCGTCATGACGGCGCGGTCGGTGCTCGAGGCACTCGAGTATTTCGACCGCATGGCGCCCTGGTCCGGCTCCTGGCCCGCGCCGCCGGTGTCCGGGCCGAGCGGCCCTAGCCGTCAGGTCCTCGCCTCGGTCTCACGGGACGACCAGAAGAGTGTGCCCGCGCTCACGAGCAGGAGGGCGCAGGCGGCGAGCAGGGGTTCCGCGAAGCCGCCGCCGGCCCGCGCGAGATAACTCACGGCGAGGGGCCCCACGATCTGTCCCGTGGCAAACGCGGCGGTCATGGCGGCCATGAGGACCGTCGCCCGGCCCGCGCCCACGAGCCGCGCCTCCTGCATACCGGTCATCGTGGCCACCATGAAGGTGCCGCCGACGAAAAGAGCGGCCCCGATGATCCCCGCGATCCCGGGGCAGACCACGGGCAGCCCGACGCCGATCGCCATGAGGACGTGGCTCAGGCTCCACAGCCGCCGGTTTCTCAGGCGTCGGCCGAGCAGCGCCGCGGCGAAGGTGGACGTGGCGGCGGCGATGCCGAAGACCGGCCAGGCCCATCCGAAGACCACCGGGTCGCGGACGATCTCACGGGCCATGACCGGGATGAACGTCGCCGGGACGATGTACCCGAAGCCGAAGGTGCCGTAGCAGAGCACGAGCCGCATGCGGTCGGCGTTCCAGATCCGATCGCCCGTCACGCGGCGTCGCTCGGAGGGAGCGGCGGCGGCCCCGCCGAAGACCGGCCAGGTGAGGGCCGTGACGACGAGCGCGAGGACTCCCAGCAGGCCCCACGCCGCTCCCGAGCGCGCGTGCTGTTGCATGAGCACTACACAGGCACCGCCGGCGATCGCGATCCCCACGCCCACGCCCGCGAAGACCGCGCTCGGCAGCAGCGGGCGGCCGAGCGGGGCGAGCCTCTCGAGGCACCAGGACGAGGCGAAGACCAGGACCCAGGCGCTGGCCACGCCGGCGAGCGCGCGGAGCCCGATCCAGAGGACGAAGTGGGACGTCAGCGCCATCGCCACGGTCACGACGCCGATCAGCGCGAGGCCGATCCGGATCGCGGCGGCGGCAGGGATCCTGACCGCCATCGCGGAGAGAGCCCCGAGGAGGTATCCGAAGTAGTTGGCGGAGGCGAGCCAGCCCCCCGCGGCAACCGAGACCCCGAGATCGGCCTGCATCATGGGCAGGATCGGCGTGAAGGCGAAGCGCCCGATGCCCATCGCGACGGCCAGCGCGGCCATTCCCGCGAGCGTGACGGCGAGCGGCGAACGTCTCCCCGCCCGTTCTCCCCGGCCACGTTCGCCGCTGTCGCTCACCGCCATTTACGGTAGGGCGGAAATGAACTCCCGACAACTCCCCGCCGGCGCCCAGGCCGGATGCTACACTTCAGGGCCGGGAGCCGTTAGCCCAGTTGGTAGAGCACCTGACTCTCAAGCTGGGCAACGACTTGGTGAGAATCAGACGCCCTCCCTGGTTATTGTGGGGTGCGGGAAGTTAAGAGCCGGTAGCACGGACGAAGCGGAGGCAAATGATGGATCAAGGGAGGGAAAGGCACGAGATGGGCGCCATGGAAATGTGCCCGATGGCGTCAATGTGTAGGGGAATGGCGGAAAAGCCAAGGTTTGGCTTTCTGCTGCTGATCCCCGGTCTTTTGCTTGTCCTGGGAGGTGTGTTGATTTTCATCGAGCCAAGAGTCTTGGTGTGGCTTCTGGCCGGCACTTCGATCTTAATTGGCGTTGTGATGCTTTTCCTTGCGATATTCCTACGAAAAATGAGCGTTCGCTTCACGAAGGCCGGTGGATGATGCAGTAAGAATGGGGAGCACGCTTATCGGTCTGGCGAGTCCGTCGGGGTCCCCCTCTTGGAGTCAGGCTAAGGCGACGACGGCGTAGCGATTGCCGACGGAGACGGCGATGCCCCTGATCGATACTCGGGCGGGATGACGACCTTGGCCGCCCCCGATTCCATGCGCTTCCTGAGCTGCCAGATGCTGAAGCCGACCATGTACGTGGAGACCACGGGATCGGGAGTGATCTTCAGGAAGCAGATTCTGGTTTCGCCACGACGGTGGGACTCGTGATAGGCCTCCAGGATTCGGCGCCCCAGCCAGAAGCGCCGGAAGACCTCCGTCCCCTCGTCGTCAGTCCAGTCCACGATCTCGGCGTGACCGCGCAACTGGATAGTGGGCGGTGGGAGAAACCACATTAGTCGTCTCGTGAGAGGGACGACTAGCGAGATATTTGGATTCTGCGCGATGTTCCGCGCCTTCTGGAGATGTTTCCGGGTCATCACATAGATCACGAGGTCACGGCCCGGCCTCGACACGCCATAGTTCACTCCGACCGAGTGAGGCTTGCTCTCTTGGCTGACCGTGGAGAGCACCGCGAAGTCGCGCTTCCGAAGGTGGCTGAGCACCAGCTCGAACGTCGGCCGTTGGTCCCTCACGATCGTCACCTACAGCACGAAGCGAGTGCCGACGCTGTTGGGGACAAACGCCTCGGGTAGTTCACGAGCCAGCGCGTGGGTCGCCTTCCAACCGGTGCAGTGTGCCGGCACGATCAGGGCCGGGCTGAGTTCCTTGAGCGCCGCGATGGTGGCGGGGATGATGGGCTCAAAGAGGGCACCGGTGAGATGAAAGCCGCCGATCACAGCGTACACCTTTTGGATGCCCGTCAGTTGCTGGGCGTGGAGAATGGTATTGACAGCCCCGGCGTGCCCACAGCCAGTGAGGATCACAAGGCCCTTTCCCTTGACGTGCACCACCACGGCCTGGTCGTCGTGAATCAAGGGGTCTTGCTGCCACTGGTCGGCGACGCGAGCATAGTGGATCGGAAAACCCCGCTCGAACGGAGTCGCGCGATGGATCTGGCCTGTCACCAGCACCAGATTACTCAACAGGTAGGATGGTCCCCGCTCTTCAGTGATCTCAATGCCCTCGTGAGACAGAAAGCGTCGATCAGGAGGAGGAAGGTTGAGTTCGTGGCCATCCGGAAAGACGAGCTTTCGCTCAAGGAATGCATCTGGATGTAGTAGAAGCGGCATCTTGCGCTCGCCCAAGCGCTCGACCATCCCCATCAGCCCCCGGGTGTGGTCCGCGTGCCCGTGGCTCAAGACGATGGTATGGAGTTCTCTGGGCCGTACCTCCAGCACATCCATGTTGTGTATGAGCCCGTTCTTACTCAAACCTGCATCGAAGAGCAGGGAATCCGACGTATTGCCACTGGTGACCGTCACCAAGGCGGCAAAGCCGTGCTCCGCTACGAGGGTCTCGCGTGTTACAGCGTCAGGGGGGAGAGGGACGCGCTTGACCTGCGGCGTGCTGGCCAGGAGCATGTCGATGGTGTTGTCTAACACGGTCAGGATCTCAATCCTGTCTACTTCTCGGAGTGGCATGGTTGCCATGGCTGTGTCTCCTCTTCGTGAGACCGGAGGCGCTCTCCGTGAACGCTCGTGTCGCCTGAACGCCGACGCTCAGCCCCGCGACCCGCAAGGCCGCCGCGGCAGGACCGCATAGTCAGAAACAACCCGAAAGACCGGAAATGCCGCCGCGATCTTTTCGAATTCCGCCAGCGCGGCATTCTTGTTCACGGGCACGTGGGGCCGCGCTCGTGGTGCTCGCTGCAGGTAAGCCCTCAAGATGGGTGGGCGCATTGACACGAAGCACAACCACCGCTTGAAATCGCCTTGAGCGCCATCAAGGCTCCAATGCCTTCGATGTCTCGATGTCTGACTTCTGACTCGGATTCGGCCACAGGATACGCAGGTCTGCCTCCGGGGGCAAACGCTGCGGAGGCACGCGGCCGATCACGATGGACGGGCGCGCGCAAGTACCCGCCGCGGCGCGTGCTTTCACCCGGGCTACTCAGGGTTCTGAGCACCTGATCACCTGACCGCTGAGCACTGCGTCCCCCAATGTCCCTGCGTCACCCCAGCCGTTCATCGATCACGTTCCTAGAGCGGCCCGGATCGTCTTTGCAGGGCCCTGAATTCCGTCAGCAGGAGAATCATGCCGCAGACCGCTCTCAGATAACTCTCTGATATGATTGGCCGCAGAGCCGTTAGCTCAGTTGGTAGAGCACCTGACTTTTAATCAGGGGGTCCAGGGTTCGAATCCCTGACGGCTCACCACGTAAGTCGCGCACTTCCACGTCGGTCATTTCCACGCTCTTCGAAATGGTGCCACCGCTGGTGCCAAGACTGCTTCACGGACGGCGGCGAGGCGATCTGCCCATCCCTTGTCCCCACGAGGGAGCCAGTGCGCGTAGAAGGCAAGCGTCGTGGTTGGCTTCCGGTGGCCCAGTTGGTTGGCCACGTAGGTAATGGGGCACCCGCACCGAGAAGATCGGTCGCGTAGGTGTGTCGCAGGTCGTAGAGGCGGAACTTGGGAAGACCCGCCACACGGAGGAGGGAGCGGAATCGCTTGGCCACCCGCTTGGCGTCTAGGGGAGTGCCCGCGTCCGATGGGAAGACCCACGGTGATGGGTCCTGGCCGGCTATGAGAGCTTGCGCCTCGACTTCCGCCTGCCACCCGCTGAGAGTCTCGGCGAGTCTCGGGGTAAGGTCCACGACTCGCGTCTCCCCGGTCTTGGTGGCCACACGCCCCCCTGACACGGCCCGCTCGATCCTCAGCGAACGGGCAACGTCGTCAACGTCCTCCCACCGGAGCGCAAGAGCCTCGCCGGGACGGAGGCCGGCATCCGCGAGGGTGAGGTAGAGGGTGCAGAAGCGTCTTGAGAATCTCGACATGTTTGCCGAATATCTCGGTTCCCGCATAGACGCTGTTCCCCGTCACGTTGCCTCCGGACCTGGCACAGCTCTTTACGAGCCCCACCTCGACAGGGTATCCGCTGGAGATCATGACGATCGGAATCTCAACGGTGGCGTGGCTGGCCGCAACCGCGTTTCCGGTTGCGGCGGTGATAATCACATCCACCTTCAGGTTGGCGAGTTCGCGGGCAGCCGTGTCTGCTCCCCCGGGGGTGTCG
>DATIAY010000017.1:0-2126 GCA_035457825.1 Candidatus Methylomirabilota bacterium
CACGTCGAGGGGCTGAAGCTGATCATCGGCGGACCGTTCTGGTGGGTGTTCTGGGGCTGGCAGCTCCTGCTGGGCACACTCGTGCCCATCCTGCTCCTCGCGTTGCCGACGCGCCGGGATCCGCGCTGGGTGTCGGTGGCCGGGCTGCTCGTCGCTGCCGGCTTCCTGGGCGTGCGGCTCAACATCGTGGTCCCCGGCCTGGCCGCCGAGGAGATCCGGGGCCTCTCGACCGCCATCGCCTCCGCGCGCATGACGACGCACTACGTGCCGAGCGCGAGCGAGTGGCTCCTGACGCTCGGCGTGGTGGGGCTCGGGCTGCTGGTCTTCGGTCTCGGCGAGTGGCTGATGCCGAAGGAGATGGAGATGGACACCGCCGGGAGCGACGGTGATCTCGGGGCCTTCCGTGGCCTGCAATCCAAGGAGGTCGGTCATGTACGTGCTTGACCAGAAGCTCGGGCGGCGCCAGTTCCTCCAGGTCGCGGCGACGACGGCGGCCGCGGCCGCCGCGGGCGGCGGGCAGGCCGGCTGCACGACGGTGGGCGCGAAGGAGCACGCGATCGCCGCCAATCCCGCCGGCGCCAAGCAGTGGGGCCGCGAGGCGGGGGCCTGGATTCCCTCGTGCTGCAACATGTGCGGCGGGCAGTCCGGGATCCTCGTCCACGTCGTGGACGGGGTGGTGGAGAAGATCGAGCCGAACCCCTGGAACCCGAACAACTACACCAACGTCTCCGCCGACTGGTTCAACGGCTACACCGAGGAGTACGGCTGCGCCGAGGGGGGCGTCCTCTGCCCCAAGGGCAATGCCGGCATCGTGCAGCTCTACGACCCGGACCGGATCAAGAAGCCGCTCAAGCGGACCAATCCCGACCGAGCGGTCGGGGCAGACCCGAAGTGGCAGGAGATCTCGTGGGAGCAGGCGCTGGACGAGATCGCGGGCAAGATGAAGGCGCTCCGCGACGCCGGCGAGGCGCACAAGCTCCTCTGGTTCAGCGAGGATCACTCCTTCACCCACATCCAGCAGGACTTCTGCAAGCTCTACGGGACGCCCAACTACTCGAACCACTCCAACCTCTGCGACGTCGCGCGCAAGGCGTCCTTCAAGACCGTCATGGGCCACGACCGGCCCCTCGCCGACTTCCTCCAGTCGAAGTACATCCTGCTCTTCGGCTGGAACCCGACCTCGGCCATCAAGTGGGTGCACCTGCCGCGCATCATCACCCGCGCGCTGGAGCGGGGGGCGCGCATGGTCGTGGTCGACCCGTATCTCTCCGACACGGCGGTGAAGGGCCAGGAGTGGCTGGCCATCCGGCCGGGCACCGACGGCGCCCTGGCCCTGGCGCTAGGGCACGTGATCCTCCGCGACGGGCTCTACGACCAGGCGTTCGTCGAGAAATGGACGACGGGCTTCGCGGAGTACGCCGAGTACGTGAAGGACAAGACCCCGCAGTGGGCCGAGACCATCACCTCGGTGCCGGCCAGGTCGATCGAGCGGGTGGCGCGAGAGCTGGCCACCACCAAGCCGGCCCTCGTGGACGTCTGGAGTGGCCCTGGGCAGCACTCGAACGGCGTGCAGGGGGGGCGCGCCATCGCCGTGCTCAATGCGCTCATCGGGTCGTACGACCGACCGGGCACGATGATGATTCCGGACAAGCGGGGCGGCAAGCACGGCGCGGTGGAGCCGGACGAGACGGCGGCAGCGACGCTCCAGCAGCCGCGCTTCGACGAGCTGAAGAAATATCCCCTCGGCCACGGCTCGGGCGTGTACACGCAGTCGTTCACGAACCTCGCAGAGGGCAAGGGCCCCTATCAGCCGCGGATGGCGGTGATCGTCTTCCAGAACGTGATGATGTCCGTTCCCGGCAGCACCAACGTCGCCAAGGCGCTCGCCAAGCTCGAGACGCTGGTGGTGGTCGACACCATGATGAGCGAGACGGCCCGGCTCGCCGACTACGTCCTGCCGGGCACCACGTACCTCGAGCGGTACGACCTGAACAGCCACTGGGTCACGTGGCCCGTGCTCGGGCTCCGGCAGCCCGTCGTCAAGCCGATCTTCGGGCAGCCCGCAGAGTACGAGACGGTGGCCGCGCTCGGCCGACGGCTCGGCCTGAAGGACAAAGAGGGCAAGG
>DATIAY010000018.1:0-3906 GCA_035457825.1 Candidatus Methylomirabilota bacterium
CGACGGCGGCCATCTGATCCTGCTGCATCGTCTCGACGATACCCAGGTGGCGAGTGTCAACGTCGGGATCGGCAAGGCTCGCACGGCGGCCATCTATCGACGGCCGAGCCGCGAGTTCGAGGAGCAGATCCGGGCGGGCCGGATTGCGGCCCTCGCCCTGGCCGACAGCACCCCGCTCCAAGGCGGGGTCCCGATCCGGCTCGATGGGAAGGTGATCGGGGCGATCGGGGTCAGCGGCGACACGCCCCAGGTAGACGAGGCCATTGCCCTGGCCGGCGCCGACGCCCTCAAGTAGGCGGCGCAGCCAGGAGTCCAGTCCCACCAGCCCACGCGGGGGTGGCTGGACCTGAAGGCCTGCGCCGCACCTGATCACTCCGGGTCGGGATCACTGCCCCGCCAGGTGGAGCGCTTTCGTTGCCGACCCCACGGGCGGGACGTCCCAGTCGCCTCAAGCTTTCAGTATCCATGAGCGCGAGGCGTAAGTTCTGAACAGCATATAAACTGGGCCGGCCGCGCTGAGGGGAACCACGTCCTAAGCCTCGTGCTCCCGGAGCTGGCGTCGACCAGTCAGGTCATGCGACCGGGGAGGGCTCGATGACACTCGAGGAACGGCTCGCAACGATCCGGGAGCAGTCCAAGACGCGAATGCCTCCCGAGGCGCGCGCGGTGCTCCTCAGGAGCATCGATGACCTTCGCGCCTCCGGGATCATGCACGGCGTCGCCAAGGTCGGCTCGCGCGCACCCGATTTCACGCTGCCCAATGCCGCCGGCCAGCCGGTGGGGCTCGAGGAGCTGCGGGCCCGCGGGCCCGTGGTGCTCTCCTTCTACCGCGGTCGCTGGTGACCGTATTGCAACGCAGAGCTGGACGCTCTGCAGGAGGCCCTGCCGGAAATCACCGCCGCCGGCGCCTCGCTGGTCGTGGTCTCGCCCCAGGTGGCACGGACTCCGCGTGAGACCGCAGAACCCAAGCCGTTGACGTTCGAGGTGCTGCGCGACTTCGGCAACCGCGTGGCCGAGGCGTACGGCCTGGTGTTCACGCTGCCGGACGGCGTGCGCGAAATCTACCTGAAGAGTGGCATCGACCTGGCCCGCGGCAATGGCGATGGCACCTGGCGCCTGCCCATTCCGACCCGGTTCGTCATCGACCGCGACGGTATCATCCGGGCCGTGGACGCCGATCCCGACTACACCCGGCGGCCCGAGCCGGCACACACGGTCCAGTTCCTCAGGCAACTCCGGGTCTCGTGAGCGTGTCGCACTGAACAGGATCGATTGCCGGCCTCGCAGAATTCACACGCTGGTGACAACTCGCGCCGGACCCCGTGGCATCGTCTGGACGGCGCCGGGGCTGGCGCCTGGGAGGCTGGTCGTGGCGACGCTCCGGCTCCTCGCGGTGATGCTCCTCCTGATGGGCCCGGCCGCGTCGCAGACACGGACCCCGACCGGCGCACTTCTCTACGACGTCCTCCCGTACCAGCCGACCGACATGCAGGTTCAGGCATACGCCGCACTCGAGCGGCGCGGGGATCGCGCCGCGATCCCCGCGCTCATCGAGCTCCTGCGCTTCGATCTCGCCGTGCCCGCGGAGTTACCGGTGGGCGTCCTCGAGACGCTCTCCGGGCAGCGCTTCGGGCCCGCGTGGCCTCAGTGGGTGGAGTGGCTCCAGAAACAGACGGACATCACGCCGCCGCCCGAGTTCGTCGCCTGGAAGGGCCGGCTCCTGAGTCTCATCGACCCCGCGTTCCTCGAGTGGTTCACGCCGGGGATTGCGTCGCGGATCCGGGTGGAGGAGATCGTGTGGGGCGGGGTGGCCAAGGACGGGATCCCGGCCCTCATGAACCCGGCCCACGTTCCGGTCGCTCGGGCGGCCTATCTCACCGACGATGAGCCGGTCTTTGGGGTGACCCTGAACGGGCAGAGCCGCGCGTATCCGCACCGGATCATGGACTGGCACGAGATGGCCAACGATGTCATCGGCGGCGTGGCGGTCGCCCTGGCCTACTGAACGCTCTGCGGGTCGGGGACCCTCTACCAGGCGACCGCGCAGGGCACGACGTACACCTTCGGCTCCTCGGGGCTGCTCTTCCGGTCGAACAAGCTCATGTACGATCACCAGACGAACTCCCTCTGGAACCATCTCCGGGGGGAGCCCGTGGTCGGGCCGCTTGCCCGCACCGGGGTCCGGCTGACGGTGCTGCCAGTGGTCGTCACGAGCTGGCGAGAGTGGCGGACCGAGCATCCCGACACGACGGTCCTCGACATCAACACCGGCTACACGCGGGACTACGCGCCGGGGCGCCCGTACGGGCGCTACTTCGCCAGCCCCGACACGATGTTCCCTGTCTCGCCGCGGGGCGATCAGCTGCGGACGAAGGACCTCGTCTTCGCCGTCCGGCTCGGCACGACCCACAAGGTCTATCCGCTCGACGCGCTCCGGCGGACGCCGGTGGTGAACGACCGCGTGGGGGCGATCAACGTCGTCGTGCTGGGCAAGGCGGACTCCCGCTCGGCACGCGCGTACGAGCGCGGGATGATGACGTTCCAGGCTGGGGCGGTACCGGGCGAGCTCGTCGAGCGGGCGACCGGTGCACGCTGGCGCGTCGAGGAAGAGCGGCTCGTGGAGCCCTCGACCGGCCGCGCACTGCCCCGCGTCGGCGGCCACGTGGTCTACTGGTTCGGCTGGTACGCGTTCTACCCCGATGCCGAAGTCTACCGGCCATGAGGCCCTCCGACCCCCGCACCGAACGCCCTCCGGGACGAGTGAGAGCTCGAGCGGCGCGCGTCTGCTGGGAGGCCAGGCCGGGGGCTGGTCCGCGAGTCCGCCAGCGGCCATCGCGACCTGAAGGCCTACACGGTCGCCGCCGGCTCCGACCGGGGTGCGGTGGTCGAGATCGGAATCGACCGGACGAGCGATACCCGGTGGGCGGAACACCGGCACCGGATCGAGGCCTGCGCTTGAACCGCGCTGTCCGTCACGGTAGCGTGGTCCGAGGGGGCGACCAATGACCAAGGCCAGAGGGCAGTTCCAAGAGTACTACCAAGCCGTTCACGCCACGGACCTCCTGAGCCCGCGGGAGAAGATGTTCATCGGTCTGGCGGTCACGCTCACGCGGACGTGCGAGCCCTGAAGCTACTCACGCCTCGCGGGCGCGAGGCAGGCGGGAGTGTCGCAGGAAACCCTGGATGCGGTGGTCGCGATCGCGGGCGCGGTCAACGCGGGCGTCTGCCAGGCCGTGGCCGGCCGGGGGTACAAGCAGCCCGACTACCCGAAGGAGGAGGGCGTCTAGACTCATGACCGTGGACGAGTTCCTGGCTCGTTTCCCCGAGGTGCCGCCCGATCTCCGAGGCGAGCCCGTGCTCCGAGAGTACGTCGGGGCCTTCGGCGCCCAGCTCCGCGTTGCCCAGAAGCCCACCCCGTGCATCGGACAGGGAGGAGACGCCGAGCACGTCTTCTACACGCGCCTGGTGAACGACCTCGCGATTTACGGTGTCGGTCTCGCCAAGCGCGACCGGACGCTGGCTCGGCTGGAGAAGCTCCTGGACGAGTATCGGAAGCAGCCCGCCACGTTCGCGTGCACATTGGTGCCCCAGGGAGTGCCGGGCACACCGCGCTCGGGCTGCGGCGCGACCTCGCCTGCGGCTCGAACCTCACACTGAAGGAGGCCCCACCGCTCATCGCGCCGCACGGCCCTCGGCTGGATCGGCGCGGGCGGGTTCCACGTGGGCGAAGAGCACGACGAGTGGGCGTTACACAGGCAGCCGCGCCCACCCCGGGACACAACCGAAGGGGCGCAGGTGAGGATCTCCGCCGGTCGCGCGCACCGTCACGGGACGAACCGGCTGTCGCGGCTTCTAGTCTAGCAGGCTGCGGAAAATCGAGGGTTGAGCATTGGTCGATCCGTGTCT
>DATIAY010000019.1:0-3566 GCA_035457825.1 Candidatus Methylomirabilota bacterium
CCAGGACGTACTGCACGAGCAGCAGCACGGCGGCCCAGGCCACCGTGATCGCGATGATCTCGGCGGGTTTGCTGTAGCGCATGGCGAGTCCCCTTTCCGTGCCGTGACTACGGGTGCTCGACCAGGGTCAGAAGATACAGCAGGGGAAAGATCACCACGGCGGCGATCACCACGGCCGCCACGGCCGCCAGGAGGATCTCCCGGCCGGTCTTGCCCTGGCGGGCCTCGTATTCCTCCATGGCCTCGATCTGGTAGAACTCGTTCGAGAGACGGTTCGAGAACGTCACCGCCAGGAACGCTCCGATCGGGTAGAGGTGCGGGATCTCGGCCCAGCCGAAGTCGACGACCATCAGCTTGGTGAACACGTAGACCATCATCAGACACCACACCCGGCTCCACACCCCCATCATGACCATGAAGCCGGTGAGCACCTCGGTCAGCCCGAAGGCCACGATCCAGTTCTCGCGGCGGAAGGCCGCATCGGTGCCGGCGTAGAACATGAGGATCAGCGGGTCCTCCATGACCGACGGGAAGTTGTCGGCCACGCCCGCCGTGAGGTTGTGGTTGTAGATCTTCATCCACCCCAGGGCGAAGAAGCCGAAGCCCAGCACGATGCGGACCCAGCGCATCTGCCGCTGCGTGATGTCGGTGATGGTGAACATGTGCGTGGTCCAGGGGGAGGACACGTACACGACGGCCACCGTCAGGATGGGCAGAATGTCGACGGCTATCTTCCAGTCGAAGGCCACCATGAGGTAGAGGAAGGTGCCGAAGATGGTGGCCCCGCCGAAGGGTAGGAAGGACTGCGTGATGATGCCCATGGCCATCACCACCTGGGCGTACTTGAAGAGGTCGGCCGTGGCCGGCGCCAGCGGGTAGCTGGGCATCACCAGGGAGTCGGTGGTGGCCGAATACATCAGCACCAGCGCCGGGCAACGCAGGAACAGGATGACGATCCACTGGCTGAGCCTCTTGAACCAGGGGTGCTCGACCGGCTTGTCGGTGATGAAGCTGGCCACCAGGTGCACCCATTCCCTGGGTTTCCCGCGCAGCTTCGCCAGCACCCGGTTCTCGACGAAGTTGTCGAGCGGGTCGCGCAGGAACCAGAGGAAGAGCATTCCGGCCATCAGGACCGCCACCCGCACCGCGATCTGCAGCATGTTCGGGTCGAGGCGGCGGAAGTAGTCCCGCTGCAGCGCGGTCAGCATCTCGTGGGGAATGAAGCGCTCGTGGGCCAGCGCCAACCCGGACACCATGAGCACGAATGCGGCGCCCAGCCACCAGCTCACACGCCGTCGCCTGCTCCTACCCGGTCGCATACGTGTCTCCCGTGATATGGGCCTGTTCATGGGTCAGGCGCGGGTGTTGCGGGACGTGAAGTTCTTCGACTCGGATGACGTTCAAGAGGCGGCAGGTGGGCAGTGATCGCTCGTTTTGGCCCTCGCTCCGACGGGGTGGTACCTCTCGGTCGCCTGCAGGTCGTCGGACCGACCCGCACCCCGGGCGAACCTAACCCGGGCGCCGCCGACCTGTCAACTGCAAATGCCAGCGGTGCCGGTGCTAGCGGTCGACACCGCCTCCGCAGCCCCGCACGGAAATCGCGCCGCGGGCCACCACGCCCGGCGCTGCGCGGAGAAAACTTGGAGCATCCCGCCGATCCTCGGTTAGGGTAAGGGCCGCCTCCCGATGAACATGCCGGCGCAAGGCACGAAGGGCCCATCGGCGGCGCGTGGCGTCGCCCGCTCCCTCGTGGTCGTCGTGGGCGCCGCGGCGCTCTCGCTGGCCGGCCACCCGGGCACCGAGGCCGGCCGCGTGTTCGCGGCCGCCGCCACCGCTCCGCCGACGTCCGCCTCGCAGGGACGCTTCACGCTCAACTTCCAGAACGCGGCCATCGAGACGGTCGTCCAGGCTCTGGCACGCGTGGTGGGACTCAACTACGTTCTGGCGCCGGACGTCCGCGGCAACGTGACCGTCGAGACGCGGGAGCCGCTTCCGGCGGACGCGGCCCTCGATGTCCTTCGGGCCATCCTGGAGACCCAGGGTTTCGCGCTGCGGCCGGCGGGCCTGATCTATCAGATCGTGCGTGGGGAGGCGGCACGGAGCGGCGGTACCCCGGTCATCATCGGCTCCGAGGCGCCGGCCCGGCCCGACGAGGAGGTGGTGACGCAGCTGGTGCCTCTTTCCGGAGGGAGTGCTGGCGACATGGTCGCGAGCCTCCGACCTCTCGTCTCGCGTGGCCTCGCCGCCGCGTACGAGGCCGCCAACATCCTGATCATCACCGACACGGTAGCCAACCTCCGGCGCCTGCTCCAGATCGTCCGCGTCGCTGAGCGCGAGAGCCTTCCGGAGGAGCTCGCCGTCATCACGCTGCAGACCGCCGATGCCAGCGATGCAGCCTCCGTCCTGGAACGTGTCCTGATCCAGGCCGCTCCTGGAGGGCGGGCGCCGGTTCTCGTGGCAGACCGCCGGTCGAACTCGCTCGTCGTGCTCGGCCCCTCCGCTGAGCTCGACCGGGTCCGCCGCCTCGCCGCAGACATCGACGCCGGGACCACGGAGCGATCGCGCCTGTTCACGTACCGCCCCGAGCACGGGAAGGCCGAGGACCTCGGAGCCACCCTTCGGGCGTCCGACCCATCGTTCGGGGATGCCGTGCGCATCGTGGCCGACCCGCCGAGCAACCTGCTGCTGGTCGCCACGGCGCCGGATCGGTGGGCCGAGCTCGAAGCGATGCTGCGGCAGCTCGACCGGGCCCGGCGCCAGGTCTGGCTGTCGGTGACCGTGGCCGAGGTGGCCCTGCAGGAGGAGACCAGGCTCGGTATCGACTGGGCGGCGCTGGCCGGTGTCGCCGTGGTCGCCTCGCTGACGGGCGTGGTCAGCTCGAGCTCGCTGTCCGTCCCCGGCCTGCAGGAGCTTCCGGCGAAGCCGGGCCTGACGGCGGCGGTCGTGGACCTCGATCGGTTCCTCGCCGTCCTCAACGCATTTGCCGCGTCGCACCGGGTCACCGTCACGGCCACTCCCGCAGTCGTCACCACGGATGGACAGAAAGCGGTGATCAACGTGTCCGAGTCGGTCCCGGTCGTCTCGGCCCAGCGCGCCGCCACCGATCAGGTGACGTCGGCGGTCGGGATCACGAGCCAGCAGGTGGAGTACCGCGACGTCGGCGTCGTCCTGAAAGCTACACCACGGGTCAGTCAGACTGGCGGCGTGGCGCTCGAGATCCGACAGGAGGCGAGCGAGCTGGGCGACATCGACCCGGTCACGGGGGCCCGCGAGTTCCTCAAGCGTGCCCTGGAGACCGCCGTGGTGCTGAGGGACGGCCAGGCGCTCGTCCTGGGGGGGCTGGTCCGCCAGCCGAGGACTGTGGCGGAGACCGGTATCCCGTTCCTCAAGGACACGCCGCTGGTGGGGTTCCTCTTCCGGAGCCGGACCACGATGCGCACTCCCACCGAGCTCGTGTTCGTGATCATGCCTCGGGTGCTGCCGCCCACGGCCCCCTGAGGCGCGTAGTGAAGCCTTCTACTTCCTCAACCAGTATGTCAGGGTAACTGGTTGCCCTCGCCGCTCCA
>DATIAY010000020.1:0-7244 GCA_035457825.1 Candidatus Methylomirabilota bacterium
ACGTCACCCTCGTGCACAAGGGCAACATCCAGAAGTACACCGAGGGCATGTTCATGAAGTGGGGCTACGCGCTGGCCAAGCGCGAGTTCGGCGACCGCACGGTGGCCTGGGACGAGTGCGGCGGCAAGCCGCCGGCGGGCAAGATCCTGGTCAAGGACGCGATCACCGACGCCTTCCTGCAGCAGATCCTCACCCGGCCCGACGAGTTCGACGTGATTCCATGCCCGAACCTCACCGGCGACCTGATCTCCGACAGCCTGGCCGCCCAGGTGGGCGGCATCGGCATCGCCCCCGGCGCCAACATCAACTACGAGAGCGGGCACGCCCTGTTCGAGGCCACCCACGGCACGGCGCCCAAGTACGCCGGCCAGGACAAGGTGAATCCCGGCTCGGTCATCCTCTCGGCCGAGATGATGCTGCGCTACATGGGCTGGACGGAGGCGGCCGACCGCATCGTCGCCGGGCTGGAGCGCACCGTTCAGAGCAAGGTGGTCACCTACGACCTGGCCCGGCTGATGGACGGCGCCAAAGAGGTCAAGTGCTCGGCGTTCGGGACGGCGATCATCGACAGCATGGCCAAGCTGTAGGAGCGGGCGCATGAACGCGCGCCGTCCCAAGATCACGGTGGTGGGCGCCGGCAACGTGGGCGCCACGGTGGCCCAGTACACGGTGGAGAAGGAGCTGGGGGATGTCGTCCTCGTCGACGTGATCGAGGGCGTGCCCCAGGGCAAGGCCCTCGATCTACTGCAGGCCGGCCCCGTCCACGGCTACGACTCCCGGCTCACCGGCAGCAACAGCTACGAAGACACCCACGACTCCGACATCGTGGTCATCACGGCGGGGCTGGCCCGCAAGCCGGGCATGACCCGCGACGACCTGCTCTTCAAGAACGCCGAGATCGTGGGGAGCGTGCTCGAGCAGGTGGTGCCGCGCTCACGCCACGCCATCCTGATCCTGGTCACCAATCCGCTCGACGCCATGGTCCAGCTGGCGTGGAAGCGGTCGGGCTTCCCATCCGAGCGCGTGATCGGCATGGCCGGGGTGCTGGACTCGGCGCGCTTCCGGACCTTCATCGCCCAGGAGCTGGACGTCTCCGTCGAGAACGTGACGGCCTTCGTGCTGGGGGGCCACGGCGACAGCATGGTCCCGCTGCCGCGCTATTCCACGGTGGCCGGCATCCCGCTCACCGAGCTGCTGTCGCCGGAGCGGGTGGCCGCCCTGGTCACGCGCACGGCCAACGGCGGCGCCGAGATCGTGAACTATCTAAAAACCGGCAGCGCCTACTACGCGCCAGCCGCCTCGGTCGTGGACATGGTCGAGGCGATCCTCAAAGACAAGAAGAAGATCCTGCCCTGTGCCGCCTATCTGGACGGCCAGTACGGCGTCCGCGGCCTCTACGTGGGCGTGCCGGTGAAGCTGGGCCGGCCCGGCGTGGAGCAGATCGTCGAGATCCGGTTGACGCCGCAGGAGCAGGCTGCCTTCGACAAGTCGGTGGCCGCCGTGCGCGAGCTGGTCGACAAGCTTAAGCTTTAACGAGGAGCCATCGTGCGCGACGTCCACGTCAGCGTCATCACCGACGCGGTGAAGAAGCTCTGCATCGAGGCCAACTGGGACCTCGAGCCGGACGTGCTGCGGGCCTTCGACCGCGCGCTCCGAACCGAGCGTTCTCCGGCGGGCCGCCAGGTGCTGGAGATCCTCAAGGACAACGCCGAGATGGCCAAGACCCGGCGGATCCCGTATTGCCAGGACACGGGATTCGTCGTGTGCTTCGTGGAGCTGGGGCAGGACGTTCACGTGACTGGCGGGTCCCTGACCGAGGCCATCAACGAGGGCGTGCGACGGGGCTACGGCGAGGGGTATCTCAGAGCCTCGATCGTCCGCTCCCCCTTCGATCGGGTGAATACCGGCGACAACACCCCGGCCGTCATTCACATCGACGTCGTGCCGGGGGCGATGCTCAAGCTCATGGTGATGGCCAAGGGCGGGGGGTGCGAGAATCGCTCCAAGTACCGGATGCTGACGCCGGCCGAGGGAGTGGAAGGCGTGAAGGAGTGGATCATCGAGTGCGTGCGCACGGCGGGCCCGGACGCCTGCCCGCCGCTGATCCTGGGCGTGGGCGTCGGCGGCACCTTCGAGAAGGCGGCCCTGCTGTCCAAGCAGGCGCTCTTCCGTGAGCTGGGCTCGCCCAACCCCGACCCCAAGCTCGATGCGTTGGAGAAGGAGCTGCTCGAGCGGGCCAACCGGTTGGGGATCGGTCCCCAGGGCTACGGAGGCGATACCACGGCCCTGGGCATCCACATTCTCGCATACCCCTGCCACATCACCTCGCTGCCCGTGGCCGTGACCATCGAATGCCACGCCCATAGACACAAGGAAATCACGCTGTGATCACGACGGCGGCGGATGGGGTCAAGGAGGTCTCACCTCCGCTGAGTGATGCCGATGTCGAGTCGCTCAAGGCGGGCGATCGCGTGCGCATCACCGGGGTGATCTACACCGCGCGCGACGCCGCGCACGGACGGCTCTTCCCGCTGATCGAGAAGGGCGAACGGCTCCCCATCGACGTGAAGGGCCAGATCATCTACTACACCGGGCCCTCGCCGGCCCGCCCGGGCGAGGTGGTCGGATCCATCGGCCCCACCACGGCCAGCCGGATGGACAAGTACACGCCGGCCCTGCTCCGGCTGGGCCTCAAGGGCACCCTGGGCAAGGGGTACCGATCCCCGGCGGTGAAGGAGGCCCTCAAGCAGTACAAAGGTGTCTACTTCGGCGCCATCGGCGGGGCCGGCGCCGTGCTGTCACGCCACGTCAAGAAGCTCGAGGTCGTCGCCTACGAAGATCTGGGCACGGAAGCGCTCCGCCGCCTGGAAGTCCAGGGGTTCCCCGCCATCGTGGTCAACGACTGCCGGGGCGGCGACCTCTACGAGGACGGCCAGAAGGCCTACGCCCGGGAGGGGACATGAACGGTCGGGTGCTGAGCGCCGCGCGCCCACCCATCGCCGCGCCGCATCTCAGGAAAGACACGTGGTGGGCGCTGCCGGTCACGGTGGTGATCGTGCTCGGGGGGTTTCTCGTCTATTCGACGTGGGCCGCGCTCCAGAACGCCCACTACTACGCGCCCCCGTACCTGTCGCCGTTCTACTCGCCGTGTCTGTACCAGAGTTGTCTCCATCCGACGTTCGGGTGGAGCCTGCCCGAGATCACGATCCCGCTCTTCGGTCTGGTGTCGCCGGCGTTCCTGATCCTCTGGGGTCCCGGCCTCTTCCGCCTCACCTGCTACTACTACCGCAAGGCCTACTACCGCTCGTTCTGGCTGGCCCCGACCGCGTGCGCGGTGCCCGACGTCAAGGGCTATTCCGGTGAGACGCGCTTCCCCCTGTTCTTTCAGAACTTCCACCGCTACGCCTGGTACGTGGCCGTGGCCTTCGTCGTGATGCTGACCTGGGACGCGCTGCTGGCCTTCCGCTTCCCCGCGCCGGGGGGCGGCTACCGGTTCGGGATCGGCGTGGGCACCCTCGTGATGTGGATCAACGTGATCCTCCTGGCCGGCTACACCTTCTCCTGCCACTCCTGCCGGCACGTGTGCGGCGGTCACGTGGACATCTTCTCCCGGGCCTCCACGCGCTATCGGGTGTGGCGCGTCATCACGCGGCTCAACGAGCAGCATCCGCTCTACGCCTGGCTGTCCCTGTTCAGCGTGGCCCTGGCTGACCTCTACATCCGGCTGGTTTCCATGGGCGTGATTCGGGACCTGAGGATCCTGTGATGGCGACCTACGAGACCTACGAGCACGACGTCCTCGTGATCGGCGCCGGTGGCGCCGGGCTGCGCGCGGCCATCGAGGCGGCCGCCCAGGGTGTGTCGGTGGGCCTGGTCTGCAAGTCGCTCCTGGGCAAGGCCCATACGGTCATGGCCGAGGGCGGGATCGCGGCGGCGCTGGGCAACGTGTGGCCGGAGGACAACTGGCAGGTCCACTTCCGCGACACCATGCGTGGCGGCAAGATGCTCAACAACTGGCGCATGGCCCAGCTGCACGCTCAGGAGGCGCCCGAGCGCGTGCTGGAGCTGGAGCGCTGGGGCGCGCTGTTCGACCGCACCAAGGCGGGTCTCATCTCGCAGCGCGACTTCGGCGGCCATCGCTACGCGCGGCTGGCCCACGTCGGCGACCGGACCGGCCTCGAGATGATCCGCACGCTGCAGTACCACGGCATCCATCAGGGCATCGACGTCCACATGGAGTGCAACGTCCAGCGCCTTCTGAAGGATGGCGACCGGGTGAGCGGGGCGGTGGGTTACTGGCGCAAGACCGGCGAGATGGTCGTCTTCAAGGCCAAGGCGGTGGTGCTGGCTACCGGCGGCATCGGCAAGGCCTGGAAGGTGACGTCGAACTCCTGGGAGTACACCGGCGACGGGCACTCGCTGGCGCTGTGGGCGGGCGCCGACCTCATCGACATGGAGTTCGTGCAGTTCCATCCGACACACATGGTATGGCCACCATCGGTGGCCGGCCTCCTGGTGACGGAAGGGGTGCGGGGCGACGGTGGCACGCTGAAGAACAACAAGGGCGAGCGGTTCATGTTCAACTACATCCCCGAGTTCTTCAAGGGGGAAACGGCCGACAACGAGGCCGAGGCCGACCGCTGGTACCAGGACAAGAAGAACAACCGGCGCACCCCGGATCTGCTGCCGCGGGACGAGGTCGCGCGCGCGATCCGGTCCGAGGTCAAGGCCGGGCGGGGCAGCCCCCACGGCGGCGTGTTCCTCGACATCTGCAGCCGGCGGCCCGCCGACTACATCCGCAAGCGGTTGCCGTCCATGTACCACCAGTTCAAGGAGCTGGCCGGGGTGGACATCACCAAGGAGCCGATGGAGGTCGGGCCGGCTCAGCACTACGTGATGGGCGGCGTGCGCGTGGACGCCGATACCACCCAGGGCACGGTGGCCGGGCTGTTCGCGGCCGGCGAGGTCGCCGGGGGGATGCACGGCAGCAACCGGCTCGGTGGCAACTCGCTCTCCGACCTGCTGGTCTTCGGGCGTCGGGCCGGTCTCCACGCCGCGCTCTACGCCAAGAACTTCAGTGGCCAGCTGGTCGTCGACGGTGCCCAGGTGGAGGCGATCGTGCGAGAGTCGCTGGCGCCGCTCGAGCGGTCGGGCGGCGAGAACCCTTACGCGATCCAGGCCGAGCTTCAAGAGACCATGCAGACTCTGGTCGGCATCATCCGCAAGGAGGCCGAGCTGAAGGACGCGCTCAAGCGGATCGACGCGCTCAAGGAGCGCGCCCAGAAGGTGCGGGTGGCCGGGGGGCGGGTCTACAACTCCGGCTGGCACACCGCGCTCGACCTCCGCTCGCTGCTCACCGTCGCCGAGTGCTCGGCGCTGGCCGCGCTCGAGCGCAAGGAGAGTCGCGGCGGCCACACCCGCGAGGATCATCCTGTCACTGACGACGCGTGGGGCAAGCTCAACGTGGTGCTGCGGCTGCGCGACGGCCGCGTCCAGGTCAGTCGCGAGCCGCTGCTCGAGATGCCGGCCGAGCTCAAGGCGCTGTTCCAGGAGAGGAAATAATGCCGACCTTCACGCTGAAGGTGTTTCGCGGCGGGCCCACCGGGGGCGACTTCCGCGACTACAAGGTGGAGGCCGACGAGGGCATGGTGGTGCTCGACGTCATCCATCGTATCCAGGCCACGCAGGCGCCCGACCTGGCCTGCCGGTGGAACTGCAAGGCCGGCAAGTGCGGCTCGTGCAGCGCGGAGGTCAACGGCCAGCCCCGGCTCATGTGCATGACGCGCATGGACCTGTTCCAGCCGGGGGACACGGTGACGGTGACGCCGATCCGGACGTTCCCAATCATCCGGGACCTGGTCACCGACGTGTCCTACAACTACGAGAAGGCCCGGCAGGTCCCCCCGCTCCGGCTTCGGCCGCCCGATCCCGACGGCAAGTACCGGATGATGCAGGAGGACATCGATCGCATCCAGGAGTTCCACAAGTGCATCGAGTGCTTCCTGTGCCAGGACGTCTGCCACGTCATCCGCGACCACGACGAGCTCAAGCGCCAGTTCGCCGGGCCCCGCTTCTTCATCAAGATCGCCGGGCTGGACATGCATCCGCTCGATACCCGCGACCGCACGGAGTTCGTGCGGGCCCAGGCGGGGATCGGGCTGTGCAACATCACCAAGTGCTGTACCGAGGTCTGCCCCGAGCACATCCAGATCACCGACAACGGCATCATCCCGATGAAAGAGCGAATGGCCGACAACTTCGATCCGATCGTCTGGCTGCTCAGGAAGTTCCGGGGTCAGAAGACACCAGCGGCGTGAAGGTCCACGAGTACCAGGCCAAGGCCCTCCTCCGTGAGTTCGGGGTGCCGGTGCCGAAAGGCGAGGTGGCCGACCGGCCCGCCGCGTGCCGGGCCGTGGCCGAACGCATCGGGGGCCGGGTGGTCGTCAAGGCCCAGGTGCATGCCGGCGGGCGGGGCAAGGCCGGCGGGATCAAGCTGGCTGACACGCCACCCGCCGCCGAGCAGGCGGGTGGGCAGATCCTCGGCATGCGGCTGCGGACTCCGCAGACACCCCCCGAGGGCATCCTGGTGCGCAAGGTCCTCGTCGAGGAGGCCTCGGCCGTCGAGCGCGAGCTCTACCTGTCGATCACGCTCGACCGCGCGCGCTCCACCCACGTGGTGATGGCCTCCCAGGCCGGCGGAATGGAGATCGAGGAGGTGGCCGCGCGAAGCCCGGAAAGCATCCTGCGCGAGTGGGCGCATCCGGCCCTGGGCCTCGCCGACTTTCAGGCCCGCCGCCTGGCCTTCGCCCTGGGGCTGGCCGGCGAGCGCTTCAAGCCGGGCGCCGCCCTCATCAAGGCCCTCTTCGCTCTCTACCTGGCCAAGGACTGCTCGCTGGCCGAGATCAACCCGCTGGTGACGACGGCCGACGGTCGCGTGCTGGCCCTCGACGCCAAGCTCGACTTCGACGACAACGCGCTCGCTCGACACCCGGAGCTCACGGCGCTGCGCGACACCGATGAGGAGGATCCTCTCGACGTCGAGGCCTCGAAGTACGGCCTGAACTACATCAAGCTCGACGGTGACGTCGGCTGCATGGTCAACGGGGCGGGCCTGGCCATGGCCACCATGGACATCATCAAGCTGGCCGGCGGCGCGCCGGCGAACTTCCTGGACGTGGGTGGAGGAGCTTCGGCCGAGCAGGTGAAAAACGCGTTTAAGATTCTGATGAGCGATCCTGAGGTGC